>JAFWQT010000080.1 GCA_017508965.1 Prevotella sp. | reverse complement strand
TTGTTTAGGGTCAACGGCGAAAGCGTTCATTCCATCTACAAGAAAAACTTCTATGATTTGCTTGATACTGGCAAGAACTGCTATTACAGGATGCTGACACGACCGAGTATGGACTGGCGTAAGCTTTTGAATCACATGCTTCTTAGATTCATATGCATACTTCGCCGCGAGGGAGTATGGGCGGAGAGCGAGAATAGCTGTCTAATCCTTGATGACACAACTTTGGAAAAGACTGGCTATTCCATGGAAAGGGTAAGCAGGGTTTTTGACCATGTGCAGGGCAAGTGCGTTCTTGGCTTTAAGCTTCTCCTCTGCGCATTCTTCGATGGTAAGACTACAATTCCGTTTGACTTCTCCATACACAGGGAAAAGGGCAAGAAGAAGGACTTCGGATTGACCAAGAAGCAAAGAAAAGAACAGTTTTCCAAGAAACGATCGCCGTATGCACCAGACTGCACCCGCCTGAAGGAGAGCGATATGTCAAAGCTGGATGTTGCCATCGAGATGATTAGAAGAGCGTGGAAAGTTGGGCTGAGAGCCAGATATGTCTTGTGTGACAGTTGGTTTACCTGCGAGCGTCTCATTAGCGAAGTGGCAAGCATCGGCAGTGGATGCATGCATTTCTTGGGACTTGCAAAGATGGGCAATACCAAATATCTCGTCCATGGCAAACTGCATACCGCATTCGAACTCGTATCACTGTATGAGCGCACTATGGCACACAGCTGCAGAAAATACAAATGTCTCTATATCTGCCTGAATGGCAGATTAGGGGAGCAGCCCGTGCGCATCTACCTCATTAGGTACGGCAGAAATAAGGATTGGAACATACTGCTTTCTTCCGACTTGAAAATGTCATTCGTCAAGGCATTTGAGACGTACCAAATCAGATGGAACATTGAAGTTGTCAATAAAGAGACACGCCAATATCTAGGATTGGGTGGGTATCAAGGTCGCGATTTCGATGGTCTTATAGCAGACTGCACCTTATGCTATATGACATACATGGTGATGGCTTTGGAGAAAAGATTTGCCGATTACGAAACAATGGGCGAACTGTTTGCCGGCATGGAGGATGAACTGATGGCTCTAACCCTATGGCACAGAATCCTTGCATGCCTGGAACGTCTCTTGGAAGTACTCGCTGATAGAATAAACATATCAGCAGAACAACTTATGGATGATATTCTAACAGACTCTGACCTAGCCTTGGATTATGTGGCCATGGCGGATACATTGGAGAAAAGGAGGTCAAAAACATGAAACACTTTTTAAGCAATTGTTAAAACCTAGTGCAGGAATGGATTTTCATTCATAATTAAATCCCCAAAACCTCTAAAATAGGGGGTGGGAAACTTTAGAATCTAATTCGTCATAGTCAATAAGAGTAAGACCGATAATAGCCACTATTTCGAGAAATACTTGTTTTGAATCATTTCCTCATCTTCATCATGCCATAAGCATTATGCTGTTCATGTGGAAGTGTTTGTGGACTTCATAAGTATCTGTAACACAGATGGAAACAGATATACTCCAAAGTTGAAAGGAACAAAAAAGTGCAATCTGACATTTGCCGATTTTGGTGTCAAAACAAGCAGTTTTTCCATCATAAAAACCAGACAAGATTTAACAATCCGTTAAGATAATTTAACCTATAATTTTTAGCCATTTTGAGGTTTTGACAACTTTGGTGAGCAAAGACAAGACGTTTTGCCAATCAAGAGAGAGAAGATAAAGCATCAAAATTGGGTGTATTTGTACCGACCTTGTACCTCAGTTGCGCTAAGTAACTGTTTGACAAGGTTGGTTAATAATTCAAATATCAACTTTGGCTGTTTCTGAGAACATTGTATGGGGAAAGTGCTAAAATACTTACAAATTCACGTTAAACTCTACAAATCTTATCGGTAATTGAAAAAAAAGTTGTACCTTTGCGGCGTGAACACCGCTAAAGCGAAAAAAACAGGAGACGTGGAACAAGCAATGTTCTCCTTTCGCAATATCGGCTTAACTTAGAATTATCAAATAGAGTAATATATACAACTATGGCCACAGCAGACACCATTGTTACCGCTTTCTCGCTCTCAAATGACAGCATTCGCCTGACCAACCGCATCACTGACGAATATAAAGATTGGCGTTGGTCGTTTACCTTTGACCCATGGGGCAGATAATCGACAAAGAATCAAAAGCTATAGTACAAAAATGAGAACAACAAACAAGCTAATCCTCAGCACACTGATTCTGACAATCATCGCCCTGCAGGGAGCATGGGCACAGGGCACCGCCATGACCGAGGACGCCCTGCGCTCGTTAGTGAATACTGACCAACAACGCGTGAAGCTCGGCACCAACATCACGCTGACCAATGGCCGTCTGGACATCAACGGCACGACCGTCACCCTCGACCTCAACGGCCACACGCTGAGCCGCTCCATGACGGCTGCCAACGAGAACGGGCAGGTCATTTTTCTGAAGAACAACGGCAAGCTCACCATCACCGACGGCGGCACGGACGGAACGATTACCGGCGGCTGGTCGTTCCAGGGCGCAGGCATCTATGTGTCTGAGGGCTGCGAACTGACCATCAGCGGCGGCACCATCACCGGCAACCGCGCCGACCAGATTGCAGGAGGCGGCTACGGCTTCGGCGGCGGCATCGAGAACCACGGGACGATGACCATCACGGGCGGCACCATCACTGGCAACACCGCCGGACAATTCGGCGGCGGCATCCACAACGAAGGCACGCTGACCATGACCGGTGGCACCATCGCCGACAACACCGCTGGAACCTATGGCGGCGCAATATACAGCAACAGCACGGTGAGCATCAGCGGCGCCACCCTCAGCGGCAACACTGCCCAGACGGGCGGCGGAGCCATCTGCACCGAAGGCACGCTCACCCTCGACGGCGTCACCATCAGCGGCAACAACGCCCAGAATGGCGGCGGCATCTATCTGTTCGGCACGGGCACGGTGCAACTGCAGGGCGCATGTTCCATCACTGGCAACACCGCAAGTATCTACGGCAAAGACGTCTATCAGAACCTGGGAACAACACTCAACATTCAGGACAAGCCTGTGGTGGGCGACCTCTACCTGACGGAATATAGCTTCGTCACACTCACGGCGGCCCTCACCACCGGCGCCAGCATCGGCCTGAATGCCCAGAAAGTGGACCAGACACACCTCACCCTGAACTACCCCAACTACCATGCAGGAACGGATCCCCAATCTTTCTTTACCTCGAACAACCCTGCCTACGTCATTAGCCTCCGTCCCGCTGGCGTGGAAGGAGCCAACGAGGTGGCATACGGCATAAGTTATATTGAACGGGCGTGGGACGACATCGAAAAGCGGGTGACGGAGACCACCAAGGCCTGCACCAACTACTCCCCCATCAATGGCAACGATGAAGAAGGCTGGATAGGATTGACCAACGGCTGGTATGTGGTGACGGGCAACTCCAACTACAAGGTGCTCAACGTCCTGGGCGACGATGTCCACCTCATCCTCCCCGACGGGGTGACGCTCACCGTGACGGGCGGCGTGAAGCTGGAAGAAAACCATAAACTCAGCATTTACGGACAGTCTGGCAACGCCTCGGGCACACTCATCGCCAACAACAGCTACGAAAACGGTGCAGGCATCGGAGGCGGCGGCGAGGGATTGAAAGCCGGAGCACTCGTCGTGCATGGCGGCATCATCCAAGCTAAGGGCAATCTTGAAGGGGCCGGCATCGGTGGCGGATATGAGGCTGGGTTTGGCACGACATCCCTCAGCGGTCTCACCGTCTATGGCGGCAGCGTCACCGCAGAAGGTGACAAAGCCGGAGCCGGAATAGGCAGTGGTGGTAACTGTGAAGACTTTGCTGGCTATGTCACGATTTATGGCGGCACGGTGACAGCCACCGGAGGCGGTTCCATACTGGCCCAAGAGCAAGCCGACAGCAGCTGGAGTGGAGCCGGCATCGGCGGTGGCGACAGCAGCAAGGGTGCCATCGTCCACATCTATGGCGGCACCGTCACTGCCACATCAGGCGGCGTTAGCGATAATTACAGGCGTGCTGCCGGCATCGGCGGCGGTTTTAGATCTTCCGGAGTACAAACCCACATTCATGGCGGCATCGTCACAGCCATATCCAAATACGGTGCAGGCATCGGTGGCGGCTATGGCGATGATGCTCATGGAGGATATATTACCATCGAGGGGGGAACGGTGAACGCTACTTCCAGCTTCGGTGCAGGAATAGGAACCGGCTGTGAAAGCGAATGGGCCAACATTATAATCACTGGCGGCAACGTGTCGGCCACGAGTACGGAAGGTGCCGGCATTGGCGGAGGCAGAAGCGCAGATGCCACCGCACAAATCAGCATCAGCGGTGGTACCGTCGTTGCCACGGGCACAACAGCCATTGGTAGTGGCGGTTCACGCGAAGGCGAACTTTTAAGTTTCAAAGGCACTATCAACATCAGCGGCGGCAAAGTGTATGCCACGGGCAATAATGACAGGCGTCCCAAAGAATGCCGTGCCCTCGGAGGTGCTAACTTAGATGTATGCGCTGCCAACACCACGCTGCCCGACGACTTCATGGTCAAGGCCGGAGACTCGGCCGATGCAGCTGAGCTATTCACTGCCAATCTGCGGCTTACGGCCTGCCTAACCAAATATTATGCAGCCATAGAGCCTTGCACACACAGCGGCGCCGGCATAATTATCGACGACGGCACCACGCATCATACCACCTGCACTTATTGTCTGACCGGTGAGGCCGACCTTACAGAAACCCACACCTTCAACAGCGACGGAGAGTGCAAATGCGGCCTGTTGGGCCTCAACGACGCGGCCGACAATGCAGCCATCCTCGCAAAATGGAATGTGTGGGCTAGGCCCGTGGCCCTCAGCGGTCGCACCCTCTACAAGGACGGCTCATGGAACACGCTGTGCCTGCCCTTCGCTGTCAATGACTTCACGGGTACACCGCTCGAAGGGGCTACGGTGAAGACACTGGAGAGCGCATCATTCGACAATGGCACGCTGACGCTAAACTTCAGCGAGAACAGCCTGACCAGCATCGAAGCCGGCAAACCCTACATCGTCAAGTGGACGAAGGAGGCGGGCTATGTGGATGACGACGCACACAACATCGTCAACCCCATGTTCAACGAGGTGACCATCAGCAACACCACTGCCGACGTAACAACCGACGAGGTGATCTTCCGCAGCATCTTCTCGCCCTACACCGTCAGCGGCGAGAACCGCTCGCTGCTCTACCTCGGCGCCGACAACACGCTCTACTATCCCAGCGATGCCATGACCATCGGTGCCTTCCGCGCCTACTTCGAACTGGGCGACGGCATCACAGCAGGCGACCTGGCCAACGGAATCCGCGCCTTCTCGCTGAACTTTGGTGAGGGCGAGGGCGAGACCACGGGAATCATTCCGGTTGATGGTTCGGGATTCACGGTTCATGGTGCCGATGCATGGTACTCGCTCGACGGTCGCAAACTCGACGGCAAGCCCTCGCATGTAGGCGTGTATATCAATAATGGACGCAAGGTTGTGATTAAGTGAGAGAAGAACTGAGCCCAGTTCGAGTTTTTCCGAACGGGAACGAGTTCGAGTGAAGCTTGGTATGTTCCATGCTGCAAAGGTACAACTTTATTCTTGATCAAATGGCCTCTGCCAACCGGGAAAATCCGCTGACCCATAATGATGGAAGTGCAGTACATGTACGAAAAAATCCCTGCAAACCTCGATTTGCAGGGATTTTCGGTGGTGATCCCGTTGGGATTCAAACCCAAGACCTTCAGAACCGGAATCTGACGCTCTATTCAGCTAAGCTACGGGACCGTTGTTGTGATTTGCGTGCAAAGGTACAACTATTTTTGTGGCTGGCAAAAAAAATCTTGTCTTTTTTTGAAAATGGTGTGCCGGAGGCGGGCAGCTTGAGGCGGTCAGCGTGTGGTGATGTGGAAGCATCCCTGCTTCACCTCGTACTTGATGTGGCATCGGCGGTTGTTGCGCATATCGTTGAGCACCTCGGTAAGCACCCATTTCAAGGTGTCGTTGCCCACCTGCCGGCGATGCTCGCCGGGGGGCTGCACGGTGACGTAGCGATTGTAGGAAATGTCGAAGGTGGTGCCGTAGAGATGGCAGCTGTTCTCGGTGGCGTTCTTGTTGTAGTTGCGCAGCTTGGCCACGTCGTCCTTGGTGCGCAACACGCTGGTAACGATGAAACGATGGAG
>JAFWQT010000079.1 GCA_017508965.1 Prevotella sp. | reverse complement strand
CCCAGAGGATTAAACAGAATATTAAAATATAATGAAAAGAATATGTAGCACTGCCCTTCTGGCAGCACTTATACTCACGGCGAATGGACAGTCGGCCAGCGACAATAACATCTCGTATAGCGGCACCAATTCACCGTACTCTCAATACGGACTGGGCGAACTGGTCGATCAGGGAAGCGGTTTCAGCCGTGGTATGAACGGCCTCGGCTATGGTTTCCGTGAGCACAATCAGGTGAACCACAAGAACCCCGCAGCCTATTCGGCCATCGACTCGCTGACATTCCTGTTCGATGCAGGTATGACCGGACAGTTCACTAATTTCAAGGAAGGGAACGTGAAGCGCAACACCAAGAACGCCAACTTCGACTATGTGGTGGCAGCCTTCCGTGCATTCAGGCACGTGGGCGTGAGTTTCGGTCTGCTCCCCTACTCCAACATTGGTTACAAATACTCTAGCACGGGCAACGTAAACGATTTGAAATCTGTGACTTATACCAACACTTTCAGAGGCAATGGCGGTTTCCACCAGATCTATCTCGGAGCAGGTTGGGAGATTGTGAAGAATCTTTCCATCGGTGCCAATGTGTCGTATATCTGGGGCGACTACGAGCGTGCCATCACAAATGCCTATAGCGACTCGTATATCAATACCATCAGCAAATACTACACGGCCGACGTGAACTACTATAAGCTTGACTTCGGCATCCAATATACCCTTCCGCTGAACAAGAAAGACAAGCTGACGGTGGGTGCCACATTCAGTCCGAAGCAGAGCTTGAACTCCGACCCTGAGTGCAAGGTGCTCTCGGTGAATTCGCCAACGGGCGTTACCGATACCATCAGCTACAAGATAAACGACGGCCTGTCGTTGCCGATGACCATCGGCGGCGGTATCTGCTACAACCACAACAACATGCTGAAGGTGGGCGCCGACTATCAGATGCAGCGCTGGAGCGAGATAGGTTTCCCCGATTACTACGTCAACAACGGTGTTTCATCGTATGAGCTCAATCCCAATTCATTCAGCGACCGGCATAAGATTACGCTTGGCGGCGAATATTGCAAGAACGAGAATGCACGCTCGTTCATGAGCCGCATGCGCTATCGGATTGGTGCTTCCTACACTACACCTTATTTAAAAATAAACGGTAAGGACGGTCCTAAGGAGATTTCGGTCAGCGCCGGACTGGGTATTCCCATCATCAATGCACACAACAACCGCAGTTTCCTCAACGTTTCTGCCCAATGGGTGAGCCAACAGGCTTCGGCAAATATGATCGACGTGAACTCATTCCGCATCAACATCGGCATCACATTCAACGAACGCTGGTTCCAGAAGTGGAAGGTGGAATGACCTGTTACAGAACTATGAACATGCAGGAAACTGGCCGTCGGCGGCATATTTCGAAGGGACTGAGGAAACTGGGGAGAACATTACTCCTGGTTTTCTCGTTCTCTCCGTTTGTCGTTTTCACCAATTCGTGTGAGGAAACCATCGAGCATACCGCTCCGGCTATCAACGACCGCGACTCTGTTTCCATGATGACCACCTATGGCGTGAACACGCTCATCAGCGACTCGGGCGTCATTAAATACCGTATTGTCAGCGAGAAATGGGACGTGAACACCATTAAGAATCCTTCGCGATGGACGTTCGACAAGGGACTTTTCCTGGAACAGTTCGACGAGAAATTTCATATTCAGGCCTACATTCAGGCCGATACCGCCTACTATTTCGACCAGAAGAAACTTTGGGAGCTGAGGGGCCGCGTGCGAGTGAAGACCAACGACGGCATCCGCTTCAGCAGCGAAGAACTTTTCTGGGACCAGAACAGGCACGAACTCTATAGCCACCGGTTCTCCAGAATCGTCAGTCCTGAGCGTGAAATCCAGGGCACTTACTTCCGGAGCGATGAGCATTTCAGCCACTACACGGTCAGCAATTCCAAGGGTTCGTTTGTCAGGGGAACCGATGGAATGGGCACAAACAAGGGCGATTCCATACTTAGCGCACCCGATAGCGTGAAGTCGATGAAGCGCTCGCCCACTTCGCCGAAGAAGAAAAGTCCCCTATCAGAATGATTTATAGAAAACAGCAGATAGACAGATGTCAGAAGTAGACATACCACTTATAGTCGGAATACTGGTCACGATGGTCTTTTCCGCCTTCTTTTCGGGCATGGAAATAGCTTTCGTGTCGAGCAACCGGATGCGTGCCGAGATGGACAAGGAAAAGATGCCGCTCTCTAGTCATGCGCTCGAAGTGTTCTACAGCCACCCCAACAATTTTGTGAGCACCATGCTCGTGGGCAACAACATCGCTCTGGTGGTATATGGCATATTGATCGCAAGCCTGTTCGACAACACGATTTTCAAGGGGATGGACGCTGCATTTACCGTTCCTGCCGACACCATCTTGTCTACGATTATCGTCCTATTCACGGGCGAATTCCTGCCGAAATCCTTGTTCAAGAGCAATCCAAACCGGCTGTTGGCCATTTTTGCCATTCCGGCCTTCCTATGCTATGTCGTACTCTGGCCCATCTCGCGCTTCAGCACTTGGCTCTCGCGCATCTTCCTGCGCATCTTCGGCATCAAGCTGGAAAAGGAAAATGCCGACGACGCCTTCACCAAAGTCGACCTCGACTATCTGGTGCAGACCAGCATCAACAATGCTGAAAACGAAGAAGACATCGAGGACGAGGTGAAGATTTTCCAGAACGCACTCGACTTTGCCGATACCAAAGTGCGCGACTGCATGGTTCCGAGAACCGAGATAAGGGCTGTGGAAGACAACTGTTCGTTGGACGAATTGATGACAGTCTTCGTGGAGAGCGGCAAGTCGAAAATCATCGTTTATCACGATGACATCGACCATATTACGGGCTACATACACTCATCCGAGATGTTCCGCGCTCCCAAGGAATGGCGCGACAACATCCAGAAAATGCCCTACGTGCCCGAGACGATGACTGCCCGAAAGCTGATGCAGACGTTCCTGCAGAAGAAGAAGTCGCTGGCCGTGGTCATCGATGAATTCGGCGGAACCAGCGGTATCGTGTCGCTTGAAGACATCGTGGAGGAAATATTCGGAGAGATTGAAGACGAGCACGACTCATCTAACTACATTGCCAAGCAGCTCCCCGATGGGGAATACATGCTGTCGGCACGACTCGAGATAGACAAAATCAACGAAATGTTCAATCTGGAACTGCCCGAAAGCGAGGAATATATGACGCTCGGCGGACTCATCCTGCACTACTACCAGAGCTTCCCGAAACTCAACGAAGTGGTGACAATCGGACGCTTCGAATTCAAAATCATCAAGAATACAATGACCAAAATCGAACTCGTTAGGCTGAAAGTCAATGAATAATTAAACTTTTTGCATGAAAGTTGCGGTTAATTGTTATCTTTTTTGTAATTTTGCACCTTGATTGGAAAATCTGAAAAAAAATAAATAATAAAATAATTAAAAAAACAAATGGCAGCAATTGGTAAAATTAGAAGTTGGGGCCCCATCCTTGCAACAGTGATTGGCTTGGCCCTGTTTGCTTTCATCGCCGAAGAAGCTTTCCGCTCTTGCGAATCAACTCGTAATCAGCAGCGTCAGCAGGTAGGCGAAGTGTTAGGAAAGAAAATTGACGTTCAAGAGTACCAGAGACTCGTAGACGAGTACACCGAGGTGATGAAGATGTCGCAGGGACGCGACAACTTCACCGACCAGGAAATGAACCAGCTCAAGGATATGGTCTGGCAGAACTACATCCAGGAGGCCGTCATCGAGAACGAAGCCAAGAAACTTGGTCTGGCCGTTACCGATCAGGAACTCCAGAACATGCTCACCGAGGGCACCGATCCCGTGCTGATGCAGACTCCGTTCGTCAACCAGCAGACTGGTCGCTTCGATCCTAGCGCGCTTAAGAAGTTCCTTGCCGAGTACAAGAAGGCTCAGGAACTCAACAACACCCAGGTGCTCGAGCAGTATGGCAAGCTCTACAACTATTGGCAGTTCATCGAGAAGAATCTCCGCAAGCAGACGCTTCTGCGCAAGTATCAGGAACTGCTCGCCGGTTGTATGATTACTAATCCTGTTGCAGCCCAGCAGGCCTTCCGCAACCAGAACGAGGAAAGCGACATTCTTCTTGCCTCATTCCCCTACAGCTCTGTTCAGGACAAGGAAGTGAACATCACCGACGCTGACCTGAAGGCCAAGTACGACGAACTGAAGCAGCAGTTCGAGCAGCTGAACGAGACCCGCGACATCAAGTTCGTTGACTTCCAGGTGACTCCTTCTGATGCCGACCGCAACGCTCTCTTCAAGCTCGTCAACGAAGAGCGCACCAAGCTGGCAGCCGCCGAAGACCCCACAGAGGTTATCCGCAAGTCTAACAGCTTGATCACCTATCTGGGCATCCCCCAGACCAAGGATGCATTCCCCAAGGATATCCAGGACCGTCTCGACTCAATGGCTGTTGGTTCAACAACTCCCGTAGGTGAGAACCTTCAGGACCACACTTACAATGTGACCCGTCTGATTTCTAAGCAGCAGTTGCCCGACTCTATCCAGTATCGTGCCATCCAGATTGCTGGTGCCGACGGTTCTTCAGCCAAGACAGCCGACAGCATCTACAACGCCCTTCAGGCAGGTGCCGATTTCGAGGCCCTCGCCAAGAAGTACGGTCAGCCCGGCGAAAAGATCTGGCTCACCAGTCAGCAGTATCAGCACGCTTCAACAATGGACAAGGACACCAAGAAGTATCTTGACATCCTGAACACCGCTCCCACTGGCAACTACACCAACCTGGCTTTTGCTGGCGGAAACATGATTCTTCAGGTACTCGACCGTCGTGCCATGACTACCAAGTATTTGGCAGCCGTCATCAAGAAGCCCATCGACTTCTCGAAGTCAACCTATAGCTCTGCTTACAACAAGTTCTCTCAGTTCGTAAGCGAGAATCAGACCATCGAGGCCATGGAGAAGAACGCCCAGAAGTACGGCTTCACCGTGATGGAGCGTAAGAACGTGAGCAATGCCGACCACTATATTGCCAGCATCCCTGCTACTCGCGATGCCCTGAAGTGGCTGTTCGAAGCAAAGAAAGGCGATGTGTCTCCGCTCTATGAGTGCGGCAACAACGACCATCTGCTCGTGGTGGGTCTGACCAACATAAACAAGAAAGGATTCCAGACACTCGAGAACTCAAGTGTGAAGGACTATGTTCAGCGTCACGTCATGAACGACAAGAAGGCTGAAGTGCTGATGAAGAAGGCCAAGGCTGCTACCGACCTGGCAGCTGCCCAGAAGCTTGGTGCCAAGATTGACACCATCAAGCAGGTGACCTTCGACGCTCCCGTATTCATTCCCGAGACCGGTGCCAGCGAGCCTGCTCTGAGCGGCGCTGTATTCGCAACGGGTAAAGGTAAGGTGAGCACTCCTGTCAAGGGTAACCAAGGCCTCTACATCTTCCAGGTTATCGACAAGAAGTCACGCGACGTGAAGTTCGACCAGAAGGCTGCCGAGCGTGCCGTCAAGCAGAAGAACCTGCAGAACATCAGCCAGTACATGCGCGACCTCTATGAGAACGCAAAGGTGGTTGACAACCGCTACCTCTTCTTCTAAAAGAAACAATCCACAACAGAATAATCGAAAGGGACCGTACCACATCCGATGGTGCGGTCCCCTTTTTATGTCGTTGCCCGAGAATGATTCAGCGGTAAAATTTGCAAACTTCGGGATTAATGCTTATATTTGCAGACGATAAACAAGACAAAGATATGGAAAACAACGTAAGCCTCGACCTGATGGAATTCATAGAACAGCAGATTCTGCCGCGCTATGCAGCTTTCGACAAAGCCCATTCGATGGAACATGTTACCGGAGTGATACGCCGTTCGCTGACCATCGCACGAAGGGCCGGTGCCGACCTCGACATGGCTTACGCTATTGCCGCCTATCACGACCTGGGACTGGAAGGCCCGCGCGCCATCCATCACCTGACGAGCGGAAAGATTCTCATGGCTGATGCCCGACTGAAGCGATGGTTTTCGCCTGAGCAAATGAAGATTATGAAAGAAGCCGTTGAGGACCATCGGGCTTCGGCCAGCCACACTCCGCGCAACATCTATGGTAAGATAGTAGCCGAGGCCGACCGCGACCTGGAGCCGATGAGCGTGTTTCGCCGCACCATCCAGTTCGGACTTTCCCATTATCCCGAAAAGACTCCTGAAGAGCATTGGCAGCGATTCATGGCCCACATGGACGAGAAATATTCAGCCCATGGTTACATCCGCCTATGGATGCCCAATTCGCCTAACGAAGAAAAACTGAACGCCATACGTAGCCTGATTGCCCAACCGGCCGAGCTGCGCAAGATTTTCAACAAACTATTCGAGGAAGAGACAACCTGAGTCTGCTTACGTCATGAAATACGTGTAATAGATGAAAGCCAAAATGGCAAGCACGACAATCATGACGACCGACTTGATGAGACAGCTCACCACCTTCTTCAACAGAACTACGGTGATGACAATCACTATCAGGGCGATAATATAAAAACTGTTTGATTCCATAATCTTTTAAATTTCGGCTGCAAAGTTAATAAAAAACGCCGAAATACCAAACTATTCGCACAATACTTAACTCTTGGCGCAATTCTCGCCTGCCACATAGCCCATGGTCCAGGCTGCCTGCAGATTGAAGCCGCCCGTGACGGCATCAACATCGGTTACCTCTCCGGCAAAATAAAGACCGGGGACATGCTTGCTCTGAAGTGTGTTGGAATTGATGGAAGCAAGCGAGACACCTCCGCACGTCACAAACTCATCGCGCCAACGGCTTTTACCCTCAACGGTATAGACATCGTTGGTAAATACCTCCATAAGGCGATTGATGCCCTTGCGTCCCAGTTCTCCCCAACGCTTCTCTGGTGGAAGACCTGCCTTTTGCAAAAGGTAAGACCACAAGCGCGAAGGAAGTCCGAAAGGATGCACATTGTCGAGTTGGCGGGCCGTATGCTGTGATGCAAGGGATTCTATCGACTGGGCAACCGAATTGCAATTACTCTCGCCCACCCAATTGACAGCCACACGGAAACGATAGTTGCGCTCGCTGGCCCAACGGGCAGCATAAGACGAAAGCCGAAGCACACACGGACCACTCATGCCCCAATGCGTGATGAGCAGCGGACCTTCGCTACGCATACGCTCGCCCACTACCGACATCTGCGCATTCGCCACCACCGTCCCCATCAAGTCCCGAAATGCTGAATCATTTATATTAAATGTGAAAAGAGATGGTACGGGACAAACGATTTCATGACCCAGACGCTTCAGAAAGTCAAAGGATGATAGTTGGGGATGACCGCCGGTAGTGATGACCACTCTTTGGGCAAGAATGGGGTCTGCGTGTCCTTCGAAATGCAGAAGCAACTGACCGTCTTGAGGGGTAATGTCGGCAAGCGAATAGTTGGTCTTCACCTTCACTCCCAAGCGGGAAGATTCCTCCAGAAGACAGTCGATAATGCTCTGCGACGACTGTGACTGGGGAAACACGCATTCATCGTCTTGAGTGACCAGAGGGACTCCCCTGCTCTCGAACCACTCGTAGGTGTCGCGATAGTCGAAGGTTTTGAAAAGGCGCTTCATCAGTTTGTCGCCACGAGGATATACATTCTTCAGGTCCTTGACGGCGGCAAATGAATTAGTAAGGTTGCAGCGACCACCACCGGTCACCGCAACCTTTGCAAGAGGATTCTTACCTTTTTCGTAAATGACGACTTCTGCCTCAGGATTCACTTCACATGCGCGAATAGCGACAAAGAACCCGGCAGCACCGCCACCTATAATTGCTATCATTTATGCATTATTCGTAGCACTTCCAGATATTCTCCACGTAGTTCTTGTTCATGGGCTTGGTGAGCATACTCACTAAGGCCACCACCACAAAACCGCCTACCATCGCTATGGCACCGCAGTTGATGGGCGAGATGGGATTGCCCGCCAGCATGTTGATGACCGTGATGCCCACGCCCCATGCGAAGCAAGCCCAGACCGAGGCCGTGGTCACGCCCTTCCAGTAGAGTCCCAGCATGAACGGAGCCAGGAACGCACCGGCCAGCGCACCCCACGAGATACCCATCAGCTGGGCGATAAACGTGGGCGGATTCAAGGCCAGCATCAGCGAAATCACGATGAAGAACACGATCAGCACGCGCATCACGACTACTTTTCGGCGCTCAATCTTCTCGGCCACCTCGTCGTCGATCTCACCGTCCTTCACCTCACCTTCCACCGACTTCTTGTCGCGGTAGATCAGGTCGAGCGTCATCGTGCTCGAAGAGGTCAGCACCAGCGAGGCCAGCGTCGACATCGAGGCCGAAAGCACCAGCAGCACCACGAGGGCAATCAATATGTCGGGCAGGGTCTCCAGCATGCCGGGCACGATGGCATCGAAGTCCAGACGGCCGTTGGGCAGCGTGGGAGGCACGCCGAACAGACGTCCGAAACCGCCCAGGAAGTAGCAGCCGCCGGCCACCACGAAGGCGAAAATAGTGGAAATCACCGTTCCGCGATGAATGGCGCTCTCGTCGGT
>JAFWQT010000012.1 GCA_017508965.1 Prevotella sp. | reverse complement strand
GCACCGTCGTAGAGCGAAGCATTCGAGATGTCCATGCCGGTCAGTTCAGCCATCATGCTCTGGTATTCAAAGATGTAGTAGAGCGTGCCCTGCGAGATTTCTGCCTGGTAAGGTGTGTAGCTGGTCAGGAACTCCGACCGCTCGATAAGATTCTGAACGATGGAAGGCGCATAGTGGTCGTAGCATCCTGCACCGGCAAACACCGTCAGCGGTGCATCCAGTTGGGTCAGGGCATGAAGATATTCGCGGAGCTCAATTTCGCTCTTTGCCTCGGGCAAGTCGTAGTCGCCTTTGAAGCGGATAGCTTCGGGCACATCGGCATAGAGTTCATCCAGCGAACTTACGCCTGATTTTTCAAGCATCTGCTTCAGGTCGTCCCCGGTATGGGGGAAATACTTATAGGGAGCCCCACCCCCGTCCCCTCCCCGAAGGGAGAGGGGAGACTGGGATTGCTCTTGTTTGTTGTTTGGATTCATTTTGAGATTGTTTTTTTGTTCCTGAAAGCCCCTCCCTGCGGGGGAGGGGTTGGGGAGAGGCCTTACTCTTTTTCGCAGAAAGCCTGATAGGCGGCGGCATCCATCAGGTTGCCGAGTTCATCTTCGTCAGAGAGTTCCACCTTGATAATCCAGTTTTGGAAAGCATCCTGGTTGATGAGTTCAGGAGTGTCCTCCAAGGCTTCATTAATTTCGACCACCGTTCCGCTGACGGGAGAGATGAGGTCGCTGGCTGCCTTCACGCTTTCAACGGCGCCGAATTCCTCGCCGGCTTCCACCTCGTCGTCAACTTCGGGCATGTCCACATAGACCACGTTGCCCAAGGCATTCTGGGCGTAGTCGGTGATGCCGATAAATCCGAAACCATCTTCGATTCTCACATACTCGTGACTCTCTGTGTAGTAGAGTCCTTCAATTACTTTTGCCATAGTTGTATTTTTTTTATTGCGTTATGTCGTTATGACGTTATGTCGTAATGACGGTTATTTTTTGTAATGTTTTTCGTAGAAGCGCTTTTTCACCACCTTGCCGCGGAAAACCTTCTTGCGGATTTGGATATCCAATTCGGTGTCGAGCTTGGCATAGCGGCTGTCGATGAGCGCCATGCACACGCTCTTGTCGGTTGAGATGGTGTGGTAGCCGGTGGTCACTTCGCCTATGGGTTCACCGTCTTTCAGCACGGCATAGCCATGGCGCGGGATGGCCTTGTCGGCCAGTTCAATACCCACAAGTTTTTTGCTGACGCCTTCTGCCTTTTGTCTGGCGAGTGCTTCCTTGCCGATAAACTCTTCCTTATCGAGTTTTACGAAGATACCCAGACCCGCCATGATAGGCGAGATGTCGGCCGACAGTTCATCGCCGTAGAGCGGCAGTCCCACCTCGAAGCGCAGGGTGTCGCGGCAACCCAGTCCGCAGGGCTTGCATCGGCCGCTGGACAGCAGCTTGTCCCAACATTCGCGGATGTATTCGGGTGAGCCGTAAATTTCGAAACCGTCCTCACCTGTATAACCCGTGCGGGAAACAATAGAGACCCACCCCGTCCCTCCCTGTGAGGGAGGGAGTAATTTGAAAGTATAAAAAGTAAGTTCCTTACAAGGAATCTGAAGCACCTCTTCCATGACTTGTTCAGCTTCTGGTCCCTGTACGGCCAGCTGTCCGTAGTCGTCGGAGCAGTTAAGGAGTTCCACATCGAACCCCTCGGCCTGTTGCTGAATCCACTCCCAATCCTTGTCGATATTGGCAGCGTTGATGACCAGGAAGAAATCACCGTCGGCCATCTTATACACCAGGAGGTCATCAACGACGCCTCCGTTTTCATAGCACATCATTCCATAGAGAATCTTGCCGGGGCTCATCTGGCTCACATCGTTGGTGAAGATGTGGTTCACATAGTGCTCGGCATCCTTGCCCCTTACCGTGACTTCGCCCATGTGGCTCACGTCGAATACGCCGCAATGCTGGCGCACGGCCTGATGTTCGTCGATGATGCCCGAATACTGGATGGGCATGTCGAAACCTCCAAACGGACTGATGAGTGCCCCGAGGGCAACGTGTTTGTCGTACAGACAGGTTCTTTTGTTTTCCATATTTTTTATGTGTTGAATAGTTGCTGTTCAAATGATTTCATATTTCCGCTCCAGCTCTTCGATGCCGCGGATGTCGGCTTCCGTCAGCTGCTTTTCCTCGTGGCATAGCTGAGCCGTGATAAATGCCTTCAGTTCTTCAATGCTCATCGTGACGTAGTCCTTCAGCAGTCCGACGCGCTGGCGCACGCTCTGCACGCCGTTGTGCTGCAGTTTGGCGGGCGAGGGCGTGATGGCATGCGTCATGTGCTCCATGTTGGTGTCGTAGAGCAGGGTGCCGTGCACGATGCAGTGGTCGCCCGTCTTGTAGCAGGCCGTTCCGCCCACCTTGCGGTCGCCCACCATGATGTCGTTGTGACGGCTGCCCACGGCCTCCACGCCCAGCTGGCGCAACAGCAGCATTACCATATTTATATATTGGTTGAAGGCGAATCCCACGTTCTCCTGCCGGGTGACCAGCGAAAGCATCAGGTTGTCGTGGTCGGCATACACGCACCCGCCTCCGCTTTTCCGGTGGAATACCATGATGCCGTGCTCGCGGCAATATGCCAGGTTCACTTCGTTCTCGACGAACTGGTTGCGGCCGAAGATCACGCTGGGTGCCACCTGCCACACGAAGAAACAGGCTGGCACCTCACTATGGTGAGCCAGATATTCTTCCATGGCCAGATAGAATGACAGTTTGCGCGCCTTGTCGTCGGGAAGCACAATGTTTACCATCGCTTATGTTCGTCGTTAGTATTTTGATTTGGTGCAAATATATGAAGTTTTTATGTAAACCCCAAAGATTTTGAGATTTTTTTCGCTAATAATAAAATTCTTCACTCTTCACTATTCACTCTTCACTTTTTATTATTACCTTTGCCTCCGAATGCAGTATTTAGGAGAAATCATATCGTTGGCTGTTGCCTTTCTGTGGACGGGCGCTGCTCTTTCCAGCGAATTCGTGTCGAAACGCTGGGGAGTGTTCGTGTCGAATGTGTGGCGCATGCTCATCGCTACGTCGTTCATTGCCGTCCTCTGCTGGTTCACCCTCGGCGCTCCCTATCCCGTCTATGCCAGCGGCAGGGCGTGGTTCTGGCTGGCACTCTCGGGCGTGGTGGGCTATGCCATGGGCGACTATTGCCTGTTCAAGTGCTATATACTGATTGGCTCACTCTACGGACAGTTGTTCATGACGCTGGCTCCTGCTGCCGCTGCCTTTGCCGCGTGGTTCATGCTGGGGCAGCATCTCACGCCGCAGAACATCCTGGCCATGACCATCACGCTCTCGGGTATTGCCTTGTCCATACTGGGAAGGGGCAAAGAGCACCGGCTGGCGCTCAAACTGCCGTGGCAGGGCGTGCTTTTCGCCATTGGCGCTGGCGTGGGGCAGGGTGTGGGACTGGTGCTCAGCAAGATTGGATTAGACTACTACGAGCACGATGTACCCTCGGCCATACTCCCTTCGGTCGTCAACGTATTGCCGTTCAGCGCCAACATGATACGCTGCATTGCCGGTTTCTTCTGTTTCCTGCTCATCATGTGGATGCACCAGGGATTCTCCGACCTGAAGAAAAGCTCGACCGATGCCCGTGGCTTCCTCTACGTGGTGCTGGCCGTTCTTTTCGGTCCCTTCGTGGGCGTCGGCCTGTCGCTCATGGCCGTCCAGTACACAGCGGCGGGCATTGCCAGCACCCTGATGGCCCTCACGCCCATCATTATCATACTGCCCTCACACTGGCTCTTCGGCACCCCCGTCACGGCAAAGGGCGTGCTGGGCGCCCTCATATCGTGCGTGGGCGTTTCCCTCTTCTTCCTATAACGCCATAACGAAATAACGTCATAACGACATAAAAATTAAAAGAAAAATGAACGTTGAAAAAATAGCGGATATCATCAACAGCCAGCCTAATCTTTCCACAGCATTGGGCATGGAGTTTATCTCTACACCCGAGGAAGATACCTGCATGGCAAAAATGAAAGTAGACGAACGCAACCGCCAGCCTTTCGGATTCCTCAGCGGCGGTGCCTCATTGGCCTTGGCCGAGAACCTGGCCGGCGTGGGCAGCTCCTCCATCTGTCCTGGAAAAATCTGTGTGGGAATCAGCGTCAGCGGCGAGCATGTGAAGGCCGTCATCGAGGGTGACACGGTGACCGCCTACGCCCGTCTGGTCAGCAAGGGGCGCGCCCTCCATGTGTGGGATGTGCATATCAAGGACTCTGCCGGCGACCTCATCTCCACCGTTCATGTCACCAACTATATCATTACGCCCAAACGACAGAAGAAAGATGAGTAGTATTGCCTTGTTCCGGCTGCCCCATGCCGATGCCTGCACGCTGATGCTCCAGACCAAGGGCGAGCCGCAAACACTCGAGCGGCTGTCGATGCTCGACGACTGCCGGGGATACGTCTTTGCCCCGTTTGCTCCCGCTCCGGATAATCCCATATTGCTGTTGCGGCCCGATGTGGTGCAGACGTTCCCATGCGAGAATGTTGCCCAGTCGCTTGCCGCATCGGCGGCGTTGTCCGGTTTCCAGTTCTTCTGTTCGGCATTCCAGCAGCCGCAGTCGCTCGCGGAAAGAATGCATTATCATCTCGACTTCAGCAATTTCTATGCGCAGTTGTGCGAGGGGGCATTCCGTAAGATTGTGCTGGCCCGCTGCTCCTGTATTGAGAAACCCGAACCGCAATCGCCCTTCGTGCTTTTTCAGGAGGCTTGCGCCCGCTATCCGCGCATGTTCATCTCGCTGGTCAGCACGCCCCAGGGAGGCACCTGGCTGACCGCCACGCCCGAGGTGCTGCTCGAGAAGGTGTCGCCGAAAGAACCGCAGCAGGGGTGCTGTTTCAAGACGATTGCCCTGGCCGGAACGGTCGACTATTCCGACGATGTGAAATGGAGCGAGAAGAACATCCGCGAACAGCGCTATGTGGCCACCTATATGATGGAGACGCTCGAGCATTTTTCCAGCGACATCGTAGAGGACGGTCCCTACACCACTCGCGCGGCCAATCTTGCGCACCTGCGTTCCGACTTCAACTTCCGGCTGCCCGACGGGCACCGTCTGGGTTCACTGCTCCATGCGCTTCATCCGTCGCCTGCCGTCTGCGGACTGCCCAAGCACGATGCCTTCAATTTCATCCTGCGCAACGAGTCGGTGCCGCGCCGCTACTACAGCGGTTTCCAGGGACCGTTGGATGTTGAGGGCATGACTCATCTCTACGTGTCGCTCCGCTGCATGAGCATCCACCACAACCGCTACCGCCTCTATGCCGGCGGCGGACTGCTCAGCGACAGCGACGAGGAGTCGGAGTGGAACGAGACCGAAGCCAAACTTAACACCATGCGCTATGTACTCGAATAAGGAGAATGTAAACATATTGACCAGTCTGCTGGTGGGCCACGGCGTGCGCCATGCGGTGGTTTGTCCCGGCAGCCGCAACTCACCCATAGTGCACAATCTCACTGAGTGTCCCGACATCACGTGCCATCCCGTCACCGACGAGCGTTCGGCGGGATTCTATGCCCTGGGCATGTGCCAGGGCTATGGCCTTCCCGTGGCGGTCTGTGTCACGTCGGGCACCGCCTTGCTGAACCTTGTTCCGGCAGTTGCCGAGGCTCGGTATCAGCATCAGCCGCTGGTGGTGATTTCGGCCGACCGTCCCCCGCAATGGATTGACCAGTTGGACGGGCAGACACTCTCGCAGCCTGGTGCTTTCGGCGGTTTTGTAGGGAAGTCTGTGTCGTTGCCCGAACCGCACGACGACGAGACCCGCTGGTATTGCAACCGACTGGTGAACGAGGCACTGCTCGCATCGCGCTGGGAGGAAGTCCCTGTCCACATCAATGTGCCCATCAGCGAACCGCTGTTCGATTTCACGGTTCCGTCTTTGCCGCAAGAGCGTACCATAGAACGCATACATAGTTTTCCTAATTTCGAGCGCATAGCCGTTGAAGTGGGTGAGCTTTTCCTGAAGGCTTCGCGCCCCATGATTGTGATTGGGCAGACCCAAGAAGACGGATTCCCCCAAAGCTACACCGACGATTACCGGTTGGTGGCCGACTATGCCGTGGTGCTTCACGAACCGCTCAGCGATTTCATCTGCCCGAGTCATTTCGACGAGGTGCTCAGCAGGGTAGGGGAACAGCCTGAATACCAGCCCGATTTCGTGATCTGTCTGGGCGACACCATTGTCAGCAAGCGACTGAAGAAGTTCCTCCGCGGATGCAACAATTGCTATTTCGTCATGGCCAACGAGAGCGGGAACCTCAGCGACACGTTCATGAATCTACGCCATTGGGTGCATTGCGACGCGTGGACCATGCTGCTCACGCTGGCTGATGTGCTGCGGGAGAAACATCCACAGCCCACGGCTTTCCGAGACTTGTGGGGGCAGGCGCTTACGCGTGCGAAGGTTCATGCCGACCAATTCGTTCCTGCCTTTTCGCAAATGGCTGCAGTGAGGTTGTTTGAGCAACACTTCGACAATATCCATCACCCATCATCCATCACCCATCACTCAATAATCCACTATGCCAACAGCATGGCCATCCGCCTGGCCAACATCTATGCGCGCCATTACGTCTATTGCAACCGTGGGGTGAACGGCATCGAGGGTTCGCTTTCCACGGCGGCCGGCTTCTCGCTCGTTGCTGACAAACCCGTGTTCTGCGTCATCGGCGACCTCAGTTTCTTCTACGACAGCAATGCGCTCTGGAACAGTCGTTTGGGAGGCAATCTGCGCATTCTGCTGCTCAACAATGGCGGGGGCGGCATCTTCCGCCAGCTGCCCGTAGGCGACGGTCGCTCTGGGGCGCTCGGCAGCGTCATGGGCACCCATCACACTTCGGCCGAGGGCATTTGCCGCAGTTATGGGGTGGAATACCTTAGTGCGCGCGACATGCCGGCGCTCAGTGACGGTCTTTCGCGGTTGATGCAGATGGAGAGCAGCCGTCCGGTTCTTCTTGAGGTCTTCACAGATTCTGCCGAAGATGTCCGCGTCGTTAGGGAGTATTACCTCACTTTTGCAGGGTGATTCTGCTCCAGTAGAGTGGGGGAGATTCGCGTGCTTTCTGAGTCTTATGGGGAGCTAAGATTTCTACTGCAAAGATATAAAATATCTTTGAAATATACAAGAGAACCGGCTGTTTTCTTGAAATTTTTCCCAGATTTTTCGGAAAGTCCTTATAATGGAAAGTGGAAAGCGGAAAGTGGAAAACTGCTCCCAGAAATCTTTACATTTTGACAATCAAAGCCTTGGCGTAACTGCTTGTGAAAAAGGAAAATAGCCTTATTGTGAATGAGAAAAACAAAAGTTTTCCGTTTTCCGCTTTTCCGTTTTCCGCTATAAGGATTTTGGGAGGTAGCGTGTTTTCCTCACAAAAAGCTTAATATATATATAAATATGAATATTTATATATATATTAAATTTACTCACTCCCTCAAAATGCTTATAACGGAAAACGGAAAAGCGGAAAAGCGGAAAACTATCCGTAGCGGTTGTAATCTAACCCCTAGGGGTTAGCGAGTCAAACAATACAATCTCAATGCACATCTTTGAAATATCTTTTAACATTTTACGAGAAGCCGTTAATAAATATTTACACTCTATTCATCCTCCTGTGTGTTGCTCTATAAAGTCTACCCGTCGTCTGTCCATAGTCTGCACGCCATCGCTCTAAACTCTGCACAACATCCGTCTAAAGTCTGCACGCAGCAAAAGGAGACTCTCCCCCCGCCCTCCCTGAAGGGAGGGAGCGATTGCTTTATGGGCTCATTGCTATTCACTCCCCGCCCTATAGGGAGGGGCAAGGGGGAGGGTCTTCTGCAACTCTGTGTTGAAAGATTTTTTTTCGGGGTTTTCAGCGATTTCCTTGCAAGTGTCGCATATATTTCGTATCTTTGTAGAGCATTTGAGATGCACCACGATTAAAGGCGGAACCAGGCAGTAGGGGAGACTGCAAAAGGGGAGAATGGTTCTCGCTGATTCGTACATTTGAAGACATTAAAAAATATCAACATGGGAAAAAGAATTTGGATACCGACCCACGAGTTCAGGGAGATACTCTTTGAGGAGTACAATCACATCGCTAAGATTACCATCAACCGCGCGCGCTACCGCAACGCTTTCACGCCGCTGACCACGCTGGAGCTATCGCAGGCTTTCTCTATCTGTCGAGAGGACAGCAACATACGGGTGGTGATTCTGACGGGTGCCATGAGCGAGGTGCCCGAGGGCAAGCGCCTGGAGGACGTGAAACATGCTTTCTGCTCGGGAGGCGACATGCACGTGAAGGGCCGCGGCGGCTATATCGACAAGGAGGGCGTGCCCCGGCTGTCGGTGCTCGACGTGCAGATGCAGATTCGCCGACTGCCGAAGCCCGTGATTGCGATGGTGAACGGCTATGCCATCGGCGGCGGTCATGTGTTGCACGTGATGTGCGACCTGACCATTGCCTCTGAGAATGCCATCTTCGGGCAGACGGGACCCAAGGTGGGCTCGTTCGATGCCGGTTTCGGCAGCAGCTACCTGGCCCGTATGGTGGGGCAGAAGAAGGCGCGCGAGATATGGTTCCTCTGCAAGCAGTACACGGCGGAGGAGGCCGAGCGCATGGGAATGGTGAACAAGGTGGTGCCCATCGCTGAGCTGGAAGACACCTGCGTGGAATGGGCCGAGATAATGATGGAGCGCTCGCCGCTGGCCCTGCGCATGATAAAGGCGGGACTGAATGCCGAACTGGATGGTCAAGCGGGTATTCAGGAACTGGCAGGCGATGCCACCATGCTCTACTACACCATGGACGAGGCGCAGGAGGGCGGCAAAGCTTTCCTTGAGAAGCGCAAGCCCGACTTTGACAAGTATCCTAAGTTTCCGTAAAGAAGAAGAGGACCCTCCCCCTGCCCTCCCTAAAGGGGAACCCCCTCCAACCTCCCCGAGGGGAGGCTAACTAATTCCCCTCCCATCGTAGGGGAGGGGCAAGGGGTGGGGTCAGTATTTAGAAATATCGGCTGATGTCTAGGGAGATTACAAAACATTACAGACCCCACCCCTGCCCCCTCCCCTTGAGGGGCGGGGAGTTCGGGAAGCCTCCCCTCGGGGAGATTGGAGGTGTTCTCTGTATCTCTGTGTTGAATTAAAATACCTTAGAAAGCGAAATGAAAATTGATATTGAGGAACGGACCCTACACTTCAAGCAGCCGGCAGGCACCTCGAGGGGCGTTTACCGAGAGCGGCATTCATGGATGCTGACCGTTACTGACGGGCAAGGACGACAGGGAATAGGCGAGTGTGCCCCGCTGCCCGACTTGTCGTGCGATGCCTCTCCGGAATACGCGAAAACGCTGCGGACGTTCTGCGACATAGTGGAGCGTACGGGACAGATTCCCTACGAGATGCTGCGCCCATACCCCTCGATGCTCTTCGGACTGGAAACGGCTTTCTGGGACTTGGAGTGCCAGGTGCTGCCCGCACGGGAAACGTTCTCCATCCCCATCAACGGACTGGTATGGATGGGCACTTTCGACGAGATGTACCAGCGCATCAAGGAGAAACTGGAACAAGGATTCCATTGCGTGAAACTGAAAATAGGTGCCATCGACTGGGAGCGTGAGATAGAACTGATCAGGTTCATACGCAGCAACTTCACGAAGGAACAGATAGAACTGCGCGTGGATGCCAACGGCGGTTTCTCGCCTGCCGATGCCATGCAGAAGCTGGAGCAGCTGGCGCAATATGACATCCATTCGATAGAACAGCCCATCCGACAGCACCAGTGGGCTGAGATGGCCCGGCTGTGCCGTGAAACGCCGCTGCCCATTGCGCTCGACGAGGAACTGATAGGGGTGAACATGCCGCAGATGAAGGCTGCCCTGTTGGACACCATCCGTCCGCAATACATCATACTGAAACCCTCGCTGCACGGCGGAATGAGGGGCTGCAGGGAATGGATCGGGATGGCTGATGAGCGCGGCATCGGTTCGTGGATTACCTCGGCCCTGGAGAGCAACATCGGTCTGCATGCCATCGCCCATTTCTGTCACGACGTGTACGGCCCGGACATCACCATGCCGCAGGGACTGGGCACGGGAATGCTCTTTACGGACAATATCCCGATGCCGTTGGAAATACGAGGGGAACAATTGAAGACCCTCCCCCGGCCCCTCCCTATAGGGCGGGGAGTAGATACTTTTGAAGCTTAAGCCATTCACTCCCCCTCCTTGGAAAGGAGGGGCTAGGGGTGGTTGATAAATGGAGGGCCTTTCCCTCGGGTAGGCTGGAGGGGCATATGATAGGCAAACGAACTCCCCGCCCATCGTAGGACCCCACCCCTAACCCCTCCCCTTAAGGGGCGGGGAGTACAATAGACTTAAAAACTAGGGGAATAAAAAACGACGAAGTGATGACATTAGAGGAATTTCTTGACGAGTGGAATAATGACTCCGAACGGGTGCTGGTGCATACGAGCGGCTCTACGGGGACGCCGAAACCGCTGTGGGTGGAGAAGCGGCGCATGGAGGCATCGGCACGCATCACTTGCGACTTCCTCGGACTGAAAGAGGGCGACACGGCTTTGCTTTGTATGCCACTGGACTACATCGCCGGAAAGATGATGGTGGTGCGGTCGCTGGTCAGGAAACTGAAACTGATGGTGGTGGAGCCAACGGGGCATCCGCTTAGCAACACGACCCCCCACCAACTCCCCCGAGGGGGAGAGCAAGCCCCTGAGCAGACCTCTTCCCCCTCGGGGGAAGTCGGAAGGGGGGTTACCTTTGCCGCTATGGTTCCTATGCAGGTCTATAATTCGCTGCAGGTTCCTGAGGAGCGGGAGCGGTTGCGCCAGATTAGGCATCTCATTATCGGCGGGGGAGCCATTGATGACGCTTTGGCTCGTGAATTGGAGGACTTTCCTAATTATGTATGGAGTACCTACGGCATGACCGAAACGCTCTCGCACATCGCCTTGAGACGGTTGAACGGCGCGGAGGCCAGCGAATGGTACACGCCTTTTGATAATGTAAGTATCTCACAGAACGAGGACGGTTGTCTGGTCATCGATGCGCCTGAGGTGTGTGCTGAGCGACTGGTGACCAACGATATCGTTGAGATTTGCCAAGGGCGGTTCCGTGTTGTTGGCCGAAAGGATAACGTGATTTGCTCGGGTGGCATAAAAATACAGGCAGAGGAAGTGGAGCGCGCATTAAAGCCTCACCTGCATGTTCCCTTTATGATTACCAAGCGCAAGGACGAAAAGTTCGGCGAGATTGTGGTGATGATGGTGGAAGATAGAGGAGAGAGGAGAGAGGAGAGAGGAAAGTGGATAGAGGCGAG
>JAFWQT010000078.1 GCA_017508965.1 Prevotella sp. | reverse complement strand
GTTCAGCCACCAGCTTACTGCCGTCGTCAACGAGCATCATGCCCTGGCAGCCCGCCCCATGCTGACGCTGGAGGAGCTGCAGAACTACGACCTGGCGCTTCCCCTGCGCGGAACGCGAGCCCGCAACGCCTTCGAGCGCATAATTGCCGACACGGGCTATCACTATAAGGTAAAGGTGGAGATGAACTACGTTTACCTGCTTTTCCGCCTGCTCCGGGAGTCAAACTACGTCACCATCCTCAGCGAAAGCACGGTGATGGGAGAGTATGGCCTGCGTGCCATTCCCATTGAAGGAATGGATACAGAGAATAACCTGATGTATGGTTGCATCCACTTGTTGCGCAATGTCTACACCAAGAAATCGGCACAGGAGTTTATCCGCATGCTCGGCGAGAGCACTTCTGTTCTCCGCCAGACTATGTTATAGACTGTCTGCTTGTAAAAATTATTCTGAATTTTCGGGGGTAAAACTCGCGAATTCGTCAGCAAATGGACAACGGGACGCAAATTCGCGAGTTCTGGACGGTTTTCTTCAAGTTGCTGGAAACCAGCTATCTACGGAGAACGATGATGATTGACAGGGGCGAAATAAGGATTCCAAAGGCGAATTAAAGGGTTTTTGACCATTAAATAGACTTTAATTTCCAGTCAAATGAAGTCTATTTGCCGATTAAAAGATAATGATTTGAAGAAAATTCTCTAGATTTTTTTCTTCAAATCATTATTATTTGCAGAACCGATGCTGATTATTTCGGTCCGATTTCCCGATTTTTTGGTTTTCAAGCCTATTCTGTTTTCCAGAATGGAAAACCGCGTTGTCGGGATTTTTGATATTCTTCTATTTTCTCAGTTCGGTATTGATGCTGTCAGCATTTCCTGTGGCGGGATTCAGCCTTACCTTTGTTTCCATCTTCTTGCTGAACAGTTCGCCCATCATGGGTTCGGTGCGTCCGAACTGAGCCACGTAGGTCTCAAAGTTCTCGAGCAGCTTTTCGCCCTGGTAGAGTTTCACGCTGATCTTGCCCGGGAGGTTCACCCAGATGCCGGCATCGTCCTTTATCTTCTCGTCCTTGCCCACGGTGGTGGTGTTGACAGGCACGTTATGCTGGTTGACTACCGTAATATAATAAGGTACGCCCGAAAGGTCGTCGGCATCTACGATTCCGAAATACTTGGAGAAACGGAAGAGCACTTCCTTCTCCACCTCTTTGTCGGGGACGAATTCAACGGGGATTTCCAGCGTGTCTTTGTCGGTGATGCCGTTGAACATCTGCATCAGCGCGGCTTCCTGCGTGTTGAGGCTGTTCAGCATGATGCGCATCTGCTGTCCGTCGGTAGGCATATTGTCGGCCTGACCGCGGGTGAGCTGCGTGCGGCTGTCGCGTATGTCGTAGATCTCGTCGGCTGCCAGCTCGGCCATCTTGGCCTTGCTGCCGGCGCTGAGGATATCCTGCGAGAGGAAATCGTTGGGATTGAGCCGTGCGGGTTTGGGCGCGGGCTTGAACGAATTGTCGGGAGCCGGCGGGTTAGGACGGTCGTTGACGGCCAGTAGCACACCATTGTCGTCTTTGTAGATTGACATGATGCTATGCTTGGAATCGATGCTGGCCGTGAACAGCTTCGAGGTGTCGGCTATGCCATAGGTGGACAGACGGAAGCCGAGAATGCGGTAGGTGGTCTCGGGCTGATTGCCGGCCGGCTGTTTCAGATAGCGTTCTGCATACTGGCTGAACTCGCCGGGAGTGTAGGAAGTCTTCTCGGTGAGGATGGTGAACTTCAGTCCTGTCTTAGGCAGGAAATAGCTGGTGCCGTTTATGTTTTGCGGCTTGTCAGCATAGGCTGACAGGAATGTGCAGCAGAGCAGCACGGCTAAAAGAATGTTCTTCTTCATATCTTTTGTTTTCTGTTTTATCGGTTTGATGGCTTTCTTAGTCGTAAAGGCGCTGGAAAGCCTTGGGGAGGAACCGTATCAGGTCGCCTGCCACGATGCTTTCCATGCCCAGTTCCCTGGCAGCAAGGTCGCCGGCCAGTCCGTGCAGATACATGCCTATGATGCAGGCATCGGCATGGGCGTAGCCGCGGGCCAGCAGTCCGGTGATGATACCCGTGAGCACGTCGCCGCTACCGGCGGTGGCCATGCCGGCATTGCCGGTAGAATTGAACATCACTTTCCCGTCGGGCAGGCAGAGTGCCGAATAGTGCCCCTTCAGAATTATGTAGGCATGCAGGTGCTCGGCCATATCGCGTGCCTTCGACAGCCGCTCGAAGCTGTCGGCGCATGAAGAGCCGTTCAGTCGGTCGAACTCCTTGGGGTGGGGGGTAAGGATGATGTTCTTGGGCAGTTGCTGCAGCCAGGCGCGGTGGTTGGCCAGCATGTTCAGTCCGTCGGCATCTACCACGATGGGTGCCTGCGTACGTCGTATCTGTGAGATGAGTGCGATGGCCGTGTTCTCCTGCTGGCGCAGTCCGGGACCGATGGCCATGGCGTCCATGTCGTCGCTCTCGATGGTTTCGGTGAAGTATTTCTCGTCGTGGTCGGTCTCCACAATGGCTTCGGGCACGCTGATCTGCATGATGTCGTTGTTGCGCCGCGGTGTATGGATAATCACCTTTCCGGCACCCGAGCGCAGACAGGCCTGCGAGGCAAGAATGGCTGCCCCTGCCATGCCGTAGCTGCCCGCCACGATGAGTGCGGTGCCCATATTGCCCTTGTGGGCATACTCGTTGCGTCGGAGCAGTCGGGGACGTATGTCTTTTTCCTCAACGATGGTGTATTGCGCATCAATCTTGCTGAGTCCTTCTTCGCTCAGACGGATGTCCAGGATGACCAGCTTGCCTATGAACTGCTGGTTTTCGGGGAACAGGAAGGCCAGCTTCTTCAACTGCAAGGTGAAGGTGACGTCGGCCTTGATGATGTTGGCCCTCACGTTGTAGGTGTTGTCTTCGGTCATCAGTCCCGACGGGATGTCGATACTGGCGATGGTCGACGGGCTCTGGTTGATGTATTTCACCAGCGATGCAAAGCCGCCGGCAAGCGGCTTGTTAAGTCCCGAACCGAAAAGTCCGTCGATGACGAGCGTATTGGCCTCCAGTTTGGGCGGGTCGAATTCGTCGGTCACTTCCACGAATTCCTTTATCTTGCGGCTTTCGCTGAGTCGCTTCTTATTGATGGCGCAGTCTTCCGAGAGTTTGTTGGTGGTGTTGAACAGGTAAACCGCAACCTTGTAGTTCTGGTCGCCCAGCATACGGGCCACTGCCAGCGCATCGCCGCCGTTGTTTCCAGGTCCGGCGAATACCACCACAGGCTTCTGGTTGTCCCACATCGAAGTGATGGCGCGCGTGAGCGTTTTGGCTGCGCGTTCCATAAGGTCGATGGAGCGTATCGGTTCGTGCTCCATCGTATAATGGTCCAGATCGTGGATCTGATTGCTGGTTAAAATTTTCATTTGCTTGCAAAAATACAAAATAATTGCCAATGATAGCAATTGTTTGGCAGAAAATTAGTAATTTTGTACCAAATTTTAATTTCTAAAGCAATGGATACGGTAAAAATTAAGGATAAAACGTTCAGAGTTTCTATTTCTGAACAAGAAATCAGTCAGCGTGTGAAGGCGGTCGCTGAACGTATCAATCACGACTTTGCCGGAAAGAATCCCCTTTTCCTGGCTGTGCTGAACGGTGCTTTTGTCTTTGCTGCCGACCTGATGCGCGAAATCACCATCCCCTGTGAAATCTCGTTCGTGAAACTGGCTTCCTATCAGGGCACCACTTCCACGGGAAATGTGCACGAGGTGCTGGGCATCAACGAAGACCTTACCGACCGTGTCGTCATTATCGTGGAAGACATTGTTGACACAGGACTTACCATGAGGCAGATGGTGGAGAGCCTGGGCACGCGCCATCCCGCCGAAGTGCATATCTGCTCGCTCCTGGTGAAGCCCGACAAGCTGAAGGTTAATCTCGACCTGGAGTATGTGGCACTGGAAATCCCCAACGAGTTCATTGTGGGCTATGGTCTCGACTACGACCAGTTGGGCCGTAACCTGAAAGATATCTATACTTTGATTGAAGAAGATAAAAAACCAATAGAAAAAATGAAGAACATTGTTATTTTTGGTGCGCCCGGTTCAGGAAAGGGCACACAGAGCGACAAGCTCATCGAGAAATACGGACTGGAGCATATCTCCACGGGCGATGTGCTGCGCAGTGAAATCAAGAACGGTACGGAACTCGGAAAGACGGCCGCCTCGTATATCGACAAAGGCCAGCTCATTCCCGACGAACTGATGATCGACATTCTTGCCAGTGTGTACGACTCGTTTGGTAAAGAGCATGCAGGTGTCATCTTCGATGGTTTCCCCCGTACCATCCCGCAGGCGGAGGCCCTGAAGAAGATGCTGGCAGAGCGCGGTCACAAGGTGGCAGCAATGATTGAACTCGACGTTCCCGAGGAGGAACTGATGAACCGGCTTATCCTGCGCGGAAAGCAGAGCGGCCGCAGCGACGACAACGAAGAGACCATCAAGAAGCGCCTGAACGTCTATCACACGCAGACCGTGCCCCTGATGAAATGGTACGAGCAGGAAGGCCTGCGCCATCCCGTGAACGGACTGGGTGACCTGGACCGCATCTTCAGCGACATCTGCGAAGTGGTTGACGCTTTGTAGAATTGTGGCAAAGAGCCCTTGCTGGGTTCTGAATTGACAAATTACGAAAGTGGCAATGGACGATGAACCCGTTGCCACTTTGTCTTTTCGGACATATTATCAACTTTTTTTTTTCACATCCGACGTCACCTTTTGCTTTCCTGAACTGTTTTATAAATGAATCGGTTCAAGAAAACAGAAGTCTAACAAATAAAACATAAAAGAATTATGGAGCATTTAGCTGAAATTTTAGTTCCCATTGCCTGTGGATGCGTACTTCCCATCGTGGCCATTCTGCTGGGTGTACGTCAGAAGATGAACGAGACCAACAAGCGTACAGAAATCATACTGGCGGCTATCGAGAAGAATCCGGACATGGATGTCGAAGAACTCGTGGCGAAAATCTCGCCCAAGAAGAAGCTGCTGAAGGAAAAAATTCTGTCGAAGTTGCAGGTGGGCATGATTGCCACGTTGCTTGGCATTGGTCTGCTGGGCGGTGAGTTGTACCTTAGCATATTTAAAAACAGCTCAAGCCCTATGGGCGTTGTCGGCCTGATATTGCTGCCTGTTGGCATCGCTTTCCTCATCAGCTACCATACTGGCAAGAAGCTGCTTGCCAAGGAAATGGAGGCAGAAGAGCAACTTATGAAAACACAGGCTGAGAACAAGTGACGCGCGAGGCATTCATAGCATTGGTGGAGCGTGAGCAGGAGGCATTGAGAGGTTTCTTGCTCGCCCTTTGCTGTGGTAACAAAAGCGATGCCGACGACCTGGCCCAGGATGCGCTGGTGAAGGCTTACCTATCGTCGGCTGGCTATCAGGAAAAGGGAAAGTTCCGCTCGTGGATTTTCAAGATTGCCTACAACACTTTCCTTAATCACAAGGCAAGCCTGCGCACCACAGAAAGCATCGAAAAGGCACGTGAACTCGTCAGCAGCAATGCTGCCGACCGCAGTTTTGAACACCAGAGCCTTTACCTGGCCTTGCGCACCCTTCCGCCCAAAGAACGCTCGGCCATCACCCTGTTTTATCTCAATGGCTATAATATCAAGGAAATAGGCTTGATAACCGAGACATCGGAAGATGCCGTAAAGAAACAACTCTCAAGAGGACGCGACAAACTGAAAGAAAGATTAGAGATATGATAAAAGATAAAGCCCTTGAGGAACTTTTCCTCGCCCAGAAGCCTGCGTTTGGCGATAATGCCGACTTTATGGCCAGGCTTACCAAGCGTCTGGATGCCGTTGAATTTGTAAAGCAGCATCAGGAGGCCACGCTTCGGCGCTATAAGCTGGCCATGGTGGCAGCTTTTGTGGTTGGCATCATCAGCGGTGCTATTACCATAGCGTTTGTGCTTTCCACACCGGCCGACGTCCCCCTTTTCACCTTGAAAGTGCAAAACAGCTTCTTGCTCTGGTTTGCTGATAACTCTCGCGTCATCGTCGCAACGGCTCTTGCCTTGTTAATGAGCCTGGGAATCATCAGTATTATTAATAATGTAATAGACATTATGAACCTACGCCGACGCTTAAGTGTCTCTTCCGCGTCGGTTCTATAAAAGGATAACGTCTAAATCATCGGGAACCACCACGCTTCCCGAGAAAACGGTTTTCGCTTCGGCTGTGTAGCGCTCCCGGCGCGTGTCTAGCGTTTTGTCTTCGGTATGATATAGAATAAGGTTCTTAACATGTAGCCTTTCTGCATCCCGCGCAGCATCGATTACGGTGCTGTGATGCTTTTCGTAGGGGCGGAACCTTTCGCGGTCTTCATACAGGCAGAAGGCCTCGCTCATCAGCCAGTCGGCTCCCTCGGCATATTCCCTGCATTGTGGACAGAACGGTTCGTCGCCGAAACAGCAAAGGCGCTGGCCGTCGGGCAGTTGTGCCGTGAATCCGAACTGGCGCTCGTTAATGGACTGTATGTCGAAGCATTGCAAGTGCATACCGCCCACTTCGAACCGGTCTCCATCTTCCAGACAATGCATGGTGACCAACGTTCCCATGCCTTCGGTCATTACTGGCGGCAGGATGCGGTTGCAGATATCCGTCAGCAGGTCGAGCACCTTGCCGTGACTCCATACTTGGAGCCGGAAGCGGAATTGCAAGGCCACGCGCATAATCCAGACACATCCGAGCAGATGGTCGGTATGGGCATGGGTAACAAATAGGTGGTGAATATCCTTGAAGTTGATGCCCGCACGTTCCAGCTGCGTCAGTATTCCGTTGCCCCCGCCACCGTCCACCAAGAGCATTTCCCCATCAGGCTGGTGAAGCGTGAAACAGGTGCTGTAGCATTTAGTGGCAAGTGCATTGCCCGTGCCGAGTATCGTGATATAGTTGCGTTTTTGCTTGTCAGTAACCATTAAGTCGTATCTTATATTATAAAAGGTAAAACGTCTTTTTCACTTCTTCCGTTTCTTCGGTTCTGGCAGCGCCTTGCAGGTCTCGCTGACAAGCGCTGAGAGATAGTCGCGGTCGTCCACGTCGGCTATATAGAAATAGTCCTTGGCACCCTCGTAGGGCGGCCGAAGCTCTTCTTCCCTGAGCAAAGCACGGGCATTCTCGGTGGGCTTCAAGTAGAAACGGTTGTCGCATATCAGTCCGAATATCTTGCCGTTGCAATAAATACCATAGTCGCCAAACATCTTCTTGGTTACTATCTCGCCTGCGCCGCTACACTGTTCGGCGATATATTGCACAAAGTCTGAGTTACTTGCCATGATGTGTAATAGAAATAATGATTGTTATTGCGTGCAAATTTACTAAATAATCCACGAAACGCATCTAAAATCGATTTTTAATTTGCATTTGTTCTGCCCTCGATTTTCCGTACCTTTGGCTTCGCCGAAGGTACTTGCGCTCGACAAAACAAATTAAATCGGATTTTAATTTGCATTTGTTCTGCCTTCGATTTTCCGTACCTTTGGCTCCGCCGAAGGTACTTGCGCTCGACAAAACAAATTAAAATCGGATTTTAATTTGCATTTGTTCTCACTAATCCGTACCTTTGCACACGAAAAAGAAAAACGATATGGCAGAATCTAACTTTGTTGATTACGTCAAGATTTATTGTCGCTCGGGTAAGGGCGGACGTGGAAGCATGCACCTGAGGCATGTGAAGTATAATCCCAATGGCGGTCCCGACGGCGGCGACGGCGGCAATGGCGGTAGCGTTATCCTGAGAGGTAACCATAACTATTGGACGCTGTTGCATCTGAAATATCAGCGTCATGTGAAGGCCGAGCATGGGGGCAACGGCGGAAAGGACAAGTGCCATGGCACCAACGGTAAGGATGCTTACATCGACGTGCCGTGTGGTACGGTTGTGTATAATGCCGAGACCGGAAAATATGTCTGCGACGTCACCTACGACGGACAGGAGGTGGTTCTGCTGAAAGGCGGCCGTGGCGGTCTGGGCAATTTCCAGTTCCGTAGCGCCACGAATCAGGCACCTCGTTTTGCCCAGCCGGGAGAGCCTATGCAGGAGATGACTGTCATCATGGAACTGAAACTGCTGGCCGATGTCGGACTGGTGGGATTCCCCAATGCAGGCAAATCCACATTGGTGTCGTCGCTCAGCAATGCCCGTCCTAAGATTGCCAATTATCCTTTCACCACCATGGAACCTTCGTTGGGTATCGTGGGTTATCACGACAACAAGTCGTTCGTGATGGCCGATATTCCTGGCATCATCGAAGGAGCAGCCGAAGGCAAGGGACTCGGACTGCGTTTCCTGCGGCATATAGAGCGTAATTCGTTGTTGCTCTTTATGGTTCCCGGCGATACCGACGATATCTACAAGGAATACAACATCCTGCTCAATGAACTGCGTAAGTTCAATCCTGAAATGCTCGACAAGCACCGCGTGCTGGCCATTACCAAGTGCGATCTGCTCGACGAGGAACTGATGGAGATGCTGCGCCATGAACTGGAAGAGAAACTGAAAGCCGACGGTGAGCAGGTTCCTGTACTGTTTATTTCTGCCGTTGCTCAGACGGGACTGAACGAACTGAAGGATGTGCTTTGGAATGAACTCAACAGCGAGAGCAACAAACTGCAGACCATTACCGCCGAAGACACACTGGTGCACCGCGACAAGGAAATGTCGCAGTTTGCGCGTGAGCTGCTCGACGAGGGCGAAGACGGCTATATTCCCGATGAGGATGAAGACGATATTGAAATCCTCGACGATTACGAAATAGAAGACTTTGATGAGTAACCCGCAGTTGCTTTACTACACGATGGGCGAGAAGGTCACGGCTTTCTCTTCCACTCGTCATGGCGGTTGCAGCGTGGGCAACTACTGTTCCTTCAATGTAAACCATTATTGCGGCGACAATGAAGGATGCATAGCCCGGAATATGGATTCCCTGAAAAGTCTTTTAGGCATCGGTCAGGTATTTATGCCCCATCAGGTGCACGGCACTGAAATCCTGCAAGTGAAGCAGGCTGAACCCTGGAAAGGAATGGCCGACGACCTTGAAGGCGTGGATGCCCTGATTACCGATGTCACGGGCGTTTGTATCGGCGTGAGCACAGCCGACTGCATCCCCGTTCTTCTTTACGATGAGGCCCATCATGCCGCTGCTGCCATTCATGCCGG
>JAFWQT010000077.1 GCA_017508965.1 Prevotella sp. | reverse complement strand
TTGTCTCTTTTCATGTCCTATTGGGGTTGTTTTTACACTTTTGTCTGATTGTGGGCACAAAGGTACAAAAAGTTGAGAGCAATACAAAATAAATTTATTTATTTTTTGCCGAAAGATTCATAGCGTCGTTTGAATGGAGCAGGCAGCTGATTTCTTTCCGCCCATCAGAAGCCTTGCTTCTAACCATTGGAAGCAACCTTTCCACCCATTGGAAGCAGGCTTTCCAGCCAATGGAAACCCCCTCCAAACCTCCCCGAGGGGAGGCTTATGAGCGGCGGATTTAAACTCTCCCCCTCGGGGGAGAAGGAGAGGGGTTGATATAGTATTCGCTGAAATCCTTGCAGCCTTCGGGCAACTGATGATGCACGAGCGATGGCAGCACCTGCTGCAGCTGAAGGAACAGCCGTTCGCCTGGGGCATCCTGGTCGGGGTACATGTGGAAGGAAACCCCCTCCAAACCTCCCCGAGGGGAGGCTTTCAGACTTGAGAGCAGCGTCTTGTCCTTCTTCGAGAGGAGCGTGGCCGACGGGATGGCAATCGCCTTATGCCCGGCAGAGAGCAGGGCCCAGCAGTCGGAGCAGCCCTCGGCAATCCATAGTTCATCGCCCGGCTTCAACCGTTTCAAAACGGGCAGGTTATAGATGCCGCACTCCGAGCCTTGCGGGAATCGGAAGCGGGGCAGGGCACCCTTCACCAAGTTGCGGTTCTGAACGCCTACCAAGCGGCCTTCCTCATCGTAATAAGGTATCTGCAGCCAAGGCACATCGCGCCTGTCCTTCCAAGAAGTCAGCCTGCACCAGCGAATCACCCGCTCATCCAAATGCCGCTCATCAAAGAGAAACCGACGGGCTTCCTCATTCAGAAAAGGGCGTTCGAAAAAGTGGGAATAGCGGCTGGCGTCAAAGTCGTGTGGTGTGGTTGTCGTTATATCGTTATGACGTGATAACGGTATTTCGACATGATTGCCACCCAACCACCTGCACGCCTCGGTAAAGGTTTTGTTTAAGAACCGCATCACCAAATCAATGGTTCCCCCATGAGCCCCGCAGGCAAAGCAGCGGAACGTGTTCCTGCGCGTGCAGAAAGACAGGCTGGCATGATGGTCATCGTGGAACGGACAGAGCGCCTTGTGCCTCACGATCTGCATTCCAAGTCGCTCGGCGACCCCCTCGATGGGGAGGTCGCGGAGCTTTTGAAGTTCTAGTCTATCCATTGCCTTTCAGGTATTCGTCCGTCTTGGTGTAGAGACCCGTCTGGTTGGAGTAGGTGATGAACTTGCGGAACACCCATTTGTTCAGCTGCCCTTTGGCACCCTCGGGAGTCTTGCCCAGTTCCATGCGTAGTGCTTCGAGCTGTTTTTCGTTGAACGTGTCGGGCAGGCTGTCGAGCATGTTCTTCGGGCCACGGCGTTGTGCCTCACTCGTAGGGTTGGCATCCTTGACGTCAAGCATGTCAGAGAAGATTTGCATCTTGCTCCAGAGGTCATGATAGACAAGCCATTCCACCATGTCGCCCATCGACTTTGTCCAAGTCTGATTGTTGAGTGCCCATAGGATACAGCCCGCTTTCCAGGCAGAAACAAGTGCACGCTTCGAGACATCCCAGAGCACATCGTCGTCGGTAAGGTCGGCTATTGTGGCCATGTCCTGAGCCAGTCTGTCCGTCAGTTTGTTCAGCGGTCGGATGATGAAGCGGCCCTTGCAGATGTCGAGCCGTGTCAGGTATTCATCCAGTTTTTGATAGAAGTCGTCGTTGAACTTTCCCAGTCGGGGAATTCTTCCATTGCGGTTGGCTCGGGCTTTGTAGGAGAAGACCATTCGGCCGAATGTACCGTTGAACAGCTCGTGTTTATAGAACGAACGGGCGGCAATCGGGGTTGACGAGATGGTGAGGCAGGCTCTGAGGACAGGGTTGCCCGTAACGCCATCGGCTGTGGCACGCAGGGCACCCGAGCGCGCCTTGTCATAGATGTTGCGGAACATTTGCGAAACCTGTCTGTGACTGCCGCACAGCTTGTCGGCCATCTCTATTTCCGGCAGGTTGAAGTATTGAGTCCTGCCGCCCAGCATCTCCAACGCCATTGCGTTCTGGATAAAGGCCGGATTCGTTGTATCCGACGGAGGGAACAAGAATGCAACGGTTGGCCTGACGGGTTTCTCCTTGTTGGCCCCTCTCGACTTGATGATTTTCTGCCATTCCACCAGTTTCTTGAGTTCTTCATCGTCGTGCTGATGGAAATCGCGGCAAAGAGCCTCAACCAAGTAGGACAATTGCCCCTTGTTACCGCCACTTTCGGCCACCAGATGGGCCATCAAGCCGCATGGTTCCTTCCAAGTGAGGTCCGGGTACTGAAATTCTGCGCCACTCATGTGTGCGCCAAGTACAGGAAAAAACATCGGAACCAATGGTTCGTACATGTCTTTTGAAGCCTGCGAGAGCAGGATTTTGATGCATTCTGTACCTCTTCCGAGGTTCGGCATCTTAGGTGCTGTTGATGTTGTGATATTGTATTTCATTGTAAATCAGTTTGTTAGATGTTCTTTAGTCGGCCAGCTATTCCAATTCCAGTTATTCCAGTTATTCATTTGAGGGTATCCCACCTCTTTATTTTATATATAACTATCTATATATCAATAAGTTACATAGTCTTTAGAAGGGGTTTTGACCTCTCATTATTTAATTGGAATTATTGGAATTGGAATTAGTCGGCCTTTTTGTTATTTTCTATTCCTCTACGAGGCCCTCAAGTGCCCGGATGATTTCGCCGCTCACGCCGTCGGCATATTGCTCCACGCTGAACGATTCGTTCACCCTGATGGGCTTGAAGTTTGGGCGAAGGCTGCCGTCGTCGTTTCGGGTGACCGTGATGTACTGGCCTTTGAAGACGTGCGGATTGCGCTTGCCGTTGGTTGAGGGTATTGTTTCAACGAAGGTATAGTGGTCGTCCGAGTCGCGTGTCAGCACGCCTGGGTAACCTTTACCGATTTCAGAGGTACAGTCGCTGCGGAGGATTGTTTTCACATCCACGCAAAGCTCCGTGGTTCGATTCCATTCATTTAATGTTTTC
>JAFWQT010000076.1 GCA_017508965.1 Prevotella sp. | reverse complement strand
TTGTCTCTTTTCATGTCCTATTGGGGTTGTTTTTACACTTTTGTCTGATTGTGGGCACAAAGGTACAAAAAGTTGAGAGCAATACAAAATAAATTTATTTATTTTTTGCCGAAAGATTCATAGCGTCGTTTGAATGGAGCATGCAGCTGATTTCTTTCCGCCCATCAGAAGCCTTGCTTCTAACCATTGGAAGCAACCTTTCCACCCATTGGAAGCAGGCTTTCTGATGATTGGAAGTGATATCATTTAATGATGTGAAAGATAGTATTCTCCATAATCCTTACAGCCTTCGGGCAACTGATGATGCACGAGCGTGGGGAGCACTTTCTGCAACTGGAGGAACAGCCGTTCGCCAGGGGCATCCTGGTCGGGGTACATGTGGAAGGAGAACGATGACGAAGACGATAACGAAGACAGTAAATCTTTGTCCTTTTTCGAGAGGAGCGTGGACGACGGGATGGCAATCGCCTTATGACCGGCAGAGAGCAGGGCCCAGCAATCCGAGCAGCCCTCGGCAATCCAAAGTTCATCGCCCGGCTTCAACCGCTTCAAAATAGGCAGGTTGTAGATGCCGCACTCGGAGCCTTGCGGGAAACGGAAGCGGGGTAGGGCACCCTTGACAAGGTTGCGGTTCTGAACGCCCACCAAGCGGCCCTCCTCATCGTAATAAGGAATCTGCAGCCAGGGCACTTCCTTACGGTCCTTCCAAGAAGTCAGCCTGCACCAGCGGACCACCCGCTCATCCAAATGCCGCTCCTCAAAGAGGAACCGACGGGCTTCTGGCGAGAGCCAAGGGCGTTCAAAGAACCTCTCGTAGCGGCTGGCGTCAAAGTCCACTTTCTCCTGAAGGTAATTACTCCCCGCCCTATAGGGAGGGGCAGGGGGGAGGGTCCGGTTGGTCTGATTGCCACCCAACCACTCACACGCCTCCTTAAAGCCTATGTTCTGCCGCTTCATCACCAAGTCAATCGTTCCCCCATGCGCCCCGCAGGCAAAGCAGCGGAACGTGTTCCTGCGCGTGCAGAAAGACAGGCTGGCATGATGGTCGTCGTGGAACGGACAAAGGGCCTTATGCCTCACGATCTGCATTCCAAGTCGCTCGGCGACCCCCTCGATGGGGAGGTCGCGGAGCTTTTGAAGTTGAGAATTATCCATCATAATCAATTATGCATTATGAATTAAGCATTAAGCATTAAGCATTCCCAAGGTATTCATCGGTCTTGGTGTAGAGTCCCGTCTGGTTGGAGTAGGTGATGAACTTTCGGAACACCCATTTGCGCAACTGGCTGTTGGTACCTTCGATGCTTTTTCCCAGTTCCATGCGTAGTGCTTCCAGTTGTTTCTCGTTGAAGGAGTCTGGCAGACTGTCAAGCATGTTCTTGGGTCCATGCCGATGAGCCTCGCCCATCGTGTCGGCATCCTTGCCAATCATGTCGGCAAATATCTGCATCTTCGACCAGATGTCGTGATAGACGAGCCATTCCACGAGTTCTCCCATCGGCTTCGTCCAAGTCTGATTGTTGAGTGCCCAGAGGATGCAGCCTGCCTTCCAGCCCGAGACCAGCGCCCGATGCGAAATTTCGAACAGCACATCGTCGTCGGCCAGGTCGGCCATTGTGGCCATGTCCTGGGCCAGCTTGTCAGTCAGGGTATTCAGCCGCCGGATGATGTAGCGGCCTTTGCAGACATCGAGGCGCATCAGATATTCATCCAGTTTTTGATAGAACTCGTCGGAGTATTTGCCTTGGCGTGGAATTCGTCCGTCGCGACCGGAACGCGGCTTATAGGAGAATACCATTCGGCCGAACGTTCCGTTGAAGAGTTCGTACTTGTAGAACTTGCGCGTGGCAAACGGGGTGCTTGAAATCGTCAGGTTACAACGAAGGATGGGGTTGCCGGTCACGCCGTCGGCCGTGGCACGCAAGGCACCGGCACGCTGGCGGTCGTAGATGTTGCGAAGCATCTGACTGACCTGCTTGTGGCCTCCACACATGCGGTCTGCCATATCCACCTCAGGCATGTTGATGTACTGGGTGCGGCCTCCAAACTTCTCAAGTGCCATCGCATTCTGGAGGAAGGCTGGGTTGGTCACATCCGATGGTGGAATCCAGAAGGCCACTTCCGGTCGGGCAGGCTTTTCTTTGTTGGCCCCCTTGGTCTTCACCTGCTTCTGCCATTCCACGAGTTTCTTCAGCTCAACATCGTCGTGCTGGCGGAAATCGCGGCAAATGGCCTCTACAAGAAGAGACAATTGGCCCTTGTTACCCCCGCTTTCAGCCACCAGATTGGCCATCATGCCGCATGGTTCCTTCCAGCTGAGGTCAGGGTATTGAAATTCTGCGCCGCTCATGTGGGCGCCAAGTATAGGGAAAAGCATCGGGACGATGGGTTCCCGTACGTCTTTTGATACCTGCGAAAGCAGGATTTTGATACATTCTGTGCCTTTGCCAAGACTGGGCATGGCAGGCGCTATGGGTTTTGTGATGTCGTAATTCATTATTCTACAGATAATTAGGTGTTTAATTAATTGGCCGAGCGTTCCAGTTCCAGTTGTTCCAATTGTTTTTTCAAGGTTCCGAATTCTGCCATTATATATATAACTACTTAATTATTAAGTATTTATATAATATTTAGAAGAGTTGTTGTCCCTCGTTTTTTTAATTGGAACTGGAACAACTGGAACGCTTCGGCCATGGTTGTCTATTTCTATACAAGGCCCTCAAGTGACCGTATGATTTCTACGGTCACGCCCTCGGCATATTGCTCCACGCTGAACGATTCGTTCACCCTGATGGGCTTGAAGTTTAGGCGAAGGCTGCCGTCGTCGTTGCGGGTGACCGTGATGTACTGGCCTTTGAAGACGTGCGGATTGCGCTTGCCGTTGGTTGAGGGTATTGTTTCTACGAAGGTATAGTGGTCGTCCGAGTCGCGTGTCAGCACGCCTGGGTAACCTTTACCGATTTCAGAGGTACAGTCGCTGCGGAGGATTGTTTTCACATCCACGCAAAGCTCCGTGGTTCGATTCCATTCATTTAATGTTTTC
>JAFWQT010000075.1 GCA_017508965.1 Prevotella sp. | reverse complement strand
CGCACCAGCTGGTTGCCCCACCACGAATAGTCACGGTTTTCGGGCGACATTGCCTTATAGTTCTTGCCGCCGAAATTGAGGTCTTCGAGTGTGAATTCTTTTTGTGCTGAGGCTGTGAGTGCCATTATCAGGGCTATTTCGAAAATTTTAATCCTCATCGTCAAAGTCTCTTTTCTTGTTCTTGAAGTCACCGGTATCGCCCCGTTTGAAACCACGGCCACCGCCGAATTTCGAACCGCGCTTACCGCCTTTGAAATCATCGCCGTCGCGGAATCCGCCCTTCCCTCTGAACGAGCCCTTGCCGTCCTTGAAGTCGCGCTTGAATTCACCACGAGCACGGGCAGCACGCTTGTCGCGACTGTCTTCATAACCATCTCGCGATGAGCCTCTTTCGCCTTTTCGTTCATTTCTTTCTCCCTTGAATGCGGGGTGGTGCTTATGGAAGGTGAACGAGCGGATATCGCCCTCTTCGTTCTCTTCCTGCTCATCGAGCCGTTTCTTGAATTCGCGGTTCTGCTTGAAGCGGCGCTTTTCGGCCATGGCCTTTTTCTCTTCTTCGGTTTTCACCACGCCTCCCTCTGAACGGAAAACGCGCAGCTTTCCCTGGAACATCTGGTAGCGGCGGTACTCGCATTCCAGCGAGCCGTTGAAGAGCGGTATCTTGATGCTGGGCTTCAGTCCGATGGCATCGAAGCATTCCTCGCGATAGCTGAGAATCCATGCCTCGTTGTCCTGGAACTCATGCTTCAGCTTTTCGCCTATCATCTTGTAGGTACCAATCAGGTTAGGCGTTGAAATGCGCTCACCGTAAGGAGGGTTGGTGATGATGATGGCAGGATTGGCTGGCTTCTTGAAATCCTTGAAGTCGAGCTGCTCTACGCTGATGGAATTGCTGAACCCCGCAGCCTTCACGTTCAGGCGGGCGGTATTCACGGCCTTCATGTCGATGTCGTAGCCATAGATATGGTGAGTGAACTCCTTTTCCTGTGAGTCGTCGTTGTAAATTTGGTCGAACAAGTCCTTGTCGAAGTCGCTCCATTTTTCGAAGGCATATTCTTTGCGGAACACGCCCGGCGACATGTTGTGGGCGATGAGGGCTGCCTCGATGAGCAATGTGCCCGAGCCGCACATGGGGTCTATGAAGTCGGAATCTCCCCGCCATCCGCTCATCAGAATCATTCCCGCGGCCAGCACCTCGTTCAGGGGCGCCTCAACCGATTCTTGGCGGTATCCCCTGCGATGCAGGCTCTCGCCGCTCGAGTCGAGACAAAGCGTGGCATTGTCGTCGGCAATATGGATGTGCAGCCTCAGGTCGGGATTAGTCACCGAGACGTTGGGACGAATGCCGGTCTTCTCGCGGAACTGGTCCACGATGGCGTCCTTCACCTTGTAGGCCACGAACTTCGAGTGGCGGAAATCCTCCGAGAACACCACGGAGTCGACGGCAAATGTCTTTTTCTCGTCCAGATAGTCCGTCCAATCGATGGCTTTCACCTCGTTGTAGACATCGTCGGCGCTGCTTGCCTTGAAATGCTTGATGGGCTTTAGGATTCTGATGGCTGTATGCAACTGGAAGTTGGCGCGGTACATCAATTCCTTGTCGCCGGTGAACGACACCATGCGGCGCCCTATTTCCACATTGTTTGCTCCCAAGTTTGTGAGTTCTTCAGCCAAGATGGGCTCCAGTCCCATGAAAGTTTTGGCTATGAGTTCGAATTCCATAAAATTATAGTATTATTTCGATTTCTAGACTTTGTTGTATTTCTTTGAGTTAGGCTCCATGTCCTCGGTCACCCAAACGTTGGCACCAATCACCGAACCGCGGCCGATGGTGATGCGCCCCAGTATGGTGGCATTGGCATACACCACCACGTCGTCTTCCAGAATGGGGTGGCGCGGAATTCCCTTGATGGGGTTGCCGTCGGCATCCAGCGGAAAGCTTTTAGCGCCGAGCGTGACACCCTGGTACAGCTTCACGTTGTTGCCTATGATGCAGGTGGCACCAATCACCACACCCGTTCCGTGGTCGATGGTGAAATGATGGCCGATGGTGGCTGCGGGGTGGATGTCGATACCCGTCTCCGAGTGGGCCATCTCCGAGATGATGCGGGGGATGAGCGGCACGCCCAGTTCTATCAGTTCGTGCGCCAGACGGTAGTTGGTCAGCGCCTTGATGACCGGATAGCATGAGATGATTTCGCCGAAACTCTCGGCCGCAGGGTCGCCATTGTAGGCAGCCTCCACGTCGGTGGCCAGTATGCTCCTGATTTTGGGGAGCCGCGAAATCAGCTGGGTGGCAATCACGTTGGCCGAGCGGTTACACTCCGTAAGGTCGTCGCTCATGTCGCATTCGCAGCGGGTGAAGCAGAGTCCGGCCATAATCTGGTCGGTCAGCAGTTTACGGAACCGTTCAACGTTGATGCCGATATGATATTTGATGGTGTGGCTATTGATGGTGGATTGCCCGAAATAGCCGGGGAAAAGGATGGAGCGTGCCAGTTCGACAATCTCTTCGAGAGCTTTGCTCGATGGTAGCGGATCGCCTTCGCGGTGCTGGTGAAACAGACCTTTTAGAGATTCTGGCGAGGAAAGGTCCTCGACGGTTTCAACCAGAATCTGAGTCAATTTGTCGGTGCTCATCTTTGATGTGTCAATAAATCCGGTGCAAAGATACGGAAAAAACGAGTAATAAAAGAATAAAAGAATAAAAAATTTAGGAGCGATGCAACTTTTTGCATACTGCTTTCGTCTAATTGGCAGACAAAAATCTTAAAAAGCTATTTATATGAAAAAAATCATCGCATTCATCCTGCTGGCAGTCTTGGTCAGCTCGTGTTACAAGAAATTCCGTTCGGGCAGCAGCCTGCGTCCTCTTGCAGCCGCTAACAAAGAGATTAGTGTAAATTATTTTACTACTATCAACGTGGCTGGAAACGTGAAGGTTTATTACCAGCAGGGCACCCGTAACTTTGTGAAGTTCGAAGGTCCCGAATCCCTGCTTAAATACTATGGAGTAGAGGTGAAGGACAATGCCCTCTGCATCGCCATCCGCGACAACAGCCTCAACTTCTTCCGTGACGACGAGGATGTAAGGATTATTGTATCATCAACCGACCTCGTAGAAGTGGGCATGGCAGGTAGCGGCGAGTTCCATTGCGGACAGCATCTCGACACCGACCGCCTGCGGCTGAAGGTGGCAGGTTCGGGCGACATCGACATGGCCGACGTGATTTGCGACAACCTCACCTGCGACATTGCCGGCTCGGGCGACATCAAGGTGCACCAGGTCACCACGGGCGAGGCCCAGGCTGTGATTGCCGGCTCGGGCGACATCGGACTGAATCTTGTGCAATGCGGCTCGGTGAAGGTGAAGATTGCTGGCTCGGGCGACGTGAAGCTCAAGGGCAAGACCGATCATTTCGACATGAAAGTGGCCGGCAGCGGAAAGGTGGACACTTCAGAACTTATAACAAAATAAAAAAAATCACCCAAATTCATCCCGTTATCATTTATAATGTGTAATTTTGCACAAAATTTGATGATAACGGGATGAAATATGCTATTATAGCTGCCGGCGAGGGTTCCCGTCTGGTAGCAGAAGGGATAACAGATCCGAAGCCTTTGATAGCCATCAACGGCGAGATGATGATAGATCGCCTTATCCGGATTTTTATGCATAACGATGCCAACGAGATTGTTGTGATATGCAACAGTCAGGCTTCCCGTGTGGCCCGTCATCTTGAAGACCTGCAGCGCAACGGACTTGACGGCTGCCGCGTGCCGCTTCGCTTCATTTCCGCGAGCACCCCCAGCAGCATGCACAGCTTTGCCGCACTCAGTCCCATGCTCTTGGGCAGCCGTTTCATCCTTACCACCGTCGACACCATTTTCCGCGAAGACGAATTTGCAGCCTTCGTCGGGAAATTCAAGAAATCCCCGCATCCGGTATTCCCCGTCACTACTTATTCCGACGACGAGCGCCCACTCTGGGTGACCGTAGACGAGAGCCTCCGCATCACCGGCTTCCATGATGCCCCGTGCCATAGTCCCTATGTCTCGGCCGGCATCTACGGACTGCTGCCCGATGCCTTGCTCACGCTCGAGGGATGCCTCCAGCGCCATGAAAGCCGTATGCGCAACTTCCAGCGCGCGCTCATTGCCGACGGCCATGCCATCACCGCCTTCCCCATGTCAGTAGTGTTCGATGTCGACCACGTTTCCGATATCCGGAAGGCCAGTAGTTTTCTCCAATCCTGAACCCGCAGCCCTATGTCGTCAACACCCCGAAAGATACTGATGGTGCTTCGTGCCGAATGCTTTTCTCCCAATGCCGTGGAGAAAGATGCTGCCGTGCTCCATGCCGTGGGCCGTTGTCTTGAAAGCCGTGGTGCCCAGGTGGAATACCTCAGGGAAGAGCAGCTGTCTGCGGCTGATGTCGCCATTGGCAGCGATGTGGGTGCTGTCTTCACAATGGCACGCTCCGAGACTGCTTTAAAAAAACTGCAACGGACTGAAGACGATGGGGTAGAGGTGGTGAATTCCACGCGTGGCGTTCGCCTCTGCGGCAGTCGTCGTGCTATCGACGAATTGATGCGTGCCAACGATATCCCTGCGGCTCCCGCCTATCAGCATGGGGCAGGGTGGGTGAAGTCCGACAGCGGCCATCAAGTTCGCTTTGCTGCCGACGAATCGGCTGTTGCATCATTCAGTAAAACCATCGCCCATCCCGTGGTTACCGCCCATGTTGCTGGCACCGACCTCAAGTTCTATGGTGTTGCCGACGCTTTTTTCTATCCCTCTGGCCATCCCAATCTCCGGCAGGCTGCCGTGCGGCTTGCCCGTCTGGCAGGCGTCAGCGTCTATGGTGGCGATGCCGTGGTGCGCCCCGACGGTTCTTTCGTCATCGTCGATTTCAACGACTGGCCTAGTTTCTCACCCTGTCGCGACGAAGCCGCCGCCGCTATCAGCCAATTAGTGTAAAAACAGTTATGGACAAGAATAAATTCAACGAGCTTCTCCGCAGTTCTTTCAAGTCGGACGAAACAGAAGAATGGCTGGACATTCATTTCAACCGGCCTATAGGCCTTGCCTTTGCCCTGATGTGGCAGAAACTGGGCGTCACCCCCAATACGATTACCATCCTGAGCATCTTCCTCGGCATTGCTGCTGGCGTGATGTTCTATTTCACCGACGTGGCCCACAATGTGGCAGGCGCCCTGCTGCTCATGCTGGCCAATTTCTGCGACTCCACCGACGGGCAGCTGGCCCGCCTCACCAATCAGAAGTCGCTCATCGGCAGAATACTCGACGGCGTCTCGGGCGACATCTGGTTCTTTGCCATCTACCTGGCCTTCGTGCTCCGTTTGCAAGACCAGCTCATCCCCCTCATGTCGCTCCGCTGGGGCATCGGCATCTGGGTGCTGGCGGCCATTGCCGGGTTCCTGGTGCATATTCCCCAGTCGTCGCTCTCCGACTATTACCGTCAGATACACCTCTATTTCCTTTTGGGCCGCGAGGGCAGCGAACTCGACAACAGCGCCGCCCAGCAGGCCATTGCCGACAGCCTTCCACGCGAACAATGGCTGGCCCGCCTTTTCCATAAGTTCTACGGCAACTATTGCAGGAATCAGGAGGTGCGCACCCCCAAGTTCCAGGCTTTCTTCGCCCAATACCAGCAAGTGCAGCAGAGCAACCCCGCCCTTGCCGCCGACATCTCGCGACAGCTGCTCGACGGCAGCCGGCCACTCATGCCACTCACCAACATCCTGACGTTTAACACCCGCGCCATCGTGCTCTCGCTGACGGCCATACTGAACTGTCCATGGGTGTATTTCCTCTTCGAAATCATCGTGCTCACCATCCTCTACGTCCACATGCACCACAGCCACGAACGGCTCTGCCAGCGGCTCACCGAGCAGATGGAACCGGCACCCCAAACAGATACTCAACTATAATGAAAGGATATATCTTCGATTTCGGCGGAACGCTCGACACCAATGGCTGCCACTGGGGACGCTTCCTCTGGCATGCCTTCCAGCACCGCCAGGTTCCCGTAGGATGGGAAGCCTTCAGCGAGGCCTACGTCTATGTGGAGCGCCTGCTGGGCAAGGGCGGCCAGATCCAGCCCGACTATACCTTCCGCCAGACGCTCAGCACCAAGATTCGCCTCGAGATGGACTACCTGGTGGGGAAGGGCTACTTGTATGCCGCCCCGCTCGAGACCGAACGCTATCATACCGACATACTGCACGATGTCTATAGCCGCGTCAGCACCCAGCTTGCCGAAAGCCGCGAGGTGCTTGCAGCCCTGGGCGCCCCTGTGGTGCTCTGCAGCAATTTCTACGGCAACCTCCCGGCCGTGCTCCGCGAGTTCAGTCTCGACCAGTCGTTCACGGCCGTCATCGAGAGTGCTGCCGTTGGCCTGCGCAAACCCGATGCCGCCATCTACCAGCTGGCCCTTGAGCCCTTCGGCGGACTCGCTGCAGCCCCCACAGTCACGGTTGTGGGCGACAGCCTGAAGAACGACATACTGCCCGCCACCGAGCTCGGCTGTCGCACCATCTGGCTGAAAGGCGAGCCGTGGAACTATGCCGATGCCGACTTCCAGACCGGCGCCACCACCCAAGTTATCAACGATTTGAAAGAAATATTGCTAAAATGAAAATGAAAAAGACTGTTCTTTTATTTGTCATTCTCCTCCTCGTGCCCGGTTCGCTGCTCCTTGCCCCCACGGCCAACGCGCAGACCATCACGGGCCAGATATTCGATGCCATCACCGGCGACAGCATCCCCTTTGCCGCCCTCCGCTACCGCGGCCACAAGATATCCATGGCATCCAACTATGCCGGCAAATACTCCATCGAGCGCCACAACGGCTGGAAGCTCACCTTCTCGGCCATCGGCTACGAGAACGAGTCAATCGACATCGACGAGGACACCCCCGCCTACATCAACATCAGCCTCATGCCCAAGTCGAACCTCCTCACCGAGGTCACCGTCAAGGGCAAGCGCCACCGCTACCGCCGCAAGGAGAACCCCGCCGTCGAGCTGATGCGGCGCGTCATCTCGGCCAAGAAGCGCACCAACCTCGACAACAACCCCTACTACGAATATCTGAACTACCAGAAGATAACACTCGCGCTCAACGATATCAAGCCCGCCGAAATAGAGGGCAGCTTCGGCAAGAAGAACAAGTGGCTGGTGGACCAGGTGGAGCCCTGCGTCTATAACAACAAGCTCATCCTGCCCGTCAGCCTCGACGAGACCGTCACCCGCCACATCTACCGCCGCTCGCCCCAGTCGCAGAAAGACATCATCGTTGGCCAGCGCTCGCAGGGCATCAACCAGGTCATTCAGACCGGCGAACTGGTCAACGTGGTGATGCGCGACGCCTTTACCGATGTCGACATCTACGACGACAACATACGCTTGCTGCGCCACTACTTCACTTCGCCCATCGGTCGCGATGCCATCGCCTTCTACCGCTACTACATCATCGACACCGTCAAGGTTGACCGCGACTCGTGCTACCACCTCGAGTTCCTGCCCAACAACCAGCAGGACCTTGGATTCCGCGGCGAGCTCTACATCCTGAAGGATACCACCCTGCACGTGAAGCGCTGCAACATGACGCTCCCCAAGAGCTCCGACGTGAACTTCGTTGAGAACCTGTGGGTGCAGCAGGAATACACCTTGCTCGACAATGGCCAGTGGGCCCTCACCACCGACGATATGATTGCCGAGCTGGCACTCACCGACTTCATGCAGAAAGCCATCGCCATACGCACCACCCGCAAGAGCGACTACTCATTCAACCCCATCGACGCGCAGCTCTTCAAGGGCAAGGTGCCGCTCATCGTCGACCCCGATGCAGCCATGCGCAAGGAAACCTTCTGGCAGCACTACCGAAAGGTTGACCTCACCCAGAGCGAGGAACGCATGGGCGGATTCATCAAGAGCATGAAGGAACGACCGTGGTACCACGCCGCCGTCACACTCTTCAAGATCGGTGTCGAGAACTTCATCGAGACAGGCTCCGAGAACACCCCGTCGAAGGTCGACATCGGACCCATCAACACCATCATCACCCGCAACTTCATCGACGGATGGCGCTTCCGCGGAAGTCTGCAGACCACGGCCAACCTCTCGCCCCATTTCTTCTTCAAGGGCTACTATGCGCGCGGCATGAGCAGCAAGAGAAACTACTACAAGACCACCTTTGTGGCATCGCTCAACCGCAAGAACTACACCTACGACGAGTTCCCGAGGCGAACCATCACCTTCGAGTCGACCAACGACGTGATGAGCCCCTCCGACAAGTTCCTCTCGACCGATAAGGATAACGTGTTCACCTCGTTCCACTGGACCACCGTAGACAAGATGATGTTCTACAACCGGCAGACCGTGCAGCTCGACTACGAGACCGACTACAACTTTGCCATCACCGCATCGCTCAAGGCTGAGAAAAACGAGGCAGCAGGCAATCTTGCGGCACTCGGCTACGACCGTCTGCCCGATACCGGCGAACTCACGCCCATCACCCAGCTACGCACCACCGAGCTCATGCTACGCATGCGATTCGCACCCGGCGAGAAATACATGAACACCAAGCAGCACCGAGTGCTCGTCAACAAAGACGCACCCGTGTTCACCCTGAGCCACACCTTCGGCACCGACCGTCTGCTGGGCGGACAATACAACTACAACTACAGCGAGGCAACGGCCTACTACCGCCTGTGGCTCAACTCGTGGGGAAAGATGGAGTTCAACGTACGTGCCGCCGCACAATGGAACAAGGTGCCCCTGCTGCTGCTCATCATGCCCGAGAACAACCTCAGCTACATCTCGCAGCCCCACACCTTCTCGATGATCAACAATATGGAGCTCGTCAGCGACCGCTACGTGTCGTTCATGGTCGACTGGGACCTCAAGGGCAAGCTGCTCAACCGCATCCCCTTGCTTCGCAAGCTCAAGCTGCGCGACTATCTCGGCTTCCGCACCGTCTGGGGAACGCTCACCAGCAAGAATGCCGAGCAGCTGCCCGAGTACTCGTTTGCCCTCGACCCCCATCGCCCCTATGCCGAGTGGTCGGTGGGCATCCACAACATCTTCAAGATTCTGCGCGTGGAGTACGTCCATCGCATGAACTACACCTCGCTGCCCACTTCTCGCCGCCACGGAATCCGTTTCCTCTTCAACTTCACGTTCTAACGAAGGAATAGACAAGTGCCTATATAATAAGGAGAGTCCGTTTTGGACTCCCCTTTGTGGCACATAATTTGAGGTGTAATCCTGTAATCCTGTAATCGCTTGGTGCGGAGAAACTTGATAAACTGGGCGTTTCGGTGGCATGAATGAAATGTCACCCTGTTCTCAAGGAATCCTGTTCTGACGAACAAACGATGGTTGGCTTTATAAGTTCCCTATCTAAAAATCAGGATGGTTTTTTGAATATTTATCAATATCATCAAGATCCTTTTTCTGCTCACGACTGTTTTGGTATTGGATCTGTTTTTTTCCAGTTTTGATATTATGGTATTCTCCTACATCTGAATTACCGGTACATTTATCTACCAAGAAACAAAAGGGAAAGACAAGTATGCAAAAAGTTATAGTTCCTATTAAGTGTTTCTTAAACTTTTTCCTCTTTTTTTTGTTATTTCTAGATCCATCGTATTCTGCCCATAGGTTTATTGCAACAACTAAAGCCAGAAAAATAAGAACAATAATACTGATTATCATATATTTATCTTTTTAATAGGTTATCATAAAATCACCGATGAACAGGATTATAATGTGAACGAGGGTCTTCATTCCTGTGTTCATTCAATATATAGGCTTCACCACCTCAACCCTCATGCCGAGAGCTGCTACGATACGGTAGAACATGCCGACACTGGGAGTGATGACACCATTCTCTACCTTCGAGATATACGACTTAGTGGTCTGAGTACGCTCGGCCAATTCCGCCTGTGTCACTTTTGCTTCACGGCGGGCCTCCTGAAGAATCTGCCCAGAATAGAAATTCCACGCTTCCTCTTCAAATTGTTCACGCTCCTTAGTGCCGACTGCCCCGTATTTCCTGTCGAGTTCGGCGCTATAGTCCCTGATTTTGTGATCGTTTGTCTGCATAATATGCCTCCTTTATTTTATTTGCCTTATCTATTTCCGACTGAGGTGTCTTTTGTGTCTTCTTCTGAAAACCACTGAACAACACCACTATATTCCCTTCATCGAAGATGAAAAACACACGGTATATATTATTCTCACACATCACCCTCAGTTCATACAACCCATTGCCTATGTGCTTCATAAACTTCGTTGGCAGGCGATTCTGAGTGGCAAGTAGTGAGACGACGTAATCCACCTTACGTTGTTCTTTTTCATTGAGAGACTCCATGAAAGCCTCAAAATAGCCGCCGTATGTGATTATCTTTCTCATCCTGCGAATTATTTCGATGCAAATATAAAGAAAGTTGTCAAATATTGCAACCTTTTGGCATTAGTTTTATGAATATTTAATTAAAATGAATAGGGTGACTCTCGTTCATATTCTCAGCCAGAACAGAAATGGATTCTCCAAATTCATCTGTCCACAAAGATTTGTGACAGATTTTTGGGTTCTTCGTCAATTTAGTTGAAAAGTAGTGGTTCCATTATTAATTTTCGTTTGAGCAAGTTTAAACTGGCCCTGCCAAACATGACACGCTTGACTTCTTTTATCTTGTTGACGAATCCCTCGACAATACCATTTGAGACT
>JAFWQT010000074.1 GCA_017508965.1 Prevotella sp. | reverse complement strand
CCCCCACGGACCAGCTACCGGTGCTACCACCTGTCAGCTCTACATGCGCCGCTTCAACGACGGTGATGTGATTACCGTGGAGCCTTGGCGTTCCGCTGCATTCCCCGTCATCAAGGACTGCATGGTCAACCGTAATGCCTTCGACCAGATTATCGCTGCCGGTGGTTACAACACCATCCGCACCGGTCAGGCTCAGGATGCTAACGCCATCCTGATTCCGAAGGAGAATGCCGACGAGGCCATGGACGCTGCCAGCTGCATCGGTTGCGGTTGCTGCGTAGCCGCTTGTAAGAACGGCTCTGCCATGCTCTTCGTCAGTTCGAAGGTCAGCCAGCTGGCTCTGCTTCCCCAGGGTCGTCCCGAGGCCGCTAAGCGTGCCAAGAACATGGTGATGAAGATGGAAGAACTCGGTTTCGGTAACTGCACCAACACCCGCGCCTGCGAGGCAGAGTGCCCGAAGAACGAGTCCATCTCTAACATCGCCCGCCTGAACCGCGAGTTCATCAAGGCTAAGCTGAACGACTAATTTACAGACTAAAGATAAGGAGTACCACTGAAGTTTTTTGTGGTACTCCTTTTATTATATATGAAAGGAAACAAGGAAGACGGTCAAAATGACATAGGGAGACCGCGATGCGAGACCAAGCATAACCAGCACCGCCGGTCGTTTTGGCACGACTACCACCAGCGTGGACTCTACATGATAACGATGGTCATAGGCGACCGTAAGCGGCTTTTTGGTACGATTGCTGGTCGTGCAAACGGCCGGCCGGGAACCGATGACGCCCCTCATGTCGTGCTATCGGAACTGGGACGGCGTGTGCTCGAAGATGAAGTGCCGAAGATTTATCGGTATTATCCCGAGGTGGAGGTGTGGCGGGTTGCAATCATGCCCGATCATATCCATTTGCTTCTGTGGGTGCGTGAGACGCTGCGTGGCGGCAAGCATTTGGGGATGGTGGTGCGGGGCTTCAAGACGGGCTGCACGCGAGCATGGTGGCAGCTGCAGGATGAAGCTCTTGGCGGAGAAGCGCCAAGAACGGCGGCAAGCGGAGAAACGCCAAGAACGGCGGCAGCCGTGTCCAAGGCATCTCCCTTGGAAAAAGAAAAACAGCGCCCTGTGCTTTTCGAAAAGGGCTACCACGACCGCATCATCAACCGCCCGGGAATGCTTGAGAACATTAAGCGCTACATGAAAGAGAACCCGCTTCGTGCCCGCATCCGTGAAGAGTGTCCCCGACTCATGGAACGCCAACTGCATCTGTGGATTGGCGGCCGTGAATATGCCGCCTTCGGAAACCTTTTCCTATTGAAATTCCCCATCAAGGAACCAGTATTCTTCCACCGCAAAGACCCAAAGACGGGACAGCCCACAGAACAAACCGATGACTATCAGAAAGAACACGACCGCCTGTTGCGTATGGCCGAAGAAGGCACAGTGCTTGTCACGCCAGGCATCTCAAAAGGTGAGAGCCTTGTAGTCAGCGATGCCCTTGACGCCCATCTCCCCTTGATTCTTTTGCAGAAAGAGCCAATCGGTGAATACTGGAAACCGCCGCAGCGTCGTTTCTATGCCTGTGCTGCAGGCCACCTGCTTATTCTTTCTCCTTGGAGTCTTGACGGGACTTCCGATTACTCTCGCTTTCATCAGCTCAACGACTATGTCCAAGAGATTTGTGGAGCTACTGAAATGCGAATCCTGAATTATTCTGCTTTGAATCAGGAATAGGGGTATTAGTGTACTGCTTCTTTCTTCGCCTTGCTATGCAGACGGTCGATGATGACGGCTAGGGCGCCGTCGCCGGTTACGTTGCAGGCCGTGCCGAAGGAATCCAGCAGTCCGGCCACGATGGTGTCGGCGTAGGCCAGTCCCACGGTCAGCAGCAGCAGCCGTCCGGCTGAACGCCTGATGTCGGCAATGGCAGGAATCACCAGTCCGATGATGATGAGCGGGATGAGGAATCCTAGGAACTGGCTGAACACATAGTTGAACGTTGTGAACACGCGCACCCAACCCTCGGGCAGAAAGTTCCCAAACACGATGCCCAGCACAATGGCAACGGCTATCCGCGGCAGTAATCCAAATTTCTTCATATCCAGGTGCAAAGATATAACATTCCTGCAAAATGGCAAATAATTAGATGTAGGAAAAACAACTGCGGGATGTTCTGGTGCAGGATTTCGGTTGAGATTGCAGACGGTTTCGTTTTTTATTTGTATCTTTGTGGCGAAAAGCATGATTGAAAGAGAAATGAGAATGACAGTAAGGTTTGTCCTGCTGGGGGCTCTGATGACTGTGGGACAGTGCGCTCTGGCCCAACAGCGAATCGTGATGCCTGCTGCCTTGAAGGCGGGCGACACGATAGCCATTGTGTCGCCTTCGAGCACACCCGACTCAGCAACGGTCGCAAAGGGCTGTCAGACGCTTCGCGAGTGGGGTTATGTGCCTGTGGTGGGGCCTCATGCGATGAACAGCTATCACGGTTTTGCCGGCACTGCCGACGAGCGGGCTGCCGATATGCTATGGGCTTTGCGGGATTCCACCGTGAAGGCCATCCTATGCAGCCGGGGCGGCGATGGAGCTGTTCAGGTGCTGACGCGCATTCCTTTGGAAGAGTTTCGTAACCATCCGAAGTGGGTGATGGGTTTCAGCGATGCCACGGCCTTGCACAGCGCCGAGGTGTCGGCAGGTGTGATGAGCATCCATTGTTCGATGTGCGACGGCATTTCCATGCGTGGCGAGCGCGATTCCGTGAATGCCATCCACCGGCGTCTGCTGAGGGGTGAACTCCCGACGTATAAGATACCCGCGCATCCCCTGAATCAGAAGGGCCAGGCCGAGGGCATTCTTGTGGGCGGAAATCTCTCTGTGTTCTGTGGTTTGGCGGGTTCTGCGTACGACTTTCTGAACCGTGCCGACGAGGGGCTGATACTGTTTTTTGAAGATACGGGCGAACAGATGTCGAAGGTTGACCGTATGCTTCACTTGCTTGAAATCCGGGGCATCCTGTCGCGCGTCAAGGGCATCGTGGTGGGGCACTTTTCAAAATACAAGAGTCCGGAGAGCGGTTTTGCCGATATGTATGAGATGTTGCACGAGTATCTTCGGCATTACGACATCCCCGTCTGCTATGATTTCCCCGTCGGTCATCATAGTGGCTACAACTATCCTTTTGTGGAAGGCTGCAGGGTAAGCCTGAATGTAGGGCAGGGGGGAGGCGGAATTCTGCAGTTCCTCCGGCCTTGAGGATGCCAGGAAATGGCAAACAAAAAAGCCTGCCCTCAACAGCGAGGACAGGCTTTTGTATTTCTTGAGAAATAATTAGCTTACTCGTAGTACTCGATGGTGCGTGTCTGAACCATTTCGCGGCCCATCATTTCGGTCTTGCGGCTGATCCAGTTGCCACGATCGTCGTATTTATAGTCGGTGTAGGGAGTTTCCATTTGCTGGCCCATCATGTCCATCGACATTGAAGCGGGAGCGCCCTTCTCGTTGTACTTGAATTCCTGTGTCATTGAACCCTGGCCGAAATCCATCGACTGGCTCTTCACTTTGCCGTTCTCCCACTTGTAGGTGGTCGTAATCTTCATGTTGCCCTGAGGTGTCTCAACCGATCTCTCAGCTTTCTGCAGATAGCCGTTGTCGTCGTAAACAAGGCCTGTGAGGCCTTCGGCCTGCATCTTGCCGTCCTGAGAGAAATTGATAACCTGCTCGCCACGGCCCATCATACCTGCCTGTTTGATAGACTTCACGGGACCTGTAGCCTCGTTAACCTCAACGTCGTGGAACTTTGTCTGTGCTTGCATAGCAAACGGAATGGCCATCAAGGCCAGCATCATCAAAACTTTTTTCATGTTGTTATAAGTTAATGTTAATAATAAGTTTTATAGTCTTTTATTAGACGTGAACAAATTGAAAAAGATTAATCGCCGTTGAAAAAATGGTTGCGGCGGCTGTTTTTTATTTCTCTCACTTTGCATATTATTCATAAATAATGTGTATATTTGTACCCGATTATGGCATTGAAAGTATTACGCGACCGCATCCTGCAAGAGGGACGGTGTCTGGAAGGCGGCATCCTGAAGGTTGACCGCTTTGTGAATCATCAGATGGACCCGTATCTGATGAAGCAAGTTGCTATTGAGTTTATACGCCGCTTTTCCGACGTGAAGGTGAACAAGATTCTCACCATCGAGGCCTCGGGCATTGCGCCGGCCGTGATGCTGGGCTATCTGATGGAGCTGCCCGTGGTGTATGTGAAGAAGAAAGTGCCTTCCACTATGTCGGAGTTCTATCAGTCGGAGGTGCGTTCGTTCACCAAGATGCGTTCCTACGATGTGGTTATCAACAAGAGCTATCTCACGGCCGACGACCATGTGCTCTTCATCGACGATTTCCTGGCCTTTGGCAATGCCGGCAAGGGAATCATCGACCTGTGCCGTCAGGCGGGCGCCACCATCGAGGGCATGGGCTTCATCATCGAGAAGGAGTTCCAGCACGGGCGCGAGCTGCTCCAGTCGGAAGGCATCAGGCGCATCGAGTCGCTGGCCATCATCGAGTCGCTCGACAACTGTCAGATTAAGATAAAAGAAGACGAATAGCCTTGGCGCCTACGCCTTTTTGCGTCGGCGGAAACAATCCTTGAAGTCGCAAAGACCGCAGGTGTAGTCAAGATGGCGCACCTCGGTACCCAGTCCGATGATGCCGCTCACACTCTTGATGGGCATCATCAGGCTGCTCTCGGTGAGACTGACACCGCAGGTCTCGCCATTGAACAGCGGAAACAGCAGCTGTTGCTGGCTGACGTGCCAACCGCAATAGCCGGGCGAAAAGCGGTTGGTGTGGTGCCATCCCAGTTTTTCGATGTTCTCCTGCAGCGTTTTCTCCATGCAGTCGGCGGTTTTCTCGGCAATCACGCTGCCCAGTGCATCGGCAATAAACACGCGCACCATGTCGCCATCCTCCTTCAGCCGTTTCAGGTATTCCTCGTATTCTGTTCCTGCCGTACAGATGAACAGGGCGTAAGCTTCGGAGCCGCGCAGCTGCCGCTCGATAATCTGGCCGATGGAGAAGTCGGGAAGCTCGCGCTGAACGAAGAAGCAGAAGCGTGGTTTCAGGAAGTCCTTCACCTCGGCGAGGATTTTCTCCGTCTCTCTGACGGTAGCCTCGTCGGGCACAACTTCCCCATAGCCCATCTGCTCATAGATTTCAGACAGGCTGATGTGCAGTTCGTCGTATCGTAGTTCTTTTTTTGTCATCAAATAAAAACTTCTAAAGCTCAACCCCACCAACCCCCTCCAAACCTCCCCGAGGGGAGGCTTTTTTGCGGCTACTGTACTCCCCGCCCCTCAAGGGGAGGGGTTAGGGGTGGGGTCTGTAATGTTTGATATCACCTATTTATTTTATACTGCCGAGAATTTCTGAATACTGACCCCACCCCTGCCCCTCCCCTACATGGGAGGGGAGTTTGGTTCACCCCTAATCCCTCCCCAAAAGGAAGGGGACTTCTATTACTACTATTGCTATTTGCTCCCTCCCTCATAGGGAGGGCTGGGGTGGGTCTTCTTCCCTCATAAGGAGGGCTGGGGGTGGGTCTTTAGCGCCTCAAAAAACGCATCGATATTGTGCAGGGGCGTCTGCGGCGGTGTGTCGCATCCGCTGGAAAGAACGAAATTGGGGAAACGGCGCATCTGCTCAAGCAGGTGGCAGACCGCTTGCTTCATCTGCGACGGCATGGCATCCTTGAAGATGCTCACGGGGTCGATATTGCCCATTCCAAGGGCCGTGGGCGGCACATCCTTCATCACCTCGCACATAGAACATTTGTTGCCGAAGTGATACATGGCAGCGCCCGTCTCCACCATGGCCTTCGTGCAATGGCCCGTGTTGCCGCAGTTGTGCAGAATCACCGAGAATTCGGGCGTCTGCACCTTGTTGACGATATATTTCACGTAGAGCGACGAGAAGTCAATGCATTGCTCGTTGCTCATCAGTCCGGCGGCTGGCTCGGCCATCAGCACGCCGTTGGCGCCCGCTTCTCTCAGTGCCATGCAGTATTTCAGGATGAACTCCGTGCATTTCGAAAGCAGTTCGTGGGCGGCGTCGGGCTCTTCGCAGATGAGCACCATGATGTCGCTCATGTCGTAAAGACGGCCTGCCAGCGAGAAAGGTCCGATGCAACCGGCAAAAAGCGGACGGTCGGAAATCTTCTCTGCCGCCATCAGATTGGCTTTCAGATACTCCGGAATGCGCCCACCCGCAAGCGACGGCACCTTCAGCCGGGCAATGTCTTCCGTGCTGTTCAGCAACCGTCCGCGAACGGCCGGCACGGCAATGTCGGAGAATTCAATATCCGCGCCGAAGCATTCCGCCTCGGTGGTCAGGTCCATGATGGTGCAGGCTGCTGCCGAAGGGTAGCGCTCGCACAGTGTCATCACCGCCTCATAGTGAACCGTTCCATCGCTGACGGCCTCACGGACAGTCTTTCCGTTTAGTTCTATTCCCGGGTGCGTCATCACGGGTATGGCCACCACTTCCTTTTTCTGGATAATCGTTTTTATCCAGTTCTCCATGTTCATTCTCATTGTCACCTTGTATTTATAATGATGACGCGCCACGGTTGGAAATGTAACATTTGGGTAATAAAAAACCCTGCTTTAAAGCCGTCCCTTATCAAGGGACTCATAATGTTCTGCCCTCGATTTTTCGTAATTTTGAATAAAATTTTCGCTTTGCTCAAGGAAAATTCTCCATCTCTGCATAAAAAAGAATAAATTCTTTTGTTCTGCCCTCGATTTTTCGTAATTTTGCCTTCAAATTCATGAATTAATCTTTTTCACTATGGCTGTAGAAATCAAACGGGTGGAAACCAAGAAAGACCTGAAACGGTTTATCAATTTCCATTACGACCTGTATCAGGGCAATGCCTATGATGCGCCCCCGCTTTTTTTAGACGACTGGAACACCCTGCGCAAGGACAAGAACGCGGCATTCGAGTTTTGCGAGGCCGAATACTATCTGGCCGAACGCGAGGGCAAAATCGTTGGGCGCGTGGCAGCCATCATCAACAGGCGTGCCAACGAGAAATGGCAGCGCAAGAGCGTACGCTTCGGATGGATCGATTTCATCGACGATATCGAGGTGTCGGCCGCGCTGCTCAAGGCTGTCGAAGACTTCGGCCGCAAGAAAGGCATGACCGAAGTGGTGGGTCCGCTGGGATTCACCGACATGGATCCCGAGGGCATGCTTACCTGGGGATTCGACCAGCTGGGCACGATGGCCACCATCTATAACTATCCCTACTATCCCGAACACATGGAGAAACTGGGCGGTTTCGAGCAGGACAACGACTACGTGGAGTTCAAGCTGATTGTGCCCGACGAGGTTCCCGAGAAGTATGCCAAGGTGGCCCAGGTGGTGGAGAACCGCTACAATCTGCACATCATCAAATTCCGCAAGAAGGATGTCTACGATGGCGGCTATGGTCTGAAGATGTTCCAGATTGTGAACGAGAGCTTCAAAGACCTCTACGGCTATTCCGAAATGACCGACCGGCAGATTATCCAATACCTGAAAATGTGGCTGCCGCTGGTGAACTACGATTTCGTGACGGGCATTGTTGACGGTAATAAGAACAACGAGCTGGTGGGCATCGGCATCACCATCCCCTCGATGACCAGGGCGCTGCAGAAGTGCCATCGCGGGCGTCTGCTGCCCTTCGGCTGGTGGCACGTCATCAGGGCACTGAAGTTTGGCAAGAGCGACATCGTTGACCTGATGCTCATCGCCATCAAGCCCGAGTATCGCTCGAAGGGAGCCAACGCACTGATGTTCACCGACCTTATCCCACGCTATGTCAAGGCAGGCATAAAATGGGGCGAGAGTCAGGTCGAGATGAAAACCAACGAGAAGGTGCAGAGTCAGTGGGGACCGCTGAACCCCATCCATCACAAGAGTCGCCGGTGCTATCGTAAGGATATTAAGGACTGAGCGAATAACTTAAAACGACTATGATTACAATTAAGAAAATAGAGGATTTGAAGGGACTGCGCGATTTTATCCAGTTCCGATATGATCTTTACCGTGACGACCCAAACGATGTGCCTTATCTCTACAGTGACGAGGAATTTACGTTGCGCCACGACAAGAACGCTTCGTTCGACGACTGCGAGGCCGACTATTTCATGGCCTACCGCGACGGAAAGCCCGTGGGGCGCGTGGCTGCCATCATCAACCGCAAGGCCAACGAGCGGTGGCAGACCAAGAGCGTGCGCTTCGGATGGTTCGATTTCATCGACGATATTGAGGTCTCGAAGGCGCTGCTCGACACCGTTGCCCAATGGGGGCGCGAGCGGGGCATGGACAAGATGATTGGTCCGATGGGCTTTGCCGATACCGACCGCGAAGGCATGCTCATCGAGGGATTCGGCGAATATTCCACCGCCTACGCCAACTATAACTACGACTACTATCCCCGTCATATAGAGCAGATAGGCGGTTTCGAGAAAGACAACGACTGGGTGCAGTGCCAGGTGAAGGTGCCCGAGCGTGTTCCCGAGAAGTTCGGAAAGGTTGCCGAGATGGTAAGCCGCCGTTATAACCTGAAGGTGCACAAGCTCTCGCGCAAGGAACTGCTGAAAGAGGGCTACGGGCGCGAGGTGTTCCAGATGCTCAACATCTGCTATGGCAATCTCTACGGCTTTGCTTCATTGGGCGAGCGCAAGGTGGATCAGCTCGTTGACCAGTATATCCGCATAGCCGACCTCAACCTGGTGAGCATCATCGTAGATGGCAACCTGAATAATAAGATGGTGGGTTTCGGCATCACCTTCCCTTCGCTCTCGAAGGCGCAGCGCAAGTTGAAGAACGGCAAACTGCTGCCCTTCGGATGGATTGGAATGCTTGACGCTATCAAATGGCATCACGCCGACACGGTCGACATGCTGCTCATCGGTGTGCTGCCTGAATATCGGGGCAAGGGAGCCAATGCGCTCATCTTCAACGACCTCATCCAGCAATACAACCGCTATGGGTTCAAATGGGCCGAGGCCATGCCACAGATGGAAACCAACGACCACATGCTGGGCCAGTGGCAGTATCTTGAGGCGAACTACCACAGGAGGCTGAGGAGTTATAAGAAGACCCTTCTCCCGCCCTCCCTATAGAAAAGACCCACCCCCGCCCTCCCTATAAGAAAAGACTCACCCCCGCCCTCCCTATATGGGAGGGAGCAAAAAGCCTCTTCCCCTCCAAATCCCTTCCTACAGGGAGGAGAGCCGTTAGGTGTTCTGCGGTCGCACCGCAGAAAAAAACAGTGAAAATCCCCAAAAACCTGAAATAAAGAATATGGTAAAAGAAGATATAGAGAGACAAGACATGGCAACTGGAAGTGCTGAGAGTAATAACTCCCTCCCTCATAGGGAGGGCGGGGGTGGGTCCGATGGGTCCGGTGGGTCCGATGGGCTTGCTGGTTCTTCTTCTACCGAATACGATGCCTCCAGCATCCGCCACCTTTCCGACATTGAGCACATCCGCACCCGTCCCGGTATGTATATCGGCCGTCTGGGCGACGGATCACAAACGGAAGACGGCATCTATGTGCTGCTCAAGGAAGCCATCGACAATTCTATCGATGAGTTCCGCATGAACGAGGGCAAGCGCATAGAAATCGACATCGAGGATAATCTGCGCGTGACGTTGCGCGACTATGGACGCGGCATCCCGCAGGAGAAGATGATAGAGGCCGTCAGCCAACTCAACACCGGCGGTAAATACGATTCGAAGGCCTTCAAGAAATCGGTTGGCATGAATGGCGTGGGCATCAAGGCCGTCAACTTCCTGAGCACGCGCTTCGAGGTGCGTTCCTATCGCGACGGCAAAGTGCGTACGGCTGTCTTCGAGCGCGGCGAACTGGTGAGCGATACCACCGCTCCGACTCAGGACGAGCGCGGCACTTTTATCTTCTTTGAGCCCGACAACACGCTGTTCAAAAACTACAAATTCCACGATGAATTCGTGGAAACCATGCTGCGCAACTATACTTATCTGAACACCGGACTGGCAATTATGTACAATGGCCGGCGCATCCTATCGCGCAACGGACTGAAAGACCTGCTCACCGACGCGATGACCACCGACCCCATCTATCCCATCATCCATGTGAAGGGCGAGGATATCGAGATTGCCTTCACCCATACCAACCAGTATGGCGAGGAATACCACTCGTTTGTGAACGGACAGCACACCACGCAGGGCGGTACCCACCAGAGTGCCTTCAAGGAGCATATCGCCAAGACCATTAAGGAATTCTACGGCAAGAACTTCGAGTATGGCGATATCCGTAACGGCATCGTGGCGGCTATTGCCGTCAATGTGGAGGAACCTATGTTCGAGAGTCAGACCAAGATCAAGCTGGGCTCGCTTACCATGAGTCCCGGCGGCGTGTCGGTAAACAAATACGTGGGCGATTTCATCAAGCAGGAGGTGGACAATTTCCTGCACAAGAATCCGGAGGTTGCCGACACCATGCTCGAGAAAATCACCTCCAGCGAACGCGAACGTAAGGCTATGGCCGGCGTGACCAAGCTGGCACGCGAGCGCGCCAAGAAGGCCAACCTGCATAACCGCAAGCTGCGCGACTGTCGCATCCATTTCTCCGACGTAAAGAACGAGCGCAAGGAGGAATCATGCATCTTCATCACCGAGGGCGACTCGGCCAGCGGAAGCATCACCAAGAGCCGCGACGTGAACACCCAGGCCGTGTTCTCGCTTCGCGGAAAACCGCTCAACACCTTCGGGCTTACCAAGAAGGTGGTCTACGAGAACGAGGAGTTCAACCTGTTGCAGGCTGCCCTCGACATCGAGGACGGTCTCGACTCGCTCCGTTATAACAAGGTGATTGTGGCCACCGATGCCGACGTGGACGGCATGCACATCCGTCTGCTTATCATCACTTTCTTCCTGCAGTTCTTCCCCGACCTCATCAAGAAGGGCCACGTCTACGTGTTGCAGACGCCGCTGTTCCGCGTGCGCAACCGTCGCACGAAGATCAAGAACAAGAAGGTGCTGGCCGAAAGTCAGTCGGCCGAGGCCCAGCAAACGTCCAACAATAAGAAGAGCGACTTCATCACGCGTTACTGCTACAGCGAGGAGGAGCGTCTGAAGGCCATCAGCGAGTTAGGCCCCGACCCCGAAATCACCCGATTCAAAGGACTGGGCGAAATCAGTCCCGAGGAATTTGCCGGTTTCATCGGTCCCGACATCCGCTTGGAGCAGGTCACGCTTCACAAGACCGACCAGGTGCAGAAGCTCCTGGAGTACTACATGGGCAAGAACACCATGGAGCGCCAGAACTTCATAATTGATAACCTGGTGATAGAAGAGGATAGGCCGGAAGAAGACCCACCCCAGCCCTCCCTATAGGGAGGGAGCAAAATGTATCGAGCCGATTATTATATGGAATATAAGACAGCGAGTCCTGACAGGTACATGATTTTGCGTTCTTTTGCTCGTGAGAACAGAAAGAATATGACACTTGCGGAGAGCGTGCTATGGGAAGAAATTCGGTTCGGATATTTGGGTCATAAATTTCTCCGTCAACATATTATTGGCGATTACATCGTGGATTTCTTATGCCGTGACGGCGGACTGATTATCGAAGTTGATGGCGGCTATCATTCAGAGCGCTCACAGCAGGAGAATGATGAAGAGCGGACTGCATGGTTGGAGTCGCAGGGCTACAGCGTCATCAGGTTTTCCAACGAAGAAATTCTTCATGACATAGAAAGTGTATTAAAAGAAATAGAAAATTTTTTTGAATAAGATGAAACTATTTTATCGTATAAAAACAAATTGCTCCCTCCCTATAGGGAGGGCTGGGGTGGGTCTGTTTCTCCTACTCCTCCCCCTCACATCTACCGCGCAATTTAGAATCAACCTCGGGGGCGACAGCCCGCTGCGGAAACTGAATCTGGCGGAAATGGCTATTACCAACCTCTATGTGGATACCGTGAACACGGAGAAACTGGTGGAGGATGGTATTCGGGGGATGCTGAAGGGACTTGACCCGCACTCCACCTACGCCACGGCTAAGGAGGTGAAAGCCATGAACGAACCGCTGCAAGGCAATTTCGACGGTATCGGCGTGCAGTTCAATATGGTCGAAGATACGCTGATCGTCATACAGCCCGTTGTCAACGGACCTTCCGAGAAGGTGGGCATTTTGGCGGGCGACCGCATCGTGAACGTTAACGATACGGCCATTGCCGGCGTGAAGATGTCGAAAGAGGAAATCATGAAGCGCCTGCGCGGTCCGCGCGGCACCAAGGTAAAGCTCGGCATTGTCCGCCGGGGCGTGAAGAATATGCTCTACTTCACCGTGAAGCGCGACAAGATTCCCGTGCATAGCATCGACGCGGTCTATATGATTCGTCCCGGCGTGGGCTATATCCGCATAGGAAACTTCGGGGCCAACACCTACAAAGAATTCATGGATGGCGTGGAGAAACTGAAGGCTCAGGGCATGCGCGACCTGATTCTCGACCTCGAGGACAACGGCGGCGGCTATCTGCAGGCTGCCGTGAAGATTGCCAACGAGTTCCTGCAGTCGGGCGACCTTATCGTATATACCGAGGGCCGACGCCAGAAGCGGATGGACTATAAGGCCGACGGTAGCGGCAAACTGCTCACAGGTAAGGTGATTGTGCTGGTAAACGAACTGACGGCCTCGGCGGCAGAAATCGTTTCAGGAGCCATTCAGGATCAGGACCGCGGCACCATCGTGGGGCGCCGTTCGTTCGGCAAGGGACTTGTGCAGCGCCCTGTGGACCTGCCCGACGGCTCTATGATACGGCTGACGATTGCCCACTACTACACACCCGCCGGACGCTGCATCCAGAAGCCTTACAAGAAGGGTGAACTGAAGGAATACGAGATGGACTTCGAGAACCGCCTGAAGCACGGCGAGCTGACCAACCGCGACAGCATTCATTTCGACGACTCGCTGAAATGCTACACCCTGCGCCGTCACCGCACCGTATATGGCGGCGGAGGCATCATGCCCGACGAGTTCGTGCCGCTCGACACCATGCAGTACACCCGGTTCCACCGTCAGCTGTCTGCCAAGAGCATTATCATCACTGCCAACCTGCGCTATATCGACAACAACCGCAAGCTGTTGAAGAAGAACTACCCTGACTTTGTGTCCTTCAACCGTCAGTTTGAGGTTCCCCAGAGTCTGATAGACCAGATTATTGCTGAGGGCGAGAAGCAGAAGGTGAAGCCTAAGGACGACGAAGAACTGCGCCGCACGCTGCCCTACCTGCGCCTGCAGCTGAAGTCGCTCATCGCCCGCGACCTCTGGGAAATGAACGAATACTACCAGATAATGAACACGCAAAACCCCATCGTACAAAGGGCGCTGCAGTTGTTGTAAAAACAAAGCAACCCCCTCCAACCTCCCCGAGGGGAGGCTTCAGAACTCCCCTCCCATCGTAGGGGAGGGGCAGGGGTGGGGTCAGTATTCAGAAATATGGGCAGTATATAGGTAAACATCAAACATTACAGACCCCACCCCTAACCCCTCCCCTTGAGGAGCGGGGAGTACAATAGCCGTAAATAGCCTCCCCTCGGGGAGGTTTGGAGGGGGTTGTTAAATTTTTTTTGCTATGAAGAAAATTATCATTATTGCCGTTAGTGCGTTCCTGTTTGTCGCATGTGCCGGCAAACAAGGCAAAACGGAGCAGACGTCGGTTCAGGAAACCGACACTGCCGCAGCTGTTGTGCCCGCAACGAAGCCTGCCGAGGAAGTCGCCACCACCGAGCCTGTGGCCTACGAGGCGTGGAAGAAAATCTGTGCCATAAATGGGGTAGAGGTGAAAAAGCCTTGCCCAGAAGGCTGTACCGTGGAATACGCCGAGTCGGATGAACCCGACGAAGCCTATTTCGTTGATGACGAGGTGGGCTGCTATCCCTTGAAAAGCGGCGGCTGGGCCGTTGTTCATCAGCACATCGAAGCCGCAGAGAGCACCCCGGGCTATTATGCTTACGATACCTATACTTTCGATGGCGATAAATTGATAAAAGCAGATTATCTGGTGGTTCCTCCCGCTGACGAACTCCTTGATGCCCAGAAATGCGTAGGTCATGAGGCGGTGGCAGCGCAAATTAAGAAGAACTACAGTTCGCGCCCCAAAGACTTCCTGACCTACGGGATTAACGCGAAGGAAAAGACCTTAGAAGTCCATCTGCGTCCCCTCGATTACGAAAGTGAAGAGTCGGCAGGCAATTTCTCCGAAACACATTTTAATTTGGTAAAGCCCGTAAAGTACCGCTGGAACGGAGAGCGTTTCGTGAAGTAAAGTTTTTCTAAGAGAAAGAAAATTACGTAATTCACGTTATTTGCATTTTAGCATATCCAGCAAATATTTTTAGGAAAAACTTAGGTTATTCGAAAATAATTTGTAAATTTGCGCTCAGATGTATTATTCACATAATGTTACACCTTATATATATTACTTGCCAATGGAATAAAAACGAACCACGCTTCCGACCATTTTGTTGAGGCTCAGCCTCGCAAGGTCACAGAGAGTTTTAATTTAACAAACCAAATTATTAACTTACAGAATAGCGTTTCTGTTCGTACATAAACATAGATATTTGAGCTTTTGCTCTTGTTCTTTAATCTCGAAACCGCCAAATCTTCGAAACGGAAAGAGCAAGTAGTTGAAGGTTCACGCTTGATAGGCGTGGGCTATTCATGCTTGTTTCCGTTTATGGTTACTTGGCGGTACCAGAGATTAGATAAGCATCGAACGGTTCCGCCTTTTATATAATTTAAAAGATTTAAAAACATGAAAAAATTAGTTGTTCTTATTTTATTGTTGATTTCAGTTACTACGTCCTATGCTACAGAACCATTGAGCGTGGGAAGTAATGCCAAGTTTTATGCATATAGATTTGACAACGAGTATTTCCTTATTCTTTCATTTAAAGATGATGATGAGAATAGATTAACAGATGGCTCTGTTATTAAATTTATGTTGACTGATGGAAAGATACTCAAGTTAGAAGGTGTCGATGCAAGCAAATCCACAAAAAACAAGTCTGTAAATTGGGGATTGGGGATTTCTTCAGGAAGTTCTTCTGATACGCATTTTGCTATTTTTGGCATCACAAAAGAGCAAATAGAGATGCTAAAAGCTGGAATCGACAAAATTGCCATTAATACAATTCCTGAGGTATATCAGCGTAATAAGTGGTCAGGAAAGGCTGATTTTGGAAAGACTCTGTATAAAAATTTCTCTGATATAAAAGATGAGTTTGAACAATAATTAAACAAATTAATAGAATTGTAGATGAAAAGATTTATATTTTGTTTGGTCGTTTTGATACCTATAATATCGCAAGGTCAAAATATACAAAAAGGTTATCACGGATTTGTCGATGCCGGTTATTGCTATTATATTAGCCAGCTGGATCCTTCAACTATTGAGATAACAACTTCACATGGTTATCAGTTCAACCATTATATCTTCTTAGGAGCTGGTGTTGGATTCGATTTCACCGGTGAAAGTAAATGGGGAGACGTTGGAAATAGACCTTATAACAAAAGGGATTCTAAAGTTGATATACCCGTGTTCTTTAATGCTCGTGCAAATATTACAAAAACAAAAATAGTTCCTTTTGTTGATGGTAAAATAGGTGCATACGTTAATAATGAAGGAGGTATATTTGTTAATGCTTCATTAGGAGCAAGATATGCAATTGCCGATAATATGGGGTTATCTCTTTCTGTAGGTTATGAAATTCGAAAAGTAACAGTAGAACAATTACATATGACTTCGGGGAAAAATTATATACCGGAGTACTATTACACAGATAGTCCTAACCAACCAGTTGACGGACTTGTATTTAAAGTGGGTTTTGATTTCTAAACTGTTTTAACTTTATTAAATTGTTATATGAAAAAGAATATTTTTTTATCTTTATTTGTGTTAGTTTTGGCTTTAAACTATAGTCTTTCTTCTTGCAGCAAAGATGATGATAATGATAGCAACGATGGTTTAAATAGTTACGAAAAAGCTCTAGTTGGTTCCTACGTTTCAGATGATGATGATTACGAAATTCTTTATTTAACTCTTAATTCAGACCGAACCGGTTCTTTTGAAATGAAATGGGGAGGTGAGACAAAAACAAAATATGACATACTGTGGAGTGCAACAAGAACTACGATGACAGAAACTAATAGGTCTAATGGCAAAACTTACACTAATACATACGTTTTAAATGGAAAACATCTTATTTGTGGAGATGTGTCATATCAGAAAAAATAAGTTGAATAGAATATTATTGAGTATTTCTCTTTATTATGTGGAGGCCATCGAAACCTCCACATTTTTGATAATAGAAAAAAAACTGTGCAAACATCATATTTGCCTGTTCAGGCGAATTTGCAATTCGCCTGCCATGAATATAAGAATTTGTAATTCGATTAGATAAGTACACAAACAAAACTGTGGAAGGGGGGGATTGCAAATCCCCAACTCACGGCAGCCGAATTGCAAATTCGGCTGAACTGACAGCCCCTTGTAATCAAAATCCCCGACAAATTAGCTGCAACGATATGGAGGAAAGTAGCGCGGGATTTGAGCCTTCCCAACCCTTTTAGGCTTCCGATGAGTAGAAAATGGGGTTCTGTTCGGCAAATAATAGGGATTTGAAGTTCAAATAATAGGCTTTTGAAGTTCAAAAGATAATCATTTGAAGTCAAAACAAAAGGCTTTTAGACTGTGATTGGGGCCTAATTACAGTCTAAAAGCCTATCAATTAAAGTTCGGAAGATTATAAAAGGAAGTCTGGATGTGGGAGAATTCCTCCAAAAGTCTCATTATCAGCAACTTGCGGATAACGGCTCAAAACTCGCGTATTTGCCTGCCATCAGGCGTCTGATGACTTTCGCGCGATTCTCAGCGCACCAAAATTCAGAAAAATCTTGACGCTCCTTCGGCTTGCAATTGCAAGCATCCGGCAAATATGCAGTACAAAGATAACGCAGAACTGCCCAATGAGTTTGGGCGGTAAAGGATTTTTAAAATAATGCGGCGGGTAATTTCAGCCGGAAGCATTAATTACTCTTCCAACTCCTTTGCTCTTCGCTTGGCCTCTTTTTCTGCTTCTCTGGCGGCCTTCTTGGCTTCTTTCTCGGCGCGTTTGGCGGCTTTTTCTGCTTCTTTTGCCTTGCGCTTAGCCTCTTTTTCGGCCTCTTTGGCGGCTTTTTTAGCAGCTTTCGCTTCTTCGCGGGCACGCTTTTTAGCCTCTTTCCGTGCTTCCTTTTCAGCCTTTTTGGCCTCCTTGTAGGCTTCTTTTTCCTCCTTCAGCAGTTTTCTGGGGTCCAGTTCGTCGCCCTTTTCGAGTGCTTCGCGCAGCATGTCCTTGTCGAAGGTGATGACTTTCCCGAAGAGTCCCACCGAGAGCGTCTTGTCCTTTCCTTTCAGGTGGATGTATGTGGTGTTGAACAGGAAGTAGTCCTCGAGCTGCAGTTTCAGGTCGAAGGCGGTAGAGACGGCCGTCTTCACCAGTCCTTTGCCCAGGTCGGACAGTATGCCGCTGCCCAGTCCGCGCTCATCGGCTTCTTCCTCTACGTATTCTTCTACGGCCTTCATCATGGCCTCCTTATGGGCTTTCTTGTCGGGTTTGGTAAATACCATCACTGCTGCGATGACTGCCAGAATAATCAATATAACCAGTTTCTTCATATTATTTAAGTTTCAGGGTCAGACTTGTAATTTTTCATTCTTTAGAGTGCAAAAATACTAAAATCTTTCTATACATCAACGAAAGAATATAAAAAATAGATTTTTTTAGCAGAAAGCATAGCCTGTATTTCCATAAAAAACTCTATTTTTGCACGATATGAAGAAAAAGATTATAGCCCTTCTGGCATTTTTAGCGGCATTTTCTGCGATTAATGCCCAGGAATCCATTGTTGATACGACCATTATCCATCGCACGGTGATGGACATGCGACTGGTGCGCCTGAATTATGTATATACGTCGGTAGGCCCCGATGGAGTTACGCCCACCACGCTTTCGGGCGCCATCGTGATGCGCTATTCCATCTTCACGAAGGAGAACCATGCCAACGGCCTCATCATCTACAACCATCCCACGACGACGCTGAAATATGGATGCCCGTCGCACGACGATGACCTGGATGCCGAGGCAGCCATCTGCTTCACGCATAAATATATCATGGTGGCCGTGGACAACTACGGCTTTGGCATCACCGAGGACAAGCCGCAGGCCTATCTGAACCCCGACATCACGGCACAGGGAGCCGTAGACGGACTGCTGGCTGCCAAGCGGCTGCTGGGAAGGATGGGGTATTACTATGAAGACCGGCTGCTGAACATGGGCTATTCGCAGGGAGGCCATACGGCCATGGCCGTGCAGCGGCTGGTGGATACGAAATACAGCGACCGTCTGAAGATTATGCATACATACGCCGGCGGCGGACCTTACGATATGATGGGCATCTACGACGAGATGAAGAAGACGAACGTGACCTACTATCCCTGTGCGCTGCCGCTCATTCTCAGCGGTATCAACGAGACCGAGAAACTGGGCCTGAAGCCGCACGACATGTTCACCGGTGCCCTGGCCGACAACTACGAGGAATGGATTCTGTCGAAGGAATATTCTTCAACCGAAATCAACGACATGATAATCAACAGTGTCTCGAAAGACGACATCGTGCCGGGCGACCCCCGCGACGGTGTGCGGCTGACGGCCATCATCAATCCCGACATCATGGACGAGCGCACGCCCATAGGCCGGAAGATGAAGACGCTGTTCAAGAAAAATTCGCTGTTAGGCACCTGGAAACCCAATCCCCGCACGCGCGTCTATCTGTTTCACTCGCGTGCCGACGAGGTGGTGCCCGTGCTCTGCACCAGGCGCATGGCCGATTTCATGGCCGATGAAGGTGCAGAAGTGAAGACCGAGTATCTGAACGACTGGCCCCACACGCCTGCCGCCTCGTATTTCTTCTCGCAGGTGGCGCTCCAAATGGTGCGCGACACCAACAAGGCCACGCTCATTGAAGATGTTACCGACGACGTCATCAACGTGCTCGACAGCCTCTTCCATGGCGTCAGCAAGCTGTTGAGGTGATTGTTTTGCGGAGAAGCGCAAAACACTTAACCTCGTTCCGGCCATTGATTATTATTGCTCCTCGGTGTCGGTATCTTTCACAATCTTCGGGCCGCGCACGGTTTCCTTGGCGCTGAGTCCTTTCTTTATCTCTATGTTGATACCGTCGCTGAGGCCTGTGGTCACGCGGCGCTGTTCGTAGGTCTTGTCCTTGCCCTGTCCTTTCACCACATATACAAAGGTGCTGTCGCCCTTGAACTCGATGGCACTCTCGGGAACGGTGAGTGCCTGCTTCACGTTGGCCAGCTCTATCTCGGCGTTGGCACTGTAGCCCGAGCGGATTTTGCTGTCTTTCAGCACGCGCACGGCGGCCTTTATCTCGAACTGGTTGGCTCCGTTGCTCTCTACGGCCTTCGGCGAAATATATTCCAGTGCGGCGTCGAAGCTCAGGTCTTGCAGGGCGCCGATGGTGATTTTCATGGGCATTCCCTGCACCAGCTGTCCCACTTCGGTCTCGTCGATATTGCCGCGGAAGATGAGGTCGTTCATGTTGGCCACGCTGGCAATGGTGGTACCGTCGTTGAACGTATTGCTCAGGATGACCGAGTTGCCCACCTTTACGGGAATGTCGAGTATGATGCCGCTGATGGTGGAGCGCACGAGCGTGCTCGAGGCCTTGGCATTGCTCTTCGACACACCGTCGCGAATCACCTGCAGGTTATCGTCGGCGGCAGCCTTCTCCTGCTGGGCCTGCTGCAGCGCCTGGCGTTTCTTTTCAAACTCGTCGGCACTGACCAGTTCTTTCTTGAACAGTTCATCCTCGCGCTGGAAGTCGATTCTGGCCTGTGCCAGGTTAATCTGAGCCAGGCGCACGCGGCTCTCGGCCGAACTGAGCTGCGCCATGTCGGGAATCACCTTCACCCGGGCGATGATTTCTCCAGCCTGCACATAGTCGCCGGCCTCTTTCACAATCTGTGTGATGATACCGCTCACCTGCGGCTTCACGTTCACTTCGTTGCGAGGCTCAATCTTTCCCGTCACGATGGTTGTCTTACGCACGTCTTCCACCTTTGGCGTGAATTCGTTGTAAACCACTTCTTCGGGTTGCGACTTCTTCCATAGGAACACAAACGTGCCGATGAAAATCAGTGCCACAATGGCAGCCACAATCAGTTTGCTGTACTTCTTCATATTCTTTGTTTTTTTTGTTTTTTTTCTAGATGTCCTAGGTATTCTAGATATTCTAGGTGTTCTAGATATTCTAGATACTCTAGGGTTTTCTTTACTCGTCCCTCATGGCATCTACGGGCTTGATGCTCATGGCGCGCCATGCAGGTGCCAGACCAGCCAGAACGCCCATCACGCTAATGACTGCCACGGCCAGCACTGCTGTCCAGAAATCCACCTGGAAATGGGCACCTACGATGCCGTCTTCGGTGTTTGCCTTCTCCAGCATTTCCAGTATGCCCACGGCCACCAGTATTCCGCTCATGCCCGCCACGGCCGTCAGTATGATGCTCTCTGAGATGATTTGCGAGAGGATGACGCGCGGCGTGGCTCCTATGGCGCGGCGGATGCCAATCTCGGTGGTGCGTTCGCGCACGGTGACCATCATAATGTTCGACACGCCGATGGCTCCGGCCAGCAGCGTGCCCAGTCCGACGAGCCATATCAGGAAGTTGACGCCACGGAAAAGACTGTCGAGCACCTGGAATAGTATCTCGGTGTTGAACACCGTTACGGCCGACTCGTCGGTGGGGTCCACCAGATGCGCGTGGGCCACGGTCTGGCGTATGCGGTCGGAGAGTTTGCTCATCACCACGCCGGGCTTGCCCGTCACGGCAATCATATCCACCACGTTGCCCCGGTTGTAGGCCTGTTGCATCAGCGTGAGCGGCAGTATGACGCTGGTGCCTTCCTCGCCTCCGAAGCTGACGGCCCCGCTGACGTTGTAGTCTACGCCGATAATCTGATAGTATACCGAGTCTATGCGGATGCGCTTGCCGCATGGGTCGTTCCCGTCGGGGAAGAGGTCTTTGTATACTTTCTTGCCGATGACGCACACCTTACGGTGCTGGGCGATGTCCATGTCGTTCAGGTAGCGTCCGTAGTATATCTTCGGCGAGTTCACCTTCTCGTATTCGGGCATGGTGCCGTTCACCGATATGGATGTCTTCTTGTCGCCATAGTAGGCCGTGCCGCCGTTAGAGAAGAGTATGGGCGTCACCACATCGAGTTCGGGCACCTGGTGGCGCAGCCGTTCCACGTCGCGGTATTCCATGTTCCATTGGCGGCCCTTGCGGAATCCCTTGTAGGCCTTGGTGGTGCGCTGGCTCCATATCATGCCCGTGTTGGTGGCGAATCCCTCGAAGTTGCTGTTGAGCATTTCCTTCATGCCCTTGCCGCCGCCGATGAGAGCCACGAGCATGAACACGCCCCAGAAGACGCCGAACCCGGTAAGGAACGAGCGTGTCTTGTTGCGCGTCAGCGTGTCAAGAATTTCGCGATATGTATCGATGTCGAATTTCATTCTGCTCTCAATGCTTCAATAGGACGAATGCGCGAGGCCTTCAGCGCTGGAACCAGTCCGGCCAGTGTGCCGGCAATCACCATGACCATGGTGGCCTCGATGCAGACATCCAGTCCCACGGTGGGATTCACGAACATGGTGGTCTTGAAGAGTCCCGTATCTATCACGTCGTGGCCCAGCGTGGCGTCCATATACTCGTTGGCTGCCACGCCCAGCACCATGCCGATGTATCCGAAGAAGGTGGTGATGATGACGCTCTCCACGATGATGAGCTTCAGTATCGACCAGGGCTTGGCGCCGATGGCCTTGCGGATGCCGAACTCGCGCGTGCGTTCCTTAACTGTTATGAGCATGATGTTGCTCACGCCCACAATACCGCTGAGCAGCGTGAAGAGTCCCACTATCCAGAGCGCCGTGCGGATAATGCCCATGCCCGTTTCCATCTGCAGGTTCTGCGTGTAGCGGTTCCATATCCAGAGCGCGCTCTCGTCTTCGGGGTCGGCCTGGTGGGCAGTGTTCAGCTTGGCGCGGTATTCCTTTTCGAAATCCTCGTTGGCCTTCTCGGTGTTCAGTCCGTGGAAGGTGAAGACGATGCGTTCGGGCTGGTTGCTCTTGCCATAGACGGTTTGCAGGGTGGTATAGGCGGTGTAGGCGCTGGCACTCGAGTTCTGTTTCTCCTTGTAGATGCCAACCACGCGGAAGGCGAATGCGCCCACCTTCAGGTATTTGCCCACGAGTGACTCCACGTTGTGCGTGAGTTCCTCGGCCTGCTTGTCGCCCAGCACCAGCACCTTGCGTTTCTCCTTCATGTCTATATGGTTGATGAATCGGCCGTAGCGCATCTCCATCTTGTCGGTCTGCTCGTGGTTGGGATATACGCCGTTGAGCGTCGTGCTCACATAGTTCTCGCCCAGCGAGATGGTCGTGGCGGGCTGCGTCACCCGTGCGCCCACCTCGTCGATGTTTTCCATGAACTGAGTCTCGGTGGTGGTGATGTCCTTGTCTTTCAGCGGAACGTAGCGCCCCTCTTTCAGGCCCTTGTAGGGTTTCGAGGTGGTGCCGCCGAAGATGGCCATGGAGTTGGCTATGAAACGGCTGTTGTTGTTCATCGAGGCATTGATGAGGCCGTTGCCTGCGCCCAGCAGCACGATGAGCATGAAGATTCCCCATGCCACGGCAAACCCGGTCAGTGCTGTGCGCAGTTTGTTGCGCCGCGCGGTGCTCCATATTTCTGTGATGATGTCCCTCATCTTAATGCTTAATGCTTAATTCTTAATGCTTAATTCTTAATGCTTAATGCATAATTCTTAATTCTTAATCGCGAAGCGATAACTCTAAACTCTAAACTCTAAACTTATTTCATCATGCCGTTAATACCGAAGGGCGACGACTTGTGGTCGAGGTTCTCCTCGATGGTGCCTATCAGTCCGTCCTTGATATGAATAATCTTATTGGTTTCGTTGGCCACGCCGCTCTCGTGGGTCACCACCACGATGGTCATCCCTTCGTCGCGGTTCAGGCTCTTCAGCAGTTCCATCACCTCCACCGAAGTCTTCGAGTCGAGAGCGCCCGTAGGCTCGTCGGCCAGTATAATCTGCGGACGCGTAATCAGCGCCCTGGCAATGGCCACCCTCTGGCGCTGTCCGCCCGAGAGTTCGTTGGGGTAGTGCTCGGCCCAGTCTTTCAGTCCCAGCCGCTCCAGGTATTCCATGGCCTGCTGGCGGCGCTTGCGACGGCTCACGCCCTGATAGAACAGCGGCAGTTCCACATTCTCCACGGCCGTCTTGAATCCGATGAGGTTGAAGCTCTGGAAGATAAAACCAATCATGTGGTTGCGGTATTCGGCGGCCTTTGTCTCGCTCAGGTCCTTGATCAGCGTGCCTGCCAGCCGGTATTCACCCTCGTCGTAGTTGTCGAGGATGCCCAGAATGTTCAGCAGCGTTGACTTGCCCGAACCCGAAGCCCCCATGATGCTCACCAGTTCTCCCTCCTCGATGTCGAGTGAGATTCCTTTCAGCACATGCAGGGGCTGAGCGCCCTGATATGTCTTGTGGACGTCGCGCAGATGGATCATGCTCATATTATAATTATGTATAAAGCGAAATTTCCGCAAAAGTAATCATATTTTTTCAATATGCAATACCATATTGGACAAAAATAGCCGCATTTTCCTTATTTTGTCCTTAATCGGACATCTTGTCCATACAATCGAAGCAGAATTTTACAAAAAGTCATTGCGCGATAAAAAAACAGTCATACCTTTGTACCCGGAAACGCGAAATACAGGCTTTACACTGTAAGAGCTTCCCAACAAGATAATCAATAATTAACAACAATAAAAAAAAAAGAAAATGAAAAAGTATCTGGTAATGGTCGTAGCCGCCATGATGGCTACAATGAATGTGAATGCACAGAACGAGGATCTCAAGCACGAAATCGGCGTGTCCTACGGTGTTGGTATATCAACCATTGCCGACGGTATCGGCAACGCCATCGGCAGCGGATTATGGGACGGTCTGACCGGTTATGAGTGGACCAACGACACACGCGTGGGAACCGTGGCCGTGGAATATTTCTGTCACACCAAGAATCCCCGTCTGGCCGTCGGCGGCTTAGTAACCTATGCACAGTATGGCGAGGACGTGATGAAGAAGGACACCAAGCAGATCACCGGTGAGCGCACGCGCCACTACTTCTCGGTGATGCCCTCCGTGAAATACTACTGGGTCAACAAGAACCACTTCGGATTCTACTCCAAGGCAGCCGCCGGTGTAATGATGCTCGTCGACAAGCGAAACGACAAGGAAATCAACAAGAACGAGACCGACAACGATATCTTCTTCATGGGACAGGTGTCGCCCGTAGGCGTTGAGTTCGGCAGCAAGGTGCGTGGCTTTGTCGAGGCAGGCTTTGGTGAGCAGGGCATTGTGCTGGCTGGTTTGAAATATAAGTTCTAAATAAACGGAGAATCTTTTCAAGTGAATGTGAATGAGCAGCCAGCATGGTTGCTCATTTGCATTTATGCGAAATCCTGACTTTATAAATGTCATATTAGACAAAAACCAGAGGCATTTTCCCGTTTTTGTCGCTGATGGGGCAACTTGTCCATACAAGAAAAGAAAAAAACAGCCGAAATCCTTTGAACTGACTGAAATCTGCCTTACCTTTGCATCAGAAACAGTAATCAATAATAAACAACGTCAAAACAATTAAGATTATGAAAAGAATTAGAATATGGATGATTGCCGCTATCCTTTCTATTTGCGGAACAACAGCCATCGAAGCACAAGTGATGAAGTCGGCCGACCTGGAGAAATATGCCAAGCAGCGCTATGGCGACAAGTGGCTCGACGCAGCCAGGAACGTAGCCTCGGGACTCACGCTCGACAAGAACGAGAGCCTGACCTACCAGCAGATCATCAATGCCCCGGGTAAGACCAAGCAGCAACTCTATGTGGCACTGAACTACTGGGCCACCGCAACCTTCAAGGACAAGCAGGCCATCACCCTCAACGACAAGGAGGCTGGATGCATCATCATATCGTCGACCATCGACGCCATTGCCGACCACACCGGCACGCTCAACCGCTACGTGGTGAGCATCACTCCCCTCATCCGTCTCGACATTAAGGACGGTCGTGTAAGAGTGACCTACACCGTGCAGACATACGATATTCTGAAGGCCGAGGATGCCGGATGGCTGGGAGGTCTGCTCGACGACAGTCGCGACGGCATTCGTAACAACAAACAGAACATCTACAGCGACGGCAAGCGCATGAAGGGCGACACGACCGACCGCCGGCTCTACGACGAGCAGTGGGAGATTGCCCACCACTATCCCTTTGTCGAGAAAGACGCGCAGAAGCGCACCTGTGCCAAGGCGCTCGTCATGACTCATGCCTATTCCAACGCCATCATCGACAAGGTGGAAGAGGCCCTGAAGAACGGAATTGTGGGCAACGAGGACGAAGACTGGTAAAACAATCAGGTGATGGGTGTTGGGTGATAGGTGTTAGTGAATTCAATAAAACAAACCACCATCACCCATCACCTATCACCCAACACCTAACACCTAACACCCAAAACAATATGATTTCATTTGATTGCGACTATAACAACGGGGCCCACCCGCAAGTGCTGAAACATCTGGCCGACACCAACGATGAGCCAACGGCCACCTACGGCTACGACATCTACAGCAAAAGGGCAAAACAGAAAATACGGATGGCATGCGGAACACCCGATGCCGAAATCTACTTCCTGATGGGTGGCACCCAGACCAATGCCACGGTAATCGACGGGATGATGCGCTCCTACGAGGCGGTCATCACCGTCGATTCTGGCCATATCAACGTGCACGAGGCAACCGCCATCGAGGCCTCGGGACACAAGGTGATTGCACTGCCGGCCTACGACGGCAAGCTTGCCGTTGCCGAGCTCGACCATTTCATGCAGGCCTTCCAGAGCGACGGCAGCCGCGACCACTGCGCCCAGCCCGGAATGGTCTACGTGTCGTTCCCCACCGAGTACGGCACCATCTATTCCAAGGCCGAGATTGCCCGCCTCTATGCTGCCTGTCAGCAGTACGGACTCCAGCTCTATATCGACGGCGCGCGGCTGGGCTACGCCCTAGCGTCGCCCCAGAACGACGTCACGCTGCCCTGGCTCTCTGCCCATTGCGATGCCTTCTACATCGGTGGCACCAAGGTGGGCGCGCTCTGCGGCGAGGCCGTGGTGTTCCCCCGTGGCAATGCTCCGAAGAATTTCTTCTCTATCATCAAGCGCCACGGTGCCCTGCTGGCCAAAGGCCGGCTGGTGGGCGTACAGTTCGATGCCCTCTTCTCCGACAATCTCTATTTCGACATCTCGGCCCATGCCATCCGCATGGCCATGAAGCTGAAACAGCTCTTTGCCGACCGCGGCTATCCCTTCTTCCTCGACTCGCCCACCAACCAGCAGTTTGTGGTGATCCCCAACGGCAAGGTGCGCGAGCTGGAACAGCAGGTGGAGTTCACCCACTGGGGCGCCACCGACAGCCACCACACCGTCTGCCGGTTCGTCACCAGCTGGTCGACAACCGATGCCGACATCCAGCAGTTGGCCAAGATTCTCGGGACTTAATCAAAAATCATAAATCCGTTTATTTAAATAATTGTTATTATGGAAAAAACACTTGTATTACTGAAACCCAGCTGCGTACAACGACAGCTGATTGGCGAGATTGTGAACCGTTTCGAGCGTCGCGGACTTCGCGTGGCCGGTATGAAGATGATGCAGCTCTCCGACGAAATCCTGCGCGAACACTATGCCCACCTTGTTGACCGTCCTTTCTTCCCCTCGTTGGCTGCCTCTATGCAGACGTCGCCTGTGGTGGCTCTTGCCCTCGAAGGTGTGGATGCTGTCCAGGTGGTGCGCACAATGACTGGCTCAACCAACGGACGCGAGGCTGCTCCAGGAACCATCCGTGGCGACTACTCGATGAGCAACCAGCAGAACATTGTCCATGCCAGCGACTCCACGTCGAACGCAGAGATAGAGCTGAAGCGTTTCTTCCGCGACGATGAAATCTTCGAATATGTCAGCGGTGCCTTCAACTTTATCTATGGCGCTGGCGAGGCAAAATAACGGCCTCGCATCGCAAGTGCAAAAAAAAGCTTCCCGATGAGGGAAGCCTTTTTTGTATAAGGGAAATTCATAGTTCATAGTTCTTACCACTTACCACTTACCACTTACCACTTATCACTTAATTCACGGCAGCATACCATGCCATCTTCTTGAGGTAAGAATGGCAAATGAATCGGTGTGGCTTACGCAACAGCAGATAGCTATGCTTTTCGGAGTAAAACAGCCTGCTATTTCCAAGCATCTTAACAACATTTTCAAGAGTGGAGAGTTAGATGAAGCGTCAGTTCATTCCATTTTGGAATATACTGCCGCCGACGGAAAACTCTATAAAACTAAGTTCTACAACCTTGATGCAGATGAAATCATAGGACATCTATGATGGTGCGGATAGTGGCGACTCCCATCCTCTAAGAAAAATGGTAATTACGGAAATTTCTTTCAATAATAATATCGATTTTCAGTTTCACAGTTTCACTCTCTGCAAGTTTTTGATTATCTTTCGTTTGCGGATGAAACTGCAGTTTCACTTCAGTTTCACCACAATCAGAAAGAGACTCAACCAATATCACCAATGTCACCATTTCGTAACGTTCTGAATACTTGATGGTTGTGTGTGATATTCAATATCACACAACATCACATGGATTTTGTCGTCAGATGATAATTAACGGGCTTCCGTATCATTATTATTTGCGGAGTGATTAGGGCCTAATCACTCATGAAAAACCCTTTGGAAGCAGGACGAAAAAAGAGACCCACCCCCTGACCCTCCCTATATGGAGGGGAGTAATATCCATTTCCGTTTCAGAAGTAATGCCTCCCTCCCTCATAGGGAGGGACAGAGGGTGGGTCTTTTTCCTAGTCAGAGATGAAACTGAAGTGAAAGTGCAGTTTCATCCGCATCGTGCTGAATGCTAATGGCTTACTGGCGAGTGAAACTGTGAAACTGGTTTTCATGTTTTTTTATTGTAAAAAACGAAGTGTTGCAACTAAATGAAAAAAAATTTCGTCTAATGTGTAGTTAATGGACAAGAATTTCGTCTAACGTGTAGAAACAATCCTAAAAAACAATATGACAATGAAAAAGTTATTTTTTGCAATCCTGATGTGTGTGGCAGCCATGAGCGCCAAGGCACAAGTCCTCACCTCCGAGACCGTGAATCATATCTACTCTGAGGCAGTTTCTGACCAAACCAACAGTGACTTCTGTTTCAATGCCGAAAGGAACGGCAACGACATCACCGCGATGTATGTCTACGAGAAGACTTTCGACCGTAAGGGTAACATGACACTCACTCCCCACTTGAAGCATGTTTACGACTACGCTGCCGACGGCACGCTGAACAGTCGCGTGACCTACCGGTGGAACGATGCCCAGGAAGAATGGGAGTGCACTTCGCGCTACGACTACATCCTCACCGACGAAATCTATTATGCCAAGTACAGCCGTTACAATCATCAGACCAACAGCTTCGATGAGCCAACAGAGAAGATGGTCTACACGATGTTTCCCGACTACAGCATCAACCACGTCATCAGTTACCATCGCGACAGTCCATCGGTTCCATTCCAGCTGATGAGCGAGACTTCTGTCAGCGAGCAGCCCTGGCTCTTTGCATGGTTTAATTAATTGAACACAAAGACACAAAGGCACAAAGATTTATAACTGCATTGAAATAATACTTTGTGTCTTCGTGTCTTTGTGTTCTAAATAATAAAAAGGCACGTTGAGAATAACTACAAAAGGCGGACCTGTTGGGGCCCGCCTTTATTGTTGATATGAATTACGCCTGTCGGCGTATAAGTTACCTATTTGTCATTGTAATGTCCCCAAGAAGAGAGCACATCAACATAAACCTCAGTCTCAAAGATTTCGTAAATCAAACGATGCTTTTTGGTAATGGTGCGGCTCCACTGTCCATTGCGGTTGCCTTTAAGTGGTTCAGGATGACCAGTTCCTGTTTTGGGATGCTCTTTTAGTTCCTGAATAAATTTATCGGCTTTTTTGTACGCAGCAGGCTCAGAGCGTTTCAGTTTCAGAAGGTCTTCAATGGCCTGTGGAGAATAGACAATCTTATACATCAGCCACTCTTTCTAGGAATTCATCCAATGATTCATCAGGCAGCATCTCAACGCCTTCACCACGTTTAATCTGTTCTCTTGCATCATCAACGCGAGCAAAAAACTCCTCCTTGCTGAGAAGTGTGGTGTCGTTCTCTTTCTCAGCAGCCAACTTACGCAAATATCTGGCAGCTCGTTTCAGAAGACTCTCATCTTCTGCAATAATGCTCATATTGCGAAGTATCTCGGCATTCATTTGCATTGTTGTCATAACTTCAATTCATTTGGTTTCTGCTGCAAAAATACAACTAAAACACGAATAAAACAAATAAAATAATAAAAATATGGACCGTGAATCATATTTACTCTGAGGCAGTTTCTGACCAGCGAGACTTCTGTCAGCGAGCAGCCCTGGCTCTTTGCATGGTTTATTTAATTGAACACAAAGACACGAAGGCACAAAGAAATAAAGGACAATAATCTTCAAAAATCTAACATAAATATTTTTGTAGGATTTGTGTGGATTTTTGTTAAATAACTTTGTCTTTGTGTTCTAAAAAAAGCACGGTAAGAATAAAAAAACAAAGGCGGACCTGTTGGGGCCCGCCTTTGTCGTATTGTTATCACTCCGTGAAAATCTGCACCGGACCTTTCAGCCCGTTTGCCAAGCGCCCGGAGTTTGCAATGGAGGAGAATGTGGCATCGCCCTCACGACCACGCCGAACCTTCGCGTTATAATCAGATGCTTTCAAGCGGATTTCCAGAACGTTCTCTCCACTCTGCACATAGTCTGTAATGTCGAACCTGAATGGTTTCCAGATGCGTTTTCCAACAGCCTTGCCATTGATGCTAACTTCAGCGGTGTAGTAGACTTCACCAAGATCGAGAACGTATCTTGTGGCATTCTTTTCCAATGAGAATCGGGTGGTGTAAACTGCTATGCCGCATGAGTCGGCTAGCTGCGGAATATTCCGCCAATCCTCCAGCTGAGCGTCGTTGATGACTTGCTCTCCGAGTTGCAGTGTCCATTTTCCCAGTTCTATTGAGGATTTTGGAGTGGCTGCAGGAATGGCTTTTTGCGCTTCCGGAATCGGAGTGTCCGTGATGAAAAGGAAGCGAGTGGAAAGCGGAGGAAGCATGCCTTTGATTTCACCGGAAGAAGTTCTGCCAGCGGTTGTCACACTCCCGTCTTCAGCATCGAGCCAGTAGGCGTATGGAGCACTGCCAGCCTGGATGCTGATTTCCTTCCAACGGTTGTCAACGTTCCAATAGAGTTGAACCAGTTCATTATCGGAAATACGCCGCCGGGCCGTCCTCACCCGTTCTCCTCCAGCCACTGTTATCAGAGGGGTAGAGACCGTCCAATCGTGAGCGCTGTTGCAGACATGTTTTCCGGCTGCCACTTTCTTCATCAGTATGGCGGTTTTCTTGTCGTTCTTCGCGTAATCCTTAAAGGAAGGCTGCTTCGTTGGCAGGTCACCCATAATCAGCAGGTTTGCAGTAGATTGCTGCTGGAGGTTCTGGGCAGTTTGCATTTGTATCCAGGGAAGGTTGAACAAGACCAGTCCGCCGTAGCTGTTGCCGCGGATATGCAAGTGTCCGTCAGGAGTTGCTGTCATCTCCTGCAGGGATTCGTCATTGACCCACGACCAGGTGAGTCCGCGCCTTTCCAGCTCGTTCAAGAGCGGCCAGATGTCGCTCAGCCACTTACTTACAGCATCATCAGGAGCTTTCTGCT
>JAFWQT010000073.1 GCA_017508965.1 Prevotella sp. | reverse complement strand
TGGTCAATTTCCCCTCAAGTATGGATGGGATTTCCATTAGCGGAACAACCGCTAGTGGCGTGGTCAAGATCCACACTAACACGGATGAAGTTGCTTGTTTATCGCTGAAAAACGGTTATACGACTGATAGCAAGTTCAACGGTAACGCCATCATCCTTTCTGTCGAGGGTGGTTTCAAGACAGGCGATGTTATTACCATCGCTGGTGCCATTAACAACTCTGATGCAGCAAAGCGTGCCACAGCAGTCTTATTCACTATGGATAGTGATAGTAAGATTACTAAGCTGAATCAATTCTCAGATTTCATCAATTCCAGATTGGTTGCCGATGATCCCGCTGAGGAGGCATACACTCTCGAGGCTGATGCCGATATACTCTATATCGGCCGCGATGGAGGCACACAAGCCAACTTGACTCTTATCAAGGTTACCAGGGCTGCTGGTGGCGATGAGGCTGGCACTCCTGCCATCACTTTCGAGGCTACTGCAGGCTTGGAGCGTAGTATCTCAGTCGGTCTGAATGCCGCAGGCACAGTAAAGGTAGACTGGGGCGATGGCAGCCTTGTTGAGCAGGAAGCTACCGGTGCCTACGATGGATGGGACAATGCCCTTGATTTCACTGGCACACCCAGCGGCACGGTTAAGGTGTATGCTGACGGCATCAACTACTTCCAGGCATTCACAAAATATGTTGGCGACGAACTCCCCGGTGGTATCACGAGCATCGACCTGAGTAATGCCTCTACAATTACCGAGCTGGACCTTCACCAGAACAAGCTTACGTCTGTTGACCTGAGTCGTTTGACCGAGCTGAAAACTCTGACCATCGGAGTTAACGACTTCGAGACAATCGATCTTTCTGCCAATACTAAGCTGACGAAGATTGATATTTCCGATGGTAAGAATAAGGGTAACCTGACTTCTATCGACCTTTCTTATAACACAGCACTGACAAATGTCGTTCTGAGCGGCAACAAATTGACTTCTCTCGATTTGTCTAACAATCCTCTCGTGAAGACGCTCACGGTGCTCAACAACGAACTGGCCAGTGTCACATTTGGCGAGAACACTGCTTCGAAGCATACTATCAACCTTGGCGGCAACAAGCTGACCTCTATCGACCTGTCAGGCTTTGCTAACTATTCTGGTACTTATCTCCGTTTGCGTGACAACGAGCTGAGTGAGATTATCCTTCCCGGTCAGATTGGTCAGCTTTGGGCCGACGGCAATGCATTAACACTTTCTCAGCTTTATGCACTGAAGAGCCAGGCCAAGACTCTTACTTATGCCACAATGTTCACCAAGCCCGAGGCTCAGCAGCCGATGGAGATTACTGCCGACGGCAACAAGGTTGACCTCAGCAGCGAGGCTAAGCTTGGTGAGACTGCCACTGAATTTGCTTGGAAGACCAGCGGCGGAACGGCTCTCGTAGAAGGAACCGACTATACCGTTGAGGACGGTGTGTTCACTTTCCTGACCGAACAGGAAGGCATCTATTGCGAGATGACCAATGCTGAATTCCCGCTGTTCACGGCCGAAAAGCCTTTCAAAACCACTTCTGTTAATGTTGGTGCAGCTGGTGGCGATGAGCCTGGAACCAAACCCGCCATTACCTTCGAGGCTGCTGCTATTGAGCGCACGATTTCAGTTGGCCTGAATGCTCCTGGCACTGTGAAGGTAGACTGGGGCGACGGCACACTTATTGAGAAAGAGGCTGCCGGTGCTTACGATGGTTGGGACAATGCACTTGAGTTCATTGGAACACCGAATGGAACCGTAAAGATTTACGGTGAGGGTATCTCTTATCTTGAGGCAAATGGTAAGTTCAATGAAGATAAGACCGATATTCCCAATGCACTGACTGCTATTGATGTGACGAATGCTCCCGACTTGGAAGAACTGGCCATCAATGCCAACAAGATTTCTTCTATCGACCTGAGCAAGAACACGAAGCTTTCTAATTTGAATATAGCCAACAACCAGTTCGCTTCCATCGACCTCGCAGCACAGAGTGAACTGACCAAACTGACTGCCAACGACAACCAGTTGACCGAAATCGACCTGGTCAATTGTCCGAAGCTGACGAACATCGTGCTTACCAACAACAAGATTTCAACGCTCGACTTCACGGCCAATCCGCTTGTGAAGACCTTCACCTGTCTGAACAACGAACTGACCAACGTGACTATCGGTGCTAACACCGCCAAGGGCCACACGTTCCAGTTCGGCGGCAACAAGCTGACCTCGTTCAGTCTGATGGAATGCACGAATCTTGCTACCTCTTATGTATATCTCCGCGACAACGACCTTAAGGAACTTCAGCTTCCTTCAGCAGTCAGCCGCATCTGGGTTGACGGCAATGCCCTCACGCTCTCTCAGCTTTACGAGCTGAAGGGACTGGCCACTAAGACCTTCACCTACGCCACAACGTTCACCAAGCCCGAGGCTCAGCAGCCGATGGAGATTACTGCCGACGGTAGCGTGGTTGACCTCAGCAGCGAGGCTATGCTTGGCGAGACAGCCACTGTATTCACTTGGAAGACCAGCGACGGCACAGCTCTTGTAGAGGATACCGACTATACCGTTGAGAACGGTGTGTTCACGTTCCTGGCTGATTTCGAAAATATCTACTGCGAGATGACCAATGCCGAACTCCCGGCATTTACTGCCGAAAAGCCTTTCAAGACCACACAGGTATCTGTTTCTGGCTCTGCTCCTGGCGAGGTAGACAACACTGAACTGCTGGCTGAGATTGAAGAGGCCAAGAAGCTGCTGAAGTACTCGATGAACTACTACGACGAGAACAACGAGGAGTCTCCCGAGACTGAGGGTAAGGCACTCGTAGATGCTATCCGCGATGCCGAGACTCAGGCCGAGACTGCCGCTACTCAGAATAAGATTGAGAAGACACTCGAGGCCTTGAAGCAGGCTGAGATTGACTACACCACCGCTCTGATGGAATACGAGCTGGCTGAGTCGGAGGCTATCCTGGCCGATGCCGATCCCGCCGACGAGCTTGCTGCCGAGATCCAGCGCCTGTACGACACGCAGGATGTTGTACGCGAGGACTACAGCAACCAGCCGAAGCACATCAAGAACTATGCCGACGAGATTGACAAGGCCCAGAAGGCTTACCTGCGCAAGGCTATCAACGAGCTGATTCCTGAAGCTCAGGCTCTTGCCGACAACCCAGAGGTTAAGGGTGCTATCGAAGCCGCCAACGAGGCTCTCGAGGGCGACAGCTCTGAGGATTTGTTCGACGCTCTGAACGGACTGAAGTCTGCTATGGATTCCGCTATGGGCGAGATGACTCCGCTCGATGGTGACGTTGCCACTTTCGAAGACCTGACACTCGATGCCGAGAGCTTCTGGCAGGGCATCTACGAAGAGGAGCGCGACGAGGACGAAATCGGCATCTGCTACAACACGTTCAAGAGCGGTTCATTCCAGTTCGACAACTATTATAGTCCTGAATATGGCGGCTTCTGGGGCAACTTTGCCTATAGCAACCAGACATCCAGCAGCTACGAGAGCCTGGCCGACCAGTTCCACGCTGTTACAGGTGGCGGACATGAGTCAGCTACATTCGGTGTGGCCTTCCCGCAGGGCGGTTCGGTTACCTTCATGGACAACGCCGAGGGTACGGTGATTCCTGGATTCTACATCACCAACAGCGCTTACGCCTACACCTCGATGCTCAATGGTGATGCCTATGCCAAGAAGTTCGCTCAGGGCGACTGGTTCAAGCTTACCATCACAGGTCTTGATGCCGATGGCAAGGAGACCGGCACGAAGGAGTTCTATCTGGCTGACCTCCGCGATGCTGACAGCAGCAAGCACTTCATCGTGAACGACTGGCGCTATGTTGACCTCTCTGGTCTGGGCAAGGTGAAGTCGCTGAAGTTCATGCTCGACAGCAGCGATACAGGCTCTTGGGGTATCAACACTCCGGGCTACTTCTGCATCGACGACTTTGGTGCAAACGGCATTGAGACGCAGCCTGCCGGTAACATTCCTACTGGCATCAGCGGTGTCGCCGTTTACGAAAATGCCGCCAACACTCCTGTCTACAACCTGAACGGACAGCGTGTGAACGGCAATGCCAAGGGCATCGTGATTAAGAATGGCAAGAAGTATATTGTGAAATAAACTTGGCGCGTATCTTTGCAGACACGCCGCGAAACTAACTGAAAAAGAGGATGCGGATTTATGCTGCATCCTCTTTTCACATTATATGATACACCGATTACTGTTACTGATAGCAATGCCATTGGCCGTTCTTGCTGCTTCCGCACAGGAGGTGGCCGAACGCGTGGAACCGCTGTTGCGCACCACTTGGGGTCAGGATGCTCCCTTCAATCTTCTTTGTCCGGAGAAAGCCAACGAGCAGGGCGACATGCAGCATTGCCGTGTGGGCTGTGTGGCATGTGCCATGGCGCAGGTGATGCGCTATCACGAGTATCCGGCTGTTGGCATCGGTCAGGGGCAGAACATGTTCAATACTGCACTGAAGGCCAATTTCGGCGAGACCTGGTACGACTGGGAACACATGCGTGAAAGCTATTCCGGTTCCTATACCGACGAGGAGGCCGAGGCCGTAGCCACGCTGATGTTCCATTGCGGCGTAGCCGTGAACATGATCTACGGACTGAAGTCCAGTTCCACGTTCACTGGTTTTGCCAACAACATGACCACGGCCCTCTGTCGCTATTTCGGCTACGACGAAACCACGCTGCAAAACCTGAACCGCAGCAAGTACACTAAGGCCGAATGGCTGCAGATTATCCGCGAGGAACTCTCGGCTGGACGCCCCATCATCTACAGCGGCAACAGTGCCGGCATGGGCGGGCACACCTGGGTGGTTGACGGTTACGACGAGCGTGGGCGTGTCCACATGAACTGGGGCTGGCTGGGTGCGGCCGACAACTATTACGACATCGACCTCAACATCCCCGGACTCGATTTCAATCAGAAACAGTCGATGGTGATAGGCATCCAGAAACCGGGGCCCACTTCCGTCACGCTACCCAAAGCCGCCGGCCGTGTTCCGGCATCGTCCGACAAGGTGTTCGACCTGCAGGGCCGTGCTGTCAGTCGCTCGTCGATGCGCCCCGGAGTCTATCTGCACAATGGCCGTAAAATCATCAAGACCAAGTAACGTTGCAGCTCCCCTCCCATGTAGGGGAGGCTACCTAAAAAACTCCCCTCCCATGTAGGGGAGGGGTAGGGGTGGGGTCAGTATTCAGAAATACATGCTGATGCCTAAAATTACAGAACATTACAGACCCCACCCCAAACCCCTCCCCTTGAGGGGCGGGGAGTACAAAAGCCTCTAGGGGAATCTATAGAATTCTAAACATTAATATAAAAACGACAGATGAAAAAGAAAACACTTTTATCACAGCTGCTTTTGTTGGCCGCCATGCTCTTGCCGGCGGCTCCGCTTTTGGCAGCCAGTCAGACCAAGGCCAACCTGGTTTGCTTTGTGAAGTTTGCCGACGAGACCGACGACGTAATGTTCGTCGACCATCCCTTCGACTACTACGAGCAGCTCTTCAACGACAAGACCGCCGGCGCGCAGAGCGTCTATAATTATTTCAAGCACTCGTCGTACGGGCAGCTCGACTGGAACACCACGTTCTTCCCTGCACCCAACGGCACCAAGATTACTTCCTACACTGCCAGTCAGCCCCGTGGCTACTATCAGGAGAAATCGAGCATCAATCCCGACGGATGGGAAGATGCCACGTCGATGGCAGCCCGCGAGCGTGCGCTGATGAAGGAAATCATCGCCTATGTCGACCAGAACCTCGGCACTGACGTGGTGGTTGATGCCGACGCCGACGGACTGGTGGACAATCTGACCATCATCCTGAGCAGTTGTTCCGAACTGGGCAGCCGCCACATGCTCTGGCCCCATCGTTCCGACCTTGTATCAGCCACAGGCGAGTTCACCATCAACGGCAGCCGCGTGGTGGGCTATCTCATCGTGTTCGATGAATACCGCGCACAGCTCACTGCCCCCACCACGCTGGGCACCATCTGTCACGAGACTTCTCACTCGCTGGGCACCTACGATCTCTATCACGTCAGCGGCAGCTTGAATCCCGTGGGCGTGTGGGACCTCATGTCCGACAATCAGGACACTCCGCAGCAGATGATGGCCTACACCAAGTATCGTTATTGCAAGTGGATTGACGAGATTCCGCTGATTTCCGAACCGGGCACCTACACCCTTAACCCTGTCGGCGGCACCACTAGCGAGAACATTGCCTATAAGATTCAGCCCGTGGGGCGCGACGAGTATTTCGTGGTGGAGTATCGCAAGAAGGAAGGCTACGACAGCAGCATCCCCGAGTCGGGCCTGCTCGTCTATCGCATCAATCCTAACCAGAGTGGCGGTAATGTGGGCTACAACGGCACCACGCGTCTCGACGAGCAGTACATCTTCCGTCCCGGTGGCACCACCACTTCCGACGGCAACATCCTGCAGGCTGCCTTCAGCAAGGAGAGCGGGCGCACGGCTTTCGGCGGACTGGCCGACGAGAAGCCGTTCTACAGCGATGGTACCTTGGCCAATTTTGCCATTGCCAACGTGTCTGCCTGCGGCGAGACTATTTCGTTCGACCTGCTCGAAACCACTCACCAACTGATTCTCTCCGAAGAGTCGTTCACGCTGAAGGGACAGGCCGGCAGCGGTGCCACGCTGACCATCAGTAGCGACGACGGCTGGCAGATCTCGGGTGTTCCTGCATGGATTACCCTCAGTCCTACAAGTGGCGATGCCGGCACCACTACCGTCAGCATTGTGGCCAATGCCGACAACGATACCGGCAGCGAACGCACGGCCCAGATTACGGTCACCAGCACCACCGATGCCCAGCTCGCACGCACCTTCACTGTGGCTCAGGAAGCCAAGACCGGCAACGTCATCCTCTTCGATGACTTCGAGAACACCGAGAATCCTAATGGATGGACCTTCGAGAACTCTGGTGAGGCCAATCGCGGCTGGCAGTACACCGACGGCACACCCTCGGGCAAGGCCAAGAAGATGGTGAACAGCGGAACCCATGCCATGAGCATGATCGAGACCATGATGGAAGACCTGCACCAGGAGGCACGCCTCACGTCGCCCGTCTTTGCCGGTGGTAAGACGCTTACGTTCTATTCGCATACTAACGGCGGCAATGCCACGCCCAAGGTCAATCCACCTATTTATATTATAGAGGTGAGCAGCGACGGCGGCACTACATGGACCACCATCTTCGACGTGCTGAAGGATTATCCGCGCGACGAGAACGGCAATACCGTGACACCAGGCTCGGGATATACCAAGATTGAGCTCGACCTCAGTCCCTACACCTCCGACAATATGCGCATCCGCTTCAACTGCTACGACACTTCTCAGGAAGGTCTGCAATACTGGTGGCAGATTGACGATGTGGAAATCAGCGGCGAGGCCTTGACGGGCATCTCATCCGTCAGCGTTTCTGCTGAGCCCCATGCAGTCTACGATTTGCGCGGCATGCGTGTCGAAGGCCGTTCGGTTCCCGCCGGCACCGTAGTCATTAAGGCCGGCAAGAAAGTCCTGAAATAAATCCTAAACTCCTTTAACATTGGAGTTGAATTAAGTATAAAATTCTAATGCAGCATGAGTGCCCTTCGGGCAGGAATCTTACAAATCTCAACAAAATTAATTAAAATCAGCATGTTTGATTTTGGATAAGATTTGTAAGATTTCTGCCCTGAAAGGGCACTCATGATTGAGATAAAAGGCAGTCGCTCATTGCTCAATAATAATTCTAAATATAATTTTAAAAATAATTTCAAGCGAAGCGACCAAAGAAAGAAAATTACCAGCAGCCCCATCTCCCCAACTCTAAAAAAGAAAACTACCATTTATAACAAAAAAACTCCCCTCCCTTCGGGAGGGGTAGGGGTGGGTTTTCAGTTACGCGTCATTATTTCTATGTTGTTGATTTCTACCGAGCGCCCCGTGGCCGGATTGTCCACCGAAACACGGAAGGTGGCGGTGCCGTCGCGCAGCCGGCTGTCGGCTTTCACCATTGCCGTGTAGCGCACGCCTCGTCCGGGATTAATCCGTTCCACACTGATGCCCTGCGATACGCTGATGTGGCGGTTGCCGCTGGTCTCTATCACCTGCGGACGGACGTTGTAGATAGGCTTGCTCGATGTGTTGCGCACCTCAAACGAAATCTTGCACAGCTCGTTGGCACTTATCTGGTTGTCGTTGCCGTTGCCGTCAACGAAGCGCACGTTGCTGATGGAGATGCCGTCGCGCTCGGTGTTCAGTCCCACAGGCTCGGGAGCCGACTGCGGGGGGAAGTCGTTTTCGCCCTTGCCGCTTTTGAAGTCGATGCGGTCGTCGCCTTCACCGTAGGGTCCGTAGTCGTCGTAGTCGCCGCCACTTTCCTTGCCGAATTGGCGGTTGTCGTAGCCTCGCTGCCGTGCATGCTCGCGAGCTTCTGCCCGTGCCTGTGCCCTGGCCTCGGCGCGTTCTGCCCGTGCCTCATAGGCCCGCTGGTCGGCCGCACTTCCAATGGCTGCGCCCACTGCCGCACCTCCGGCCATGCCGATGAGTGATCCAATGTCGCTGCCCCTGTAGCCGCCGCTGATTCCGCCGATGGCCGAACCTATCATGCTGCCGAACATGCCGCCAGTATAGGCGCCTGCTCCCGTGTATGTGCCGCAGCTGCTGAGCAGGAGTGCAGCACCCATTGTCAAAACCACAACTTTCTTCATTTTCTGTTTTCATTTAAATTATCGCTGCAAAGTTAAGCGAATTTGCCCAAACCCCAAGCATATTTTCCCTAAATTAACATAGGGAAATCCCTAAAGACTAATTTCTTCCATAGTTCATGGGCAATTTGTCTGAGAGTGAGAAAACCAAATAGTTGCACTCATTATAATATAATGAAGAATAATTTGGAAGTTTCGGCAAAAGTTTATATATTTGCAGCAGATAAAAAAAGCAGTCAAGATGATGTTGGATGTTGATTCATGTAAGGAGAAACTCGCGGTGTTTAAGAATGAACACCAGGCTGAGTACGGCATAAAGGCTATTGGAATTTTTGGCTCTGTCGCACGTGGAGACAATGATTCTGATAGTGATCTTGACGTGTTCGTAGAACTTGAGCGTCCCTCGTTTACTACTATGTTTACGCTACAGAAAAAACTTGAGGAATTGTTTGGCTGTAAAGTAGATCTGGTGAGGAAACGTGATTCTCTTCGCCCGTTATTTAAGCGAAACCTTGAAAGGGATGCTGTTTATGCGTAAATTT
>JAFWQT010000072.1 GCA_017508965.1 Prevotella sp. | reverse complement strand
GAGTTCTTTGCAAAGCTTGGCGCCCGCATCGACCACGAGATTCATTCCAACTACCGCCTCTTCCCCTGCAATTTCATTGCCATGGACGTGCTCGACGGCACCAAGGCCCATGCCTCGGAATACACCGATGCCGACGTGAAGCGCTTCAATGAATATCTCGACGGTCAGCTGGCCAAGATTTCACTCCCGAACAAGGATGAGGCTTATCTGCGTGAGCGCATGCTGACCATGTATGCCAATCCTGCCCGTAACAAACTCGCTGCACAATGAAAATACGCTTCCGCCTCCCGCTGTCCATCATGGCCGTTTGCCTGTTGTCCGTCTTCAGCATTTCCTGCACCCAGGAATCCTACGAGTCGGGCACCGGTAAATATTCCCTGATGCGGGCCGAATTCGTGGATGCCCACACCAACGGGGAGGGGAAAATCTTTAGTGTGATGACCGACGAGGGCGACTCGCTGCTGCTCACCGCTCCTGCCGAGCGTACATGGGCGGCAAAGGCCGACACCACCTTCCGCTGCCTTTTATATTATAATAAGGTGGGTAACAATGCCGAGCTGATAAGCATCAGCAGCGTGCCTGCGCCGCCTATCCGTGAAACGGCCGACCTCAAAGAAGGCATGAAGAGCGACCCCGTGAAGTTTGTCAGCAGCTGGACAAGCACCAATCGCCGCTATCTTAATCTCGAGCTGGTGCTGATGACTGGAAGCACCGATGAAGATACGGCGCTGCAGAAAATCGGCTGCGTGTGCGATTCCGTTTCAACGGCTGCTGACGGTTCGCGCCATGTGTGGCTCAGTCTTTACCACGACCAGGGCGGTGTGCCTGAGTACTACAGCGCCAGCGTCTACATGAGCATCATGACTTCACGCCTGCCCATTGCGGTGAAGGAAGGCGACCTGGTGAGCATTGTGATTCCCACCTATAGCGGCAAGATTACCCGCAACTTCTCTCTCTAGGTTTTTCGTATAGCCCTTCGCCTCTAATATCATATATTAGAGGTAAAAGCTCGTTGTTAAGAAAATTCTGAATTTTCGGAGGTAAAACTCGCGTTTTAGTCAGGAAACTGTCAGCAGGGTGCCAATTGTGAAAAGTGTTTAAATTACAATAAAGAAAGATTTTTACTGAAAAGCGAAAAAATACGCATGAATTTGCATTTTACACCTTAAAATAACAAGATATGCCCAATAATTAGCAAAAAAGTATCATGTTTTCTGATTAATTTGCTTTACCTTTGCACCTTGAAAAAGTGTTCTAATTTACCTGAATCAGTAGTATATAACCAAAACGATAATAACTAATATAATAATGTGTAATTTAAAAAACGAATGTATGGTAATAGACAGCTCAGCATGACATAGCCGTGCCATGCTGTCTATGGCTTGTCTGTTTGTTCAGCTGGTATGAAAAATGAGCCACCAGGTGGCGCAAATCCGAAAACGAAAAAACGAATGTAAAGTTTCAATTAACCTAAATACTTAAGTATGGATCAAAAATTTAAAAAGACAGCGTTGCTGACGGGTGTCTGCGCAATCGCAGGATTGCTCTGGGCACCTCAGGCAATGGCTGAATCTGCTGTAAACTCCGTTCAGTCGGTGCAGCAGACGAAGAAAGTGTCAGGTACGGTTGTTGACGCCATGGGACCCGTTATCGGCGCCAGCATTCTGGAAAAGGGCACAAGTAACGGTACAGTTACCGACATCGACGGTAACTATTCTCTCAATGTAGGGCCGAACGCCACGCTGGTGGTGAGCTACATCGGCTACAAAACCCAGGAAATCAAGGTGGGCAGCAACAGTCTGCTCGACGTCACCTTGGAAGAAGACAACACCAACCTCGACGAAGTTGTGGTGGTGGGTTATGGTGTGCAGAAGAAAAAGCTGGTCACCGGTGCTACGGTTCAGGTGAAGGGTGAGGACATCGCCAAGCTGAACACCACCAACGCCCTGACCGCTATGCAGGCAGCATCGCCGGGTGTTAACATTGCCCAGAGTTCTTCTCAGCCTGGTAAGGGCTTCAAGGTGAACATCCGTGGTGTGGGTACCATCGGTGAGAGTTCTCCTCTGCTGATTATCGACGGTATCAATGCCGGTACGGCCAACGACGGTCTGAACGGCCTGAACCCGAACGACATTGAGAGCATCGACGTGCTGAAGGACGCAGCCTCGGCAGCCATCTACGGTGCACGTGCTGCCAACGGTGTGATTCTCGTCACCACCAAGCAGGGTAAGGCTGGTAAGATTTCTGTTCAGTACGACGGCTTCGTAGGCTGGTCGAATGCCTATAAAGTGCCTGGACTGGTGAACGCCAAGCAGTATATGCAGCTTATCAACGAAACCAACTTCAACACCTACGGCACAGCCACTAACTGGGCTTCGCTTGTTCCTGCCGACATTCTGACGGCCGTGAATAACGGCTGGGAAGGAACCGACTGGTTCAAGGAATATGAGAACAAGAATGCGCTCCAGTTCAGCCACGCCGTGACGCTGAACGGTGGTTCAGAGCGTTCAAAGTTCTCCATCAGTCTGAACTACAGCTCCAACGACGGTGTGATGGGTGCCAGCAACGCTTCTAACTACAAGCGCTACGGCGGTCGCATCAACTCGGAGCATGTGCTGCTGAAGGGTAAGGACTTGCTGGGAGCCGACCACGACATCATCACCATCGGTGAGAATGTGAGCTACTGGTATCACCGCAGCCACGACCTGGCCGAGGGTAACGGTTACTGGAACATCATGCAGGCAGCCTACACGGCCAGCCCATTGGTGAAGCCTTACAATTCCGACGGTTCGCTGGCCAGTTACCGCGACAACGGCGCAGGCTACAGCACGATGATTTATTCAAACCCGCTGAACCACTTCATGAACGGCGGATACAACTCTATCAACAAGAACCGCGACTTCGGCGTGGGTGCAACAATCTACTGGATCGTGGAACCCATCAAGAACCTGAAATACCGCGGACAGTTCAACACCGGCTACAGTGCATCAAACGGCCGCAACATCTCGCTGCCTTATTCTTCGAGCTTCACCGGAGCCAGTGCAAACTACTCTCTCAACATGAGCGAGAACCAGAGCAGCAGCTTCTCTTTAGAGAACACCTTGGCATACGCTCTGTCGCTCGGCAAGCACAACATCGACGTCCTGGCCGGACAGTCCATTGAACGTTCCAACTGGAGCAGCGGTATGTCCATGTCTTTCACCGTTGGTGAGGAGAATCTCAACTCGCTGGTGCTGAACGGATGGGACTACAACATCCCGTCGAACTACGAAGGCCAGTATATTACCGGACACTCCGGCTACGACAATCCCATGGCAGGCAGTATCGCCTCTTTCTTTGGTCGTCTGAACTACAACTTTGACGAAAAATACATGCTGACCGCCATTATCCGTGCCGACGGCAGCTCAAACTTCGCCCGTGGTAATCGCTGGGGCTACTTCCCCTCGGTTTCGGCTGGTTGGGTGGTCACCAACGAGAAGTTCATGGAATCTACTGCTTCCTGGATGGACTTCCTGAAGCTGCGTGCCAGCTGGGGTCAGAACGGTAACTGCCAGATTGGAAATTTCTATTATCTGTCGAACATCGGCTTCTCGCCCACAAGCTATCCTGACTATGGCTACAAGTTCTCAAGCGATATGATCTACACTGTAGGCCAGGGCAACTACGCCACCGGAGCTTACGCTAAGAACGTTCCTAACCCCGACGTGACATGGGAGACCTCTGAGCAGATTGACCTTGGTATCGACGCACGCTTCTTGAAGAGCCGTCTCGGCCTTGCCTTCGACTGGTATCAGAAGAAAACCAAGGACTGGTTGGTACAGGCTCCGATGAATGAGGTGCTCGGCTATGAGGAACCGGCTATGATCAATGGCGGCGACATCAAGAACACTGGTATTGAGATTGCTCTTTCATGGAATGACGTTATCGGTAAGGACTTCCGCTATCATGCCAATGTGAACCTCGCCACCAACAAGAACGAGGTGACACGTCTGGCCACATCTTCGCCCATCGGTATCGACACCAACAAATATGGCAGCACGCTGTTCCAGAACTCCTCTTACGTTTCTGTAGTGGAGGAAGGCCACCCCGTGGGCTACTTCTCGGGCATGTCTTACAGCGGTATCTGGCAGAACCAGGCTCAGATTGACGCTGCACGTGCTGCCGGACAAGCAGTTCTCGACGGTGCACTGCCCGGCGACCCCATCTGGGATGACTTCGACGGCGACGGCGTAATCAACTACGACAAAGACCGCCATGAAATTGGCCAGCCCCATCCGAAGACGACTCTCGGCGTGAGCCTGGGCTTTGACTGGAAGGGTCTCGACTTCAGCGTGACTGGATTCGGTGCCTTCGGTCAGCAGGTGATGCAGTGCTACCGCACAGCCCTTCTGGCCAATGCCTACAACAACTACACCGTTGACGCATTCGACCGCTGGCACGGTGAGGGCACGAGCAACGAGATGCCGCGTCTTACCGTGGGTCACACTAACGACCAGTGGGTGAGCACCCGCTACATGCAGGATGCCGACTACTTCAAGATTCAGAACATCACATTGGGCTATGACTTCGCCAAGCTGTGGAAGAGCAGCCCGTTCTCTCAGCTGCGTCTTTATGTACAGGCTCAGAACCTCTACACCTTCACTGGATACACTGGTGTAGATCCTGAGTGCAGTTCCGACGGTGGTAAGACTCAAGACAACATGAACTTCATCCGTGGCATTGATGTAGGCCTTTATCCGAGTGCCCGCACCTTCATCATCGGTGCAAGTATCAAGTTCTAATCATAAATTCAAAATAGATACAAGAAAATATGAAAAAGATATATTTAATGGCAATCGCGGTGGCCTTCACCTTCGGTCTCACGTCGTGTGAGGACTTCCTCGATTCTTCGAACTACACCGAGGCCAACACCAGCAACTATCCTGCATCGGCAAATGACCTCAACAAGGAACTGGCTGCCCTGTATGGCGTGATGAACCAGTATTGCAAAGACCCACTGCAGACCCCGTGGTTTGTGAACTATATCATGTCTGACGATGCCAACGGCGCAGGCGGAACAGGTGACGTAGAATCCCATGCCATTGGCCATCTGATGGTAAACAAAGAAGGAATATTCGACGTGGCCTGGCATAGCACCTACGTGGGCATCGCCCGAGCTAATGCCATTATCTATGCCGTGGATGCCTTCGACTGGACCGGCAAGGAGAAAACTCGCAACCAGCTGCTCGGTGAAGCGTATTTCATGCGCGGACTGTTCTATCTTTGGGGCACACAGTTCTGGGGCAACATACCTGCCTACTGGGCTGCCGCTGCTCCCGACCCCTGCCCTCAGCAGGATGCCGAGACCGTCATCTATCCACACATTCTGGCTGACTTTTACAGCGCATACAACCTGATGCAGAACGGAGCCACCACCCAGGGTGACGGACATGCCACTCGCGGTGCTGCTGCCGGATTCCTTGCACGCGCTTATATGTTCTATCAGGGCTTCTACAAGAAGGCCGGTGAACTGGCTACGGCCAACCTGGCCGATGTCGAACTTCCCGAGCAGGAAGGTGTCAGCGGTCCTCTGACCAAAGCCCAGGTGGTTGCTGCTCTTGAGGATGCCATCAACAATGGCGGTTATAAACTCGTTGAAGACTTCCGCCTGCTCTGGCAGTACACCAACGAGCTGACTGCACCTGACTACCCCTTCGTGAAGGATCTCGCTGACGCCAAGAAGTTCTGGGCCGGAAACGGCAACTCTGAGGAGATGTTCCAGGTTCAGTTTGGTAACTTCGCCCAGTGGAGTGGCAACACCGCCATGGGCTTCACCAACATGACTTCGCTCTACTGCGGTCTGCGCTGCGACGACAACGGTGCCGGTGTTGCAAACGGCGATAAGGCTTCGCTTCCCTTCGGACAGGGCTGGGGCCAGGGCACCATCAACGAAAACCTCTGGAACGACTGGAGCGATGACGACCCGCGCAAGAAGGCAACCATCCTTGACGCTCCTACCGAACTGGGACTTGGCACAGGCTTCGTGTTCACAACCAGCTGCTCGGAAGATGCAGGCTATTACAACAAGAAGTGGATGCCTGTAACAGCATCGGGTTCCAATTGGGCTGACCACAACGATGCCTACACATGGTGGGGTGTCTATCGCAAGGCTAACACGGAAGCTGCCAATAACAATGGCAACTCGTTCCAGGGCGACCACTTTGCCGACATCATGCTGCTGCGCTTGGCCGACGTGATGCTGATGCACTCTGAGCTGACGGGTACTGCCGATCAGATGAATAAGGTACGTGCACGTGCCGGCTTGAATCCTGTTTCCTATAGCTGGGCCAACATCAAGAACGAGCGCCGCTTCGAGCTGGCCGGCGAAGGCTTGCGATTCAACGACCTGCGCCGCTGGTCGGGCAAGGACGGTGGAGAGACCTGCGAGGCTGCCGTGGCACTTGAGCGCCAGAACGGTTCTCGCGTGAACTACACCGGCAAGTGGACCACCATGCACCATGCCTCTTCTTCTTGGGCAAAACGCTATGCTGCCACCGACGGCTTCCTGCAGATTCCTCCCGCACAGATTAAGATTGCTGCCGACGAGAACGTGCTGAAGCAGAATCCGGGCTGGGGTTCTAATGTGGCCGATGCCAACATGTCGGGTACGCCTGTATATTAATAAACGTATTGAGAATTTAGAATAGTAAAGAAATGAAAAAATCAATCATATTGTTCGCAGTAGCATTGGGCATGCTGACATCCTGCGACCCCATAAAGGAAGACAAGGACTTCGACGTGACCAACATCACGGCTGAGGGATTGCTGAATGGCGCACAGTTCTCACAGTATGCCGACGAAGAATGCACCACACCGAAGGACAACGGTAACTTCATCAAGTTCAACTGTCCCAACACCTCCGGCGTGACCATCTATTATATCAAGCCCGACGGTTCCGAGGCAGTGCTCTCGTCTGGTAAGCCCGCCGGTGTGTTCAATTTTGTGCCTATGCGTGGTTCAGACCCCAATCAGACCTTGTATTTCCGCTATATCAACCAGGATGGCGAAGAGGTGGTGGCTCAAAAGCAGTTCACCGTGGAAGTGGCTGCCGACCTGGCTCCCGAAGTCAAACTTCTTGTCAGCGACGACGGTAAGAAGACCTGGAAGTGGAACACCAATGCCCCCGACGGACAGGTCTGGGGTAACATGGGCGACGGCGGCGGCAACTACAACAACCGCGACTTCGCGCTCAAAGGCAGTGGCAAATGGTGGGGCGTCACCAGCACTGAGGAATTCGAAGGTCAGGCCCAGCATTGTGCCGACGGCTATATCGGCGACCACGACATGAATGCCACCATGGTGTTCAATGAAGACGGAACAATCACTTGCTACGACAAGGATGGCAACCAGATCCGTAAGGGTAATTTCAAGGTTACCGACTGGAATCCAGCTGCCGAGAATGGAAAGATCGGCGTACTTCACACCGATGCCGGCTCTATTCTCTGGCCTTATCAGATCAACTGGAAGAATAACAATGAAGATCCCAAGCCCACATGGTTCGAGATTGCCTATCTTTCGCCTTCGCGCTTAGTGCTCATCTATCCCGACTATGGAAAATGGGGTGCTGATTGGCAAGAGGCTACCTTCTGGCAGTTCTATAGCGACACCGACATCAAGGGCGTGCTGACAGACAACGATCAGGCCACTTGGACCTGGGACGACGATGATGCCAAGCCCTGTTGGGGTAACGGCGGCTACGGTGGCCTTGTCTATGGCGGCAAGTCTTCGCTCACTGGTAATTCATGGTGGGGTGTCGATACTGGCAGCATCGACGAGCAGATTTCCAACTACGGCTATGGACTGGCCGACGGCAAGGGTGCCACAATGACGTTCACCAAGGACGGTCTGATCAAGAAGAGCAGCGGCGGCAACGGTTCGTTCACATACGACATGAGCAACAAGTCTGACCTTGGCGGCTACAACGAAGGTAAGACATGGGGCCGCCTGAAGACGGAAGGCGACGGCATTCTCTTCCCCGTGCGCATCAACACGAGTGCAGAGAACAAATGGCCTGCGGCCAGTGAGTTCGACATTGTCTATTTCGACGACGACCATGTAGTGCTGACTTATCCTAACTATCCTAAGGGTGGCGATAATGCCAGCTGGATGGAAGGAACGTTCTGGCGCTTCAAGAAACAGAAATAATCATCCACTATGATTTAATTTCCGCCCCGCAGCATTATCCGCTGCGGGGCGGTTTTTCTGGCTAAAGTTTGGCACTTTCGGATAATTGTTGTATTTTTGCATCGTTTTGAAAAACGTAATAGCGAAATATTATAAATGGGGACTGTCGGTGCTGTTTGGCATCGGCGTGTTCTTGTTTTGGTATTCGATATATTCCCATGCGCTGTCGTATCAGGAGCAGTATCAGCTGTTCCTGTGGACGGCCGACTATTTCTGCGAACGCATCTGCGTGCCGGGCGGTTTTTCAGAATGGCTGGGCGAGCTGGTCGTCCAGTTCTATTATGTGGAGTGGTTGGGAGCATTGCTGCTGGCCCTGCTCTTCGTGGCCTTGCAGCGCGTTGTCTGGCGAGCAATGGGCGACGGGCATTATCTGCTGAGTTTTGTTCCTTTGGTGCTGTTGCTTTGGCTGCTGGGCGACCCCAGTGTGCTGTTAGGCTATGCCTGGGCACTTCTGATAGCCGTGGGCGCCTACGCGCTGAACAAGGGACGCGGCATGAAATCGCTGATGGCCGATGCGCTGCTTGTGCCTGTCGTCTATTGGCTTGCCGGTCCGCTGGCGTGGGTGTATGTCTTGCTGAGGCTGCTTGGTGGCGCCTGGCGGCTGTCGTGGATGATACCGTTCTATCTCTTTAGCTTGCAGATGGTGGCTTGTTATTGCTTGTTGCCGCAATGGACGGCCGAGATGGTGTTCCAGCCGATGCAGTTCTATCGCATTCCTTTGCAGTTGTCCACGCTGATGTGGGTGATTCCGTTTGTCACTATCCTGGTGGTGCTCTTTTCCCGTCAGAAGTCAGCTGCGTGGATGATAGTGCTCGAAGGCGCCATGCTGGCCGTTCTCTGTTGGCTTGGCATCGGCAAGGGTTACGACAAGGACATGTATGAACTGATACGGCAGGACTATCTGGTGCGCAACGAGCGGTGGGACGAAATCGTGAAACGCGCCCAGGTCTACGTGGTGCGCACACCGTTCTGGTCGAACTGCGTGAACCTGGCTCTGGCGCAGCAGCGGCTGCTGGCCGACCGCATGTTCGACTTTTACCAGACAGGTGAAGACGCGCTGATACTTCCCCGCACACGCGACCTTACCTCTATGCTGCCTTCGGCAGAGGTCTTCTGGCGCTTAGGCATGGTCAATTCTGCTCAGCGCTACATGTTCGACACGCAGGAATCCATACTGAATGCCCGCAAGAGCGGACGCTGCACCAAGCGCATTGCCGAGTGCATGATGGTGAATGGTCATTACCAGACAGCCCGTAAACAGACTGCCCTGCTGAAGAAGAGCCTCTTCTATCGCGACTGGGCCAACGAGGCTGAGGCGCTGATGCGCGACGAGGCGCAGATGAACTCCCACCCGATATACGGCAAGCTGAGAAAACTGCGATACAAGGAGGATTTCCTCTACAGTTATGAAGAGATTGACAAGATGTTCGGACTGCTGTTCATGAACAACAAGGAGAACCGCATGGCCCTCGACTATTTCCTGGCCCAGATGCTTCTGAACGGGAACATCCCGGGATTCGAGCAATATCTGGGTGCTGCCCAGCAGTTCGGCGGCTATCGCGACATGCCGCTGGGCTATCAGGACGTGATGCGCTGCATCCAGGCGCGGGGCAATGTGACGGATTCTCCCTATGCCGATTACGCTAAACGAATGATGCAGAAAGGAGGTGGGGAATGAAAAAGATAAAGAGACCAATGCTAGCCAGCAGACCCACCCCAGCCCTCCCTATGAGGGAGGGAGTGATATCCTTTTTTAGGTCATTGTTATCGTCTTCGTTATCGTTATCGTTAACGTTGTTATTGTCTTGTTCGTCAACTCCCGAGAATGTGACGGTGAAGAATCAGCTGCCTTCCATCTATCCCGACTATACGGGCGTGACGATTCCTGAGGGTATCGCTCCGTTGAATTTCAATGCGCTCGACGAGGGCGTCGGCTGTATGGATGTGGTGGCGAAGGGCTCAAAAGGCGGCGAGCTGCATACCAACGGCGAGTGGGCTGATTTTGATTCGGGCGACTGGCACCAACTGACCGCACAGAACCGTGGCGGAACGCTCACCTTTACGGTCTGCATGGAGAAGGACGGGCAGTGGACGCAATACAAGGACTTCACGGTGACGGTGAGCAGCGATGCCCTCAGCGATTACGGACTGACCTATCGCCGTATCAAGCCCGGCTACGAGGTAGGCGGCGACATCGGCATCTATCAACGTGATATCCATAGCTTCGAAGAGACGGCCATACTGACGGAACACGTTCTGCCCGGACGCTGTTTCAACTGCCATACGCCCAACCGCAACAATCCCGATCTCTTCACGCTGCAAATCCGCGGCGAAGGGGGCGGAACGCTGATACAGCGCGACGGGAAGCAGACTTGGTATAACACAAAGACCGACAGCACGAAGGCAGCCGGCTCCTACGCCAGCTGGCATCCCGAAGGTCGCTACTGTGCCTATGCTGCCAATGCCGTTCATCAGGCTTTCTTCGTGGGCACAGGGCAGCGCATCGAGGTGTACCACCTGTTCAGCTCCGTAGAAGTGCTCGACACGAAGACCAACCAGCTGATACTCTCGCCGCTCCTCCAGAATGGCGACCTGGCCATCCATCCTGCCTTCTCGGCCGACGGGCGGACGCTTTACTACAGTTCTTCCAAACCCTGCCGCGTGCCGGCGGAATACGAAAAGGTGCAGTGCAGCCTCTGCGCCATTCCCTTCGATGCCGCAACGGGAACTTTCGGCGAGAAAGTCGATACGTTGCTCAACGGCCCGGCCACCGACCGCAGCTACACGCTGGTGCGTCCTTCCTACGATGGCCGCTGGCTGATGTACACCGTGAGCAGCCGCAGCAATTTCCCCATTGCGCAGAACGATGCCGACCTGTGGCTGATGGACCTGAGAACCGGCGAGCAGCGCCAACTGAGCGAGGTAAACAGTCTTCAGTCGGAGAGCTACCACAACTGGAGCAGCAACAGCCGCTGGTTCGTGTTCAGCAGCAAGCGCGAGGATGGCATGTACACCAAGTTGTATCTCGCACACGTCTCGCCCGAGGGCAAGGTGTCGAAGCCTTTCCTGCTGCCACAGCGCAATCCGCGCAAGTATTACGGCGAGCTGATGGATGCCTACAACGTGCCGGAGTTCACGCAGAAGAAAGTCCGGTTCGATGCCCGCGAGGCCTTCCGGCAGGTTTTCAATCAAGAAAGAGTAAAAGTAACAATTAAATAACAATGAAGAAACTACTATTAAGTTTTATCGCCTTGGCGGCTGTTGCATGTTTCTACAGCTGCCGTCAGTCTGCAGGAGCAGGATGCCACATCGAAGGCGTCGTCAATGGTGCCAAGTACGAGGGCAAGCGCATTTTCCTGGTGCCCCTGAATGGCCCGGCCACTGCCGAGACCGTAGACTCCATGGAAATCACCAACGGGAAGTTCCATTTCGACCCCGACACGCTGCAGATGTATAAAATCCTGCTCGACTACCACTATCGCTTCGGACTTCAGCCGCTCATCCTCGTGGCCGAGCCTGGCACGGTGAAGATTGTCGTCGACACCATCAGCCACGCCACGGGTACTCCGCAGAACGACTCGTTGGAGAAGTGGAAAGTACAAACAGAAATCCATAACATCAGGTATGGCAGGATGCGCAAGACGGCCAATGAGCTTTCGGAGAAGGGTGAAACCGTGAAGGCCGATGCGCTCTTGAAGAGTGCCGACAGTCTGCACATCGCCCACAAGAACTTCACCCGCCAGATGGCCAAGAACATGGAGGGCACTCAGCTCGGCGACTTCCTGAAAGACCTCTACCCGCTGACTTTCATGCGCAAGATGCCCGACGGCACCACCGTAGAAATCAATGCCGACACCCATGAGCCGGTGAAAGGACCCACCCCCTAACCCTTCCCTATATGGAGGGGAGTAAATAGCTCTCTTCCATCGTAACGAACTCCCTCCCATCGTAGGGGAGGAGCAGGGTCAGAATTTAAATGTGAATTATAAGAAATCAGTGATAAGTGATGAGTGACAAGTGGAAGATGCCTTTAGGGCGCGCGTGGCAATGGGGACTGTCGCTGCTGTTTGCGGTGGCGGTATTCCTATTCTGGGCCGTGCCTTACTATAGTGTGATGTCCTACCAGGAACAGTTGCAGATGTTTCTTTGGGACGGTGACTATTTCTGGGAGCGGGTTAGTCTGCCGGGCGGACTGTCCGACTGGCTGGGCGAGTTCCTCGTGCAGTTCTATTTCGCACCCTTGGTGGGAGCAGCCATTTTGGCCGTGCTCTTCCTGCTGTTGCAGCGGCTGACGTATCGCGCCATGGCGTGGCGCAGTGCCGACGGACAGCCAGGTGCCAGGGCATTTGCCTATGTGCTCAGCTTTGTGCCCGCGCTGCTGATGTGGGCCTTCATGGGCGACGAGAATGTCATGCTGGGCTTCGTGGTGGCCTGCATCTTTGCGCTGGCGGCCATGTGGGGCTACACCTTGTTACGCGCCGAGTGGCTGCGCCGTTGGGTTTATCCGCTGGTGATGGCCGTCGTGCTCTATTGGACCATGGGCGCCGTGGTGCTGGCTTTTGCCCTGTTTGTGGCCTTGTGGCAGTTCATCGACCGTCGCGCAGGCCGCTGGCTGACGGCTGCCGTCACCATCCTTTTCACCCTGTTCATCATCCTCGGCTCCTCCACCTTCCTGCCCTTCCCGCTGTTCCGACTGATGGGTGGACTCTACTACTATCGTTACCCGGCCATCATCCCGCTGTTTCAGGCAGTCATCATCCTGAGTCTGACGTTGATTCCCGTGGTTGGAGCCCTGATTGTCAGATGGCAGCGCCCGCTCTCGTTCTGGCGCTGGAGCCCGGTGGCCCTGGGCGTGTTGCTCGTCATTGTCGGTTTCTTCGGCATCCGCAGTCAGTACAACGCCAAGCGCTACGAGGTCATCGACTACGATTTCCTGGTGCGCACCGAAAAATGGCAGCAGATTATCTCCAAAGCCGAGAAGAATAATCCCACCACCCCCACCAGTGTGGCCTGCCTGAACCTGGCACTCCAGCAGACCGGACAGATGGGCGACCGCATGTTCGAGTTCTACCAGAACGGCGTGCAAGGCCTGTTCCCGTTGTTCCAGCGCAACTTCACCACTCCCGTGCCGGTCGGCGAAATCTACCTGCGCCTGGGTATGGTAAACGAGGCTATGCGCTATTTCTACGAGGCACAGGAGGCCATCACGAGCTATCGCAAGAGTGCCCGTCTGACCAAGCGTCTGGCCGAATGCAACCTGATTAACGGCGAATACGAGGTGGCCCGCAAGTATCTGCGCAAGTTGCAGCAGACGCTCTTCTACCGCAAATGGGCCGATCGCACCCTCGAGCTGATGAAAAGCGAGCGCGCCATCAACGAGCATCACTTCTTCGGAGCGGTGCGCAAGAATCTCTACAAAGAAGATCTGCTCTCGAGCGACCGCGAGCTGGACCAGATGATTGGTCTGCTGCTGGTAAGCAACAAGCAGAACGTGACGGCCTACGATTACCTGATGGCCTACGAACAGCTGAACGGCGACATCGACCGTTTCGAGCAGTATTTCCCCCTTGGGCAGTATATGAATTTCGACCATGTGCCCAACTCCTATCTCGAGACCCGACTCATCTACTGGGCGCAGCACAGCAAGCAGGCCGGACAGCCCCCCGCAGGCGTAGGCCAGCTGATGGGCCAGCGCTTCATGGAGTTCGGTAAGCAGCTCTCGCAGGGAGGTGACATAGAATCCTTCCGTGGAACATATTGGTATTATTTTGCAAAGATGATGAAGAAATGAAGAATAAAGAGACCCACCCCAACCCTCCCTATAGGGAGGGAGTTATATCATTTTTTAGGTTATCGTCATCGTTATCGTTAACGTTAATGTTATCGTTATCGTTATTATTGGTGGCTTGTTCATCAACTCCCGAGAATGTAACGACCGTGGATCAGCTGCCTTCCATCTATCCCGACTATACGGGCGTGACGATTCCCGACGGCATTGCCCCCTTGAATTTCAATATCCGCAGCGACCAGGAGGTGGAAGCCGTGGATGTAGTGGTGAAGGGTTCCAAGGGCGGCCAGCTGCATGCCAACGATGCCTGGGCACGTTTCGATGTTGATGAGTGGCACGCCCTGACGGCTGCCAACAAGGGCGGCGACCTTACCTTTACCGTCTGTGTGAAACAAGACGGCAAATGGACGCAGTACAAAGACTTCAAGATGTACGTCAGCAAGTACGACTTGGAAGAGTGGGGCCTCACCTATCGCCGCATCGCTCCGGGCTACGAGGTGTTCAGTCACATGGGCATCTACCAGCGCGACCTTGCCAACTTCGAGGAGTCGGCCATCATCGACAACACCCAGCTGCTGGGCCAGTGCGTGAACTGTCACATGACTAACCGCACCAACCCCGACCGAATGGTGGTCCACATCCGCGGCGACCATGGTGCCACGCTGATGCAGATAGACGGTCAGCGCGACGTGCTGGCAGCCAAGAACGAACTGCTGGGCGGTTCCATGGTCTATCCTTACTGGCATCCCTCTGGCGACTATTGCGCCTTTTCCACCAACCAGACGCGCCAGGGCTTCCACGAAATCCACAACGAGCGCATCGAGGTGTTCGACCTGAGCAGCGACATTTTTGTCTATAATCCCAAGACGCGCGAGATACTCGAAGACTCGCTCGTCTCCACCAAGGAGTGGAGTGAGAATTCGCCCGTATTCTCGCCCGACGGCAAGACCATTTATTACATGACCTGCAGACAGGTGGAAGACCCCCACGACTATAAGAACGAGAAGTACAACCTCTGCAGCATTGCCTTCGACCCCGCCACGGGCCGTTACGGCAACAAGGTCGACACCCTGTTCAATGCCGTCCGTATGGGCAAGAGCCTCACCTGGCCGCGCCCCAGCTACGATGGCAAGTGGATGCTCTTCACGCTTATCGACTATGGCTATTTCTCTATCTGGCACCGCGAGAGCGACCAGTGGCTGATGAACCTGCAGACCGGCGAGTCGCGCCCGTTCACCGAGATAAACAGCGACAACACCGACAGCTATCACAACTGGAACGTCAACAGCCATTGGATAGTGTTCACCAGTCGCCGCGGCGACGGACTGCACACCCGCCTCTATCTGGCCTCCATCGATGAGAACGGCCGGGGCACTAAGCCCTTCCTGCTGCCGCAAGAGAATCCGTGGGAATACTACGACGAGAGTCTCTACTCGTTCAACACGCCCGATTTCAGTAGCCGAAAGGTCGAGTTCGACAGCCATGCCGCCGCCCGCGAAATCATGTCCGACAAGCGCAATACGACAAAAGTCAGACAGTAAAACATTCACCTGATAAAGGAGTTTTCGTGGCCCCGGCGCTATAATTAGCGTATTACTATTTTCCCCTTATGAATATAGATACCCTTTGGGGTAGGTTGTCCTTGCAGGCGCCTACCTTGCAGGTCGTGTGAACAGGGACCGGTTCCTGTTCACAGTTTTTTTTGTGTTTTATTTGCTTAATTCAGGGGAATTGAGAAATCTTAGCCTCACACTCATGCTGCTGTGAGTTCTTCTCCTAATTTGTGAATATGGTCAAGTATTTCCTGTTCACGCTTTTTCGATGGTTTTTTAATCCCATTGATATAGTTTCGCAGTAATGTGGGGTTCATACCAATCCGACGGGCAAACTCCGCCACATTGATTTCCTTGTGAGTAAGGAAGAAGCGTTGCATGTCACTCGGTTCAGCATCTTCATATTCGAAGCTCTCAAAACTGATATCCTCATCAAGGTTACGCCAATGAATGCCGTCGAAACCAAAGGAATATCTGCCACGCTCTTCATCGTTAGCTTGTCGAAGTTTCGGATACCACAACAAAGATTGCTTATACTCATGTCCCTCTTCGTCTCTGCCGTAAATATAGTCGGCATCGAACCAAATTTCCTTTATCTTCATACACAGTCCTCCTTATTTATCGAAATACTCTTTCCAACGATTAATTATAATATCAGCGTTCTCGTCTATCACCTTTTTTATCTTTTTATAGTCATTCGCTTTGATTCCCTGCTTCTCAAACAAATCAAACTCAGTGCCATTCCAGACAAACTTAGCCATGCCGCCATTACCCTCAACATGAATGTGTAGAGGTTCGTGTTCTTTGCTATAGAAGAAGAACGAGAATCCGTAGAATCTAAATACTTCAGGCATAAATGTTTCTTGCTATTTTATTTATTTATGTTGCAAATGTAGGTATTATTTTCGATACCTCCAAATATTTTGCCAGCTATTTTTTTTCTTTTATTTGTGAACGGGGGACGTTCAACACGTGATTTATATACGAAAACATTGTGAAGGGACCGGTTCCTTTGTTTATATTTTGCTTAATTCGGTAGAATTGAGTAAACTTGCTGTAAGATTTGAGTAAAATTGTAATGAGAATTGAGTAAAATATACAATCTTTAGTCCAAGGCGATAATGGTCGGAGATGTTTTTTATGTTTTTTAATTAGCTATTAGTTTGGATTATTTGAAGTTTATGCTTATTTTTGCAGCGGAGTAACAAATTTAGAATGAATCATGACATTTCTCAACCAGTTCCACAAGGAAGTGACGGAGCGCAAGATGCGGAAAATAGCCGCATCGCAGCAATCGCCGATCAGCTCGAGCGACTTTGCAAAGTACATGAAGCGCAATGTGGAAATAGCCTCCAAAATGTAAGTCGTTTTGAGACAGAACAGCGTGCTGCTGAGCAAATGGCGAAGAACCAAGGTTTTTGGATTCCCATGATGGATGTCTTCAACCTTGGTGTTCCTGGCCCAAGCGGTAATGAGAACGACACCTATGTTGGCGAGAAGGTCATTTATAAAGTCAACAACCTGCTTAATAGCGGAAGCATCGTGGGCCTGTTGCGCAAGATTCTGATGCACAATATTCTATTCCCTGATACAGCTTATTCTTTTTATGTGAACGGGGAACCGTCCCCTGTTCATAAGTGTCACTCCCTCTTCGGGGCTTTAAATTTGCACTTCCCATCCTGTTCGTTTTTTCTTTCTCAAATACAAAGTTCGTCATTAATTTTCAAATTTTACTGTCCTATATTTACCTAAACGTGTCCTATCTTATATTATTATATCGGAATTTCCATAATAAGACATATTTAGGCAAATATTAAACAGAAAAAAAGGGAGGCTGAATCGATTCAGCCTCCCTTTTGACAGCATTATATCGTCGTGTTTCTTTACTTCGTTGCTCCACCCAGGGCGATGTAGAGGGCAATGACGGCCTTCGCACCATTATACATGTTCATGGCCTCGTTGAGTTGGGCGTTCAGCAGACTCTCCTGAGCAGTGAGCACCTCCAGGTAGTTAGCCTTACCGTTGTCCATCAGTTCGTGAGTACCTTTGTAGGCTTCATGGAGCACCTCCACCTGACGGTGGTAGTAGCCATGCTTCTCACGGGCAGCCTGACAGTCGGCCAGCGCCTCGTTCACCTGGTTGCCGGCATCGATAACGGTCTGCACATACTTGCGCTGCAGGTCTTCTTCTGTGAGTTTGGCAATCTTCAGATTTGATTTCAGGCGGCCACGGGCAAATATGGGCTGGGTGAGCGATGCCACAGCATTGAGCAGTATCTTGCCGGGATTAACCACGGCACCGGCACTGTTGGTCCATCCGGCAGTTCCCGAAAGCGTGATGCTTGGGAAGAAGGCCGAGCGGGCCACCTGTGTGTTATAGAAGGCTTCCTCCATGGCGTAGTCGGCCAGACGGATGTCGGGACGGTTCTTAAGTAGCATGGCCGGAACACCCGTCAACAGGAACTGCGTGTCGAACATGCGCTGTCCGGTGTCGCCCTTTGCCTCAGGATGATGCAGCGAGCTTCCCCACGCCGAGCGCTTGATGTGCTGTGGTGTCTGGGCAAGCAGACGGCAGATGGCGTTTTCCACGCTGCGAATGTTGCGGCGCGTGTCAACTATCTGTGTCTTCACATTCAGGTACGACGACTCCATCTGATTCACGGCGGTTGAGTAGATTTTGCCGTTTTCCCAGAGCGTCTTCTCGGTTTCCAGTGATGCATTCCACAAACTGTCGGTAGCGGTCAGAATCTGCAGCTGGCGGTCGAGCAGCTGCAGCATGAAATACTGCTGGGCTACGGTCGACACGAGGTTGGCCCTGAGCGACTCTTCACGGATTTTAGCCTGCATGAGCACGGCCTGCGACTTCCGCTTCTGGTTCGTAATCGAGCCGAAGGCATCGATGTCGAGACTCAGTTGCAAGGGCAGGTTGTAGGTCTTGCTCACAGGTCCGTAGTCGAAGCTCGAGAGCGTTCCCTGGGGCGAGAAGTAGAGCGAGGGCAGGTAGGCCAGCTTCGCTGCTTTTAGGGAGGCTTCCGACTTTTCCACAGCTATGCGCACGCTGTTGATGTCGGTGTTACGCGCCAGCACACTGTCGATGAGCTGCTGCAAGAGCGGGTCGGTGAAGAACTCACGCCACGACATCTGGGCCAGCGAGGTCTCGGTCAGTTTCACGTCGTTGCCGTAAGCATCGGCAGGAATAGAGCCCTTCGACTCATACTTGTCGAAACAGCCGCAGCCGGTGAGTGTGAGACTCACCGCTGCAGCAATGAGGATCAGTCTTATTTTCATAACTTTTTAATCGTATGTATGAAAGTCAATTTCTTTGTCGTCGTCTTCCCATGCATCGTATATGATACCGGGCTTGGCAAGAAGGTCTTCAAATTCAGAAACGTCATCATTCGAATCGGGCGTTCCTGATGTGCCACCGTCACCTACAGGCAAGGTAACCGTATTACTCATGAGAGGCTGATGGTCTCTTATTTCCAGACTTTCCGTTTCTGGTTGCAAATATGTTTTTTTCATCTTCGTTCGATGTTGTTATGTGAGAGGCATACCGTAGGGGATGCCCCTCACAGACGTTTATTTATTTTACAATGACTTTAAATAAATCGTTCACATTCGGTCAATTTCAAGCGAGCTTGATTGACGCTCACTTAATCACGATTTTCTTACCGTTGACGATATAAATACCCTTCGTAGGATTATCCACTCGACGTCCCTGCAGGTCGTAGAAGGGACCTACATTTGCTTTGAAATCGTCAATGGACAGGATAGCGGTGGTTCCGTCTTCAATGAATCCACAATACTCATGGGCACCAGCAACAGTTGCACCAACGGGCAGATAAACACGTCCAGCACCGAGATCGTCACCAGTCCACCTGTAGAAGCCAACGCCTAAGCTCTTATTAGCTAGCACATAGACAGTGGAACCGTCTTTAGTGCCAGCGGTTTTCCTGTCGCTCTTTAAAAGCAAATTACCTTCGGGAGTCTCAAGCTCGTCTGGATCATTAGGAGTCAACAAGGTCATTGTGTAGTTATCTGCTTGAGATGTATAATGGAGCAGATAGGGTTCACCGCCTTTGAGTTCTTTTACCGGCTTGAGACTTGCCACGCTCTGAGTCTCTTCAGGCGTCACCTTCGTTACAATGTAAGCCTCAACATTATCGGGAACCGATACATCTTTGTAGGAAACAATGGTCTTCCATTCTGTTGAGCCAATTGTAATATTGTATGATGGATCAGGTACGAAGCGGTAGATGCGTGGCATGAAGCACTTGGGAGCTTTCGTTTCGTTATTTTCTACTTTCGGTTTATCATCATCTTTTTTCTTGGTGTTGAACGAAGCCATGAACATGTCGAAGGAGCCCATGTCGAAGGAACTTGAACTGGAGGAATTACCGCCTTCCGAATTGTTGCCACCGAACATTCCCATCATATCTTCCATGTCGAACGAGCTTGAAAGCATGATGGTATTGTTCTTGTCGTCAGGAACCGCTGGGAACTTGATGGTGGCAATATTGTCAGCGATGGTGATAGTAGCCTTTAGACTGTCAACTCCTGCGACATCACTGGCAGTTTCAGCCTTGGTGCCTACTTTCAGTCCAGAACTTGGGTTGAACATTTCCATCATCTCATCCATGTTAAAACCGCCAGTACCACCAGTACCGCCAGTACCACCAGTACCGCCAGTACCACCAGTGCCGCCAGATTGCTGGTTCTGGTTATTGGAAGATTCTTTTTTAACGGAGGCATAGAGGTAGAGCGGTGTGTCATTCTCGTCTGTACCAACGTTGAGATACCAAGAAGTGCCATCTTCTGCCTGTTCAAGAACAACCTCCAGTCCTTTTTTCTTAATAACAGTTTCACTCTTAATCGTTTCCTTATCAGTGTCGGCGGCATCAAATTCTATCTTGCTGCCGTTCTTGCCGCCGCCCATCATGGCGTTGTTTTCAACCATCATGTAGTCGGTTACCTTATCGTCCTTCACTCTCGTGCCGACGAGTACCAGGCGGGTACCTTCTTTCAGGTCGTCGGTCTTCGTTGTCAGTTCCCATTCACCATCGTAATAACCAGCGGGAAGGAGGTCTCTTGTCTTCACGATAAGCTTGAACTTGCGCTTCATGGTGTATGACTTCTCCTCGTTCTTATCCGTTGTGGATTCATCGTCAGGTGTAATAATTACCTTAACCTTGACTGTAATCTTGGCTTTACCTTCGTTGACACCGACAATCTTCTTGCTGTCTTCATCCCATTTTGCAATCTCCTCGTCGGAAGACTTGAAGGTGGCTTCATTGATGGTCATTCCTTCAATAATCTTCATCTGATTGCTAAAATAATCAAAATAATTGTCTATACTATACACATCACTGGATTCTAATGTCTTGTTGACATAGATCTCTTTATCCTCAACAAGCAATGTCGGGTCATATACGGCCAGGTAATTCATCTCATCAACCTTACCAGACTTTTTCGGCTCGTCGCTGCTATTACCACCCATCATGCCGGAGAACATGCTTGTATCCTCGGTATAGACCAGTGGTCCGCAAACTACTACGCAGTCGCCAGGACTCAGTTTTGGAATTGGATTAAATTCCATTGCGCTGGTACTGCCCTTTAATGTGCCACAACCATTGACCACCTTCATCTGGCCGTCTTTCGTGCCATCGTCAGAGATGTAATAGGTCACTTTGTCGGAGGTGCCAAACATGGCAGACAGGTCGAAGCCTAACGAAGACATGTCGAAGCCCATGGAAGACATGTCGAAGCCCGAATCTTCCATATCTTCCATATCGAAGTCCATATCATCCATTGAATCTTCAAAATTAAAGCTGCTGGTTCCACCGCTGCCTGTGCCTGTTCCACCGCCACCGATGCTGGTTCCACCGCCCATGCTGCCCATCATCTCGCCAAAATCCATGTCGCCGAACATGGCCATCATGCCGGAGTTCACCTTGCTCACCTTGCCCTTGATGTAGTAGTTGACACCTGGTTGCAACTCAATTTCTTTACTATAGCCTTCGACAGTGACTTTTCCAGTCTCTGCCAATTTCTTGGCATCGGCCACTGAGAGAGGATTTGAGGCAGTGCTTCCTGGTTCTGAAAGTGAAGAATCATCTATTATCACCGTACATTTGGCAGAAGCTTTGTCGTGATAATCGTTTTCATTCACTCGAGCAGTAATGACCACAGAGCCACGTTTTTTCAATGTCACGATGCCATTGGCGACCGTTGCAACATCCGTGTCGCTGCTCGTCCAACTAATTGCCGAGAAATCTGCCCCAGTAATTGTGGCATTGAGATTCAACGTTTGAACTTCGTTGATGTCCACAAAATAGTTTTCGGCCATCGTAATCGTTACCACTTTCTGGCGATCCACAATCTTCTTGAAAATGACAGATTGGGTGTTCTTGGCGAGGTCGTCGTCTTCCGTCACCAACTTCCAAACATTGCTAAACATGCTTGCATCCACGCCTGCGATATGCAGGGTGTTGTCGATGTTGATTCCCATGTAGGAGCCATTTCCGTTGTTGGAAAAACTGAACCCATTGTTGGTTGTTTCCGAACCGACTTTCAATCCCTCGTTATCGGCATAGAGATTCTTTTCTCCAACGGCAAAGTGATAGTCGCCTCCGACGTTTGTAAATGTCCACTGTACTTTCTCGGCAACATCGCCCAAAATGCGGTCTTTGCTATCGTTCAGATTCACGGCCACGGCATCAGGCT
>JAFWQT010000071.1 GCA_017508965.1 Prevotella sp. | reverse complement strand
TGGTAACACGCAGAAACAGATAACATTGATGCATGATTTCGGCTCAAGTGTGCTTTGCTGTACGCCATCCTATGCCATGTTTTTGGGAGAAGCCATGCGTGAGTCGGAATATCCCCGCGAGGATTTCAAACTGAGGGTAGGCGCTTTTGGCGCTGAGCCTTGGACCGAAGAGATGCGCGGAAAACTTGAGGAGTCACTTGGCATCAAGGCATACGACATATACGGTCTTAGTGAAATTGCAGGTCCTGGTGTTGGATATGAGTGTGAATGCCAGTGCGGTACTCACCTTAACGAGGACTATTTCTATCCCGAAATACTCGATCCTAATACAGGTGAACCGCTACCGGAGGGCACGTTGGGTGAGCTTACTTTCACTCATCTTACCAAAGAAGGCATGCCGCTGCTTCGCTATCGCACACACGATCTTACGGCTCTTCATTACGAGAAATGCTCTTGTGGACGTACGCTCGTCAGAATGGACCGTATTCTTGGTCGTTGTGATGACATGCTCATTATCCGTGGCGTCAATGTGTTCCCCTCTCAGATTGAAGCTGTCATCCTTTCTCTGCCTGAGTTTGAGCCTCATTTCATGCTGATAGTAGACCGTGTGAACAACACTGACACCTCAGAACTGAAGGTTGAGGTGAAGGAAGAGTTCTATAGCGATGAAATGTCTGTGCTTGTCGGATTGCAGAAGAAACTGGAGGCCGAACTGAGAAGCGTCATCGGATTAGGCTTTAAGGTGAGACTGGTAGAGCCTAAGAGTATTGAACGCAGCACCGGTAAGGCAAAGCGAGTATTCGATAACCGTAAGTTTTGAAATATCATTGTAAACCATAAACCAATAAGATTATGAAAGCAAAACAATTATCCGTGTTCTTGGAGAATAAGAGTGGCCGTCTCACTGAGGTTACCGAAGCTTTGGGTAAGGCCAACATCAATCTCTCGGCTATGAGCATTGCAGACAATAGCGATTTCGGTATACTGCGTTGCATTGTCTCGGAACCAGAGAGGGCATATCAGGTCTTGAAGGAAGCTGGCTTTGCTGTGAAAATGACCGATGTCATTGCGCTTAACTGTCCAAATACCAGCGGTTCTCTGGCTGTAGTCCTCGATTATCTTTCTTCTCAAGGCGTGTTCATCGAGTATCTCTATTCGTTTGCTGCCGGTGATATTGCTCATGTGGTGATTCGTCCTACTGATTTGGACAGCTGTGACAAGATTCTAGAGGCAAAGAAGGTCGATCTAATTGCTGCAAACGACCTCTATAAATTGTAGTTAATGGCATCCCTTCCCCCAGATAGGGGAGGGAATAAGCCGGAGTTAACCCCTTCGGCAATCGAATAAAACCCGATTTTTGAAAAAAGTGATGCAAAAGTTTGGTCGTTACAAAAAAACTCCGTACCTTTGCATCGCTTTTCAAAAAGACGGGCGTTTAGCTCAGCTGGTTTAGAGCATCTGCCTTACAAGCAGAGGGTCGGCGGTTCGAATCCGTCAACGCCCACATTTAAATCTTCCCCGCTCCTCATATGAGTTGTGGGGATTTTTATTTTATTAAGGGAAATATTTATGAAGTGTCAATTTTTATTTGTACTTTTGCCGAAGATTAGAGTTTTTAGTAGATACAAGTAATACGTATTATTAGATAAAAGAAATGAAACTGGATATACTGACTGCCATTTCTCCTGTAGATGGCCGTTATAGAGGTAAAACTGAGAAGTTGGCCGACTATTTTTCAGAGTATGCGCTCATCCGCTATCGTGTACGCGTGGAGATAGAGTATTTTATATCGCTTTGTGAATTGCCGCTGCCGCAGCTCTCGTCTTTCGACAAGGGGCTGTTCGACAAGTTGCGCGATATCTACCGCAATTTCAGCGAAGATGATGCCCGTCGCGTAAAGGAAATCGAAAAGACAACCAATCACGACGTTAAGGCAGTTGAGTACTTTATCAAGGAGCAGTTTGCAGCCATTGATAAGGATTCGTCCGGCACCACCATCACCCAGTATCAGGAATTCATCCATTTCGGACTGACCTCCCAGGATATCAATAACACCAGTGTGCCTCTTTCTATTAAGGAAGCACTGACCGACGTGTTTATTCCTCAGGTGGAGGAGCTTATCCAGCAGTTGGCTGACTATGCCGAAGAGTGGAAGGATGTGCCTATGCTGGCCAAGACGCACGGACAGCCAGCCTCACCTACCCGGTTGGGAAAGGAAATCATGGTTTTTGTCTATCGTTTGCAGCAGCAGCTGGATTCTTTGAAGCAAGTGCCCATGACGGCCAAGTTCGGTGGTGCAACGGGAAACTTCAATGCCCACCATGTGGCTTATCCCGACTATGATTGGCGAGATTTCGGCAATCGCTTTGTCAGCGAGAAACTGGGACTTCAGCGCGAGCAGTACACCACCCAGATTTCCAACTACGACCAGATGGGTAGTGTGTTCGATGCAATCCGTCGCATTAATACAATTATTATCGACCTCGACCGCGATTTCTGGATGTACATCTCTATGGAGTATTTCAAGCAGAAAATCAAGGCCGGCGAAGTTGGCTCCAGTGCAATGCCACATAAGGTCAATCCTATTGACTATGAGAACTCTGAGGGAAATCTTGGCATAGCTAATGCCATTCTTCAGTTCCTGGCACAGAAATTGCCAATAAGCCGTTTACAGCGCGACTTGACCGACTCTACGGTGCTGCGTAACATCGGTGTGCCTCTCGGCCATAGCGTCATCGCCATTCAGAGCACATTGAAAGGTTTACGCAAACTGATACTCAATCCCGAGAAGTTGCAGGAAGACCTCGACAATACGTGGGCTGTCGTGGCAGAGGCCATCCAGACCATCCTGCGCCGAGAAGCCTATCCGCATCCCTATGAGGCCCTCAAGGCACTTACACGCACTAATAAGCACATGACCGAGGAAACCATTCATGAGTTTATTCAGCAGTTGGAGGTCAGCGATGCCGTAAAGGCCGAACTGATGGCCATTACGCCCGCCAACTATACAGGTTTGTAAGCACCTTTTGCTGCTCATGCCGTCAGGTGTTTTGCAATCGTAACGAGAAAAAGCCTAAGTGATTAGGCGTCATTATAGTTATCAACCTTAATATTAATTTAAAAGTTAAAAAAATGTCAGAAGATTTAGAAAACAAGAACGAAGGAATTTCTGCAGAGCAGGACAATGAAGGTGGCCGTGAAGGTTATCGCCCTTCTTATTCCAATTATCGACCACAGGGACGCTCTCCACGTCCGCGTATTCATGCACAGCGTGCATACTCTCCAAGACCTAACAACAGTGACAGCGAGGGCGGATTCCGTCCCGAGGGCTTCGGCGCAAACCTGCAGTCGGATGCTCCTCAGCAGCGTGGCAGTTATCAGCCTCGCGGTGGTTACAATAATCGTGAGGGATATGGCCAGCAGCGTGGTGGTTATCAGCCTCGTCAGCAGCAGGGTGGCTATCGTCCCCGTTATAATAGCAATGAAGAGGGTGGTTATCAGCCTCGTCAGCAGCAGGGTGGCTATCGTCCCCGTTACAATAGCAACGAAGAGGGCGGTTATCAGCCTCGCCAGCAGCAGGGCGGCTATCGTCCCCGTTACAATAGCAATGAAGAGGGTGGCTATCAGCCCCGTCAGCAGGGTTATGGTCAGCAGGGCTATCAGCAGCGTGGCGGCTATGGCCAGCAGCGTGGCGGTTATGGTCAGCAGCGCGGTGGCTACGGTCAGCAGCGCGGCGGTTATGGTCAGCAGCGTGGTGGTTACAACAAGCGTGGCGGCTATAATCCCAATGCTAAATATTCTTTGAAGAAACGCATAGAGTACAAGGAGGAAAACTTCGATCCCAACGAGCCCGTACGTCTCAACAAGTTCCTTGCCAATGCTGGCGTTTGCAGCCGTCGTGAGGCCGATGAGTTCATCCAGGCAGGTGTGGTGTCAGTGAATGGCGTGGTTGTAACCGAGCTTGGCACAAAAGTGATGCGTACCGATGAGATTAAGTTCCATGATCAGCCCGTCACACTGGAAAAGAAAGTCTATGTGCTCCTCAATAAGCCCAAGGACTATGTGACTACCAGCGACGATCCGCAGCAGCGCAAGACTGTTATGGACCTCGTCAAGAACGTATGTCCCGAGCGCATCTATCCTGTAGGGCGTCTCGACCGTAACACCACGGGTGTTCTCTTGCTGACCAACGATGGCGACTTGGCTTCCAAACTCACTCACCCCAAGTTCCTGAAGAAGAAGGTATATCATGTATATCTCGACAAGAGCGTTTCTGCAGCCGATATGCAGCAGATTGCTGAAGGTATCGAACTGGAGGACGGTGAGGTGCATGCCGACGCTATCGAATATGCAAGTGATACCGACAAGAGTCAGGTGGGCATCGAGATTCACTCTGGCAAGAACCGCATCGTGCGCCGTATCTTCGAGAACCTTGGCTATCGTGTGGTGAAGCTCGACCGTGTTCAGTTCGCCGGACTCACCAAGAAGAATCTTCGTCGTGGCGACTGGCGTTTCCTCACCGAAAAGGAAGTGGAGATGCTCCGCATGGGCGCATTTGAATAAATCTCTATTAGGATTTCTGGAATTCCTTGAGAAACTAGGAATTCTAGAAATTCCTTGATTATTAAGAATATAAAAATGAAAAGAACAAAAGTCATTGGTGTCCTTCGTGACACCGAATACGGCAAGAAAGTCTGCGTGAAGGGCTGGGTGCGTACGCATCGCAGCTCCAAGGCCGTCGACTTTATTGCCCTCAACGATGGCTCAACCATCACGAGCGTGCAGGTGGTCGTAGATCCCGCTGCTATTGGAGAGGAAAAACTCAAACTCATTACTACAGGCTCATGCATCTGTGTGGTCGGCACTTTGGTAGAAAGTCCAGCTCAGGGTCAGTCCAGCGAAATCCAGTGCGAAAGCATTGAGATTTATGGCACTTGCGGTGCTGACTATCCGATGCAGAAGAAAGGTCAGAGTTTTGAGTATATGCGCCAGCATGCTCATCTGCGCCTGCGTACCAATGTGTTTGGTGCTATCATGCGCATCCGCCACAACATGGCCATGGCTATCCACACCTATTTCCATGAGCATGGTTTCTTCTATTTCCATACGCCGCTGATTACAGCCAGCGACTGTGAGGGAGCAGGCAATATGTTCCAGGTGACCACCAAGAATCTCTACGACCTGAAAAAGGACGATGACGGGAAAATCATCTACGACGATGATTTCTTCGGTCAGCAGACCTCGCTTACGGTTTCCGGACAGTTGGAAGGCGAACTGGGTGCAACGGCATTGGGTGCCATCTACACCTTTGGACCCACTTTCCGTGCAGAGAACTCCAATACACCGCGCCATCTGGCAGAGTTCTGGATGGTAGAGCCTGAAGTGGCCTTCCTCAATCAGGAGGAACTGATGGACCTGGAGGAAGATTTCATCAAGTATTGCGTTCGTTGGGCATTAGAGAACTGCAAGGAAGACCTTGAGTTCATCAACAACAACAAGTTCATCACACCGCAGCACGACCTGATTCCTCGTCTGGAAGGCGTACTCAAGGAAACCTTCGTTCGTCTGCCTTATACAAAAGGTATTGAGATCCTGCAGGAAGCCATCAAGAATGGTAAGAAGTTTGAGTTCCCATGCAATTGGGGCGATGACCTGGCTTCCGAGCACGAGCGCTATCTGGTAGAGGAACATTTCAAGAAGCCGGTCATCATGACCGACTATCCTGCCAGCATCAAGGCTTTCTATATGAAACAGAACGAGGCCCAGGGCGAAGGCTCGGTTGGTTATCAGGGCTGTGTGGCTCCTGGTCCCACCATGCAGGGTACCGATGTCCTTTTCCCGCAGATTGGTGAGATCATTGGCGGCAGTGTCCGCGAAGAGAGTTATGAGAAATTGATGGCGGAGATTGAGAGTCGTCAGATGGAGACCGACAAACTTTGGTGGTATCTTGATACCCGCAAGTATGGTTCATGTCCACACGCTGGCTTCGGTCTTGGTTTTGAGCGTCTCATCCTCTTTGTCACGGGAATGCAGAACATTCGCGACGTCATTCCCTTCCCACGTACACCGAAGAACGCTGAATTCTAATCTCATTTTCATAAAAATCCTCCAAAGCGAAGTGGCTTTGGAGGATTTTATTTGAATTCCCCTGTGTCTTTGTGTTCAATATAAAGCAAAGTGATCGATATAAAAGTTTTCGATTTCACCGATTTCATCGGGCATAATCTATTGGTTTCAGGGCAATTACAGGTGTAACCGCGGTTTCTCTCCGGTTTCACCAATATCAACTCCTAACTCCTAAATTCTATCTCCGAATTCAAAAGATAGGCTTTTGCCGAGTGATTAGGCCCTAATCACTCAGCAATTAAAGTCTATTTGCTGGACAAATAAAGTCTGTTTGTCAGGCAAACAAAGTTTATTCGCTGATGATACTAAGGTAAAGAGGCGGTGAAATCGGAGTGAAATCGCGGTTTCACCAATACCGAATTGGCTTCCTGAGATTTAGAAAAAGTGAAACCGGTGAAACCGAATTCGTAGACTCCAATACTACAAATAGTAAGCATAGTTAGAAAAACGATTATTATATACTCACGCCTTGAAGTAACAAATTTTCCGTATTTAGTTAATAATTAGGCACAAATGAGAAAAAAGTTAAGAAAAAATTTGGAAGATAAACAAAAATGCATTACTTTTGCATCGAATTAAAAATCAAAAAACATGATACTGACAAATAATTTTTTAACCATTAAACCATTTGCCTATGAGAGATGACAGGTGTTTTTTATCCCCTCGCGCGCGCGTATATATTAATAAGGTGTACGGCCCGCGGGTACAAAATCCTATTATGATGAGCTGAAACAGCGCGCAACCCCTTATTTTAAGCAGGAAGTGTTAGAAATGTTAAAAAACCTTCATTTTGTGAAAAAATATTGGGAATTGTTTGCGCAATATAATAATTAAGCGTATATTTGCACAAAATTACTGTGTATCTCCCCCAAAAGGAGTATGCGTAATCGTGAGAGAATTTAAGAACATTTTATATTCAATTTTGTTTAATTTAAATTATTAGTCTAATGAAAAAGAAAGTTTTTAGTGCTTTGCTTCTCGCAGCATTTGCTTTCATGGCTACAAGCACGATCACGTCTTGTAAGGATTATGATGACGACATCAATAATCTGCAGAAACAGATCGATGCCAACAAGGCCAGTATTGAAAAGCTGATGCAGATGATTGGCAATGGCGACTACGTGAAGAGCGTGGTTGGAATCTCTTCTCCTGAGCCAGGTATCGAAGTTACCATGGGTACTGGTCAAAAGACCCAGATCTTTGGTATCAAGGGTAAAGACGGTAAGGATGGCGTTGACGGTGTCAACGGCACCAACGGTACCAACGGTACTAATGGTAAAGACGGTAAGGACGGTAAGGATGCTACTGTCTGGACTATCGGTGACGACGGTTACTGGTATAAGGACGGTGTGAAGACCGATTACAAGGCTGTTTGCGACTGCCAGCAGGGTGGTCAGGGCCAGCAGGGCGAACAAGGCCAGCAGGGTGAACAAGGCCAGCAGGGCGAACAGGGTGCAAAGGGTGACAAAGGTGACAAGGGTGACAAAGGTGACAAAGGTGACACTGGTGACTCTGTTTACTATGTTCCCAACCCAACTACCGGTTGCTTCGACCTTTACAAGAATGGCGCATTCGTTGAGGCTACAACTATCAGCTACATCGGTGAAAGCGCTTCTGGTGTAACTGCAGTTCTTTCTAACGACGAACTGATTCTCGACGGTGTTCAGGACGCAACTGATGGCAAGGTGGTTATCTCTCTGAGCGGTAACCTGAAGAGCCTCGTGTTCGTTCCGTTCCTCTATCTCGACGGTATTGAGACAATCGAATATCCTTGGCTGGGCGACTCTATCCTTCGTCCTACCTATCTGAAGGATTATCCCGCAGATTACTTCAAGGATGTTGATCACCACGGTACTACCGACGCATCTGATCTCCACGATGTATCGTTCGATGCTACCGATGTTATCGACTACATTCCTAACACATTGGCTCGTCACTGGGATCCTGCTACAAAGCAGATTGTGAAGGGTACAGGTTATGGCGATCAGCTCAATGTTAAGAAGCGTACGCTAACTGCTTCTGACGAGTGGATTTACGGTCCCGCTTGGGCTGTTCAGTACCACATGAATCCTTCTTCAGCTAAGGCTGACTATGATGAGAATGCTCCTAAGTTCAACGTGCTTGAGCCGGATGTAATTTATTATAACACTCGTGCTTCTGAGTCTTCTCTCGGTGTTTCTTCTCCGAAGGAGTTCTATGCTGCTCAGGTTCCTGTCTACACAGCAGCCAAGTATGGCTACTGGGGCAAGACCCTCGCTCTGTCTTATGGACAGCAGGGACAGTGGAGCCCGAAGAATGGTACATTTGCAACGAAGGCAGGTGTTCTGACCGCTGGTATCCAGATTGCACATCCCAACCTGCTCGCTCCTTGGCCAACCGATGATACCATCAATCCTAATGGTAACACCGATACGCCGACAGCCAGTTGGCCTGCAAACGGCTATGATGGTGATGGTATTACTGGCACTCCAGGTGCTTATACTAGTCCTAAGAATGAAAAAGGTGAAACTTATACAAAATATGGAGCACCAGAAAATGGTGGTAGTTGGTATGGTTTTGCTAAGTATAAGTGGAATAAGGATAATACCGACAATACTGTAGCTCTGCAGCTGAAGAACGCTGAAGGTGACATCATCACCTCTGATTATGCTCTGCTGCTCCCGACCCGCGTACAGCTGGAAGGCCTGATTTGGTACAACAAGCCTCAGTATGTTGAGCCTATCCTGAAGAACTATCCCGACCTCGGTCCTAATGCTGCTACTCCTGGCACACGTATTGGTGACGAGGAAGGTTGGGCACAGGACGAGAAGTTCAACTGCACTGAGAAGCGTATCCACATTTGGGATTCACCCGAAGAGGCTCTGAATGATCCTAACGGTGCTGCTCTCGAACTTCCTGCTCTCGATCCAGAAGGTGTTGACTTGAAGCCTTATCTGGGTGTTCACTTCCTGAAGGAGAACATCAAGAAGCGTGAGACTAACACTCCTGGTGTTTATGATGGTACTGTATACGACCTTGGCACATGGGCTTACGGTGAAGAGTCTGCATTTGGTCTCCACTATGAGTTCCAGCTGGTTGACTACATCATCACCACCAACGCTACACGTGACTCTCGTTACGCTACCTTCAAGGACACTGAGCTGAAAGCTGCTGAAACAGACGCTATCAGTGCAACTAAGGGTAAGTGGAATGGTATCCTGCGTAGTAGTTTGGACGATGGTTCTGGTATCGTGATTGCTAAGAGCGTTGAGTACGATGCTGCTGGTCAGGGTCACACTCAGGATCTTCAGTCTAAGGCTTCTGTTGACCGTGAGCCTCTGGTTCGCGTAATGCTGAAGAACGGTAAGGGTGACATTATGCTCGATGGTTATATCCTGCTCCACATCTGCCACACTCAGGACAATGCAACTGCTGTTGTTCGTGCTCAGGACAAGGAGTTCAACCTCTGCGATCCTCTCGCAATGGAGACCACATGGGCTGAGTTCGATAAGGAAGTTCTGCAGAACACTCTCGGTCACTGGGAGATTGAGGCCTTCAACCGCACCTATCATGCAGATGCTAAGGTTGGTACAACTGCTGTTCCTGCAAACGAGGAGCGCTTCGTAACTCCGTACGCATTCTTCGTGGGTACAACTCCTGATGGTCAGTCTCGTGGTTATGAACTGAAGGTTTACAACTTCGGTAACATCTATGGTAACGCAGCCGATGGTAGCATTGCTAAGCCTGTTAAGACTGGTGGTGCTGATGAAGATAATACTTGCTCTGTATTCCAGGATAAGGGATATCTCGGAAATGTTGTTTACTATCTGAATGCTAGTAGCCCAACGAACCATGTGATCCGCTGGACTCTGAACGAGGAAGAGGTTGAGTATCTCACTCACCACGCTAAGTCTTATCCTGTAACAGTAACCCGTTGGGTACGCTGGAAGGCTAAGGACGATGTTGACGGACGTGAGAGCAACACTTACAGCGATGCTCCTTACCGTTACATCTGGCTGCAGCTGACTATGAAGATTACCCGTGACCAGAATATCGTTTACTATGAGGAGAAGACCAACAACTTCTGGTATGACTGGAATCCTGATGGAAAGAAGGCTACTGCTGATGTTGAGAAGGGATGGTCTGCTACTATCAGTGATATCATGGCTCCGGGTAGCACTCTGCTGACCACTGAGGACAAGCACTGGGATACTCATATGTCTGACCGCCTCACTGAAAACTACATCCGTCTGCCGCAAGACTTCACACCTTCTGGTGATGCTATTGCATGGCATCAGGGTGCTGTGAACCTCTCTGGTTCAAAGGTTAAGGTTGGTAACTATGACAAGCGTATGAAGTACTACTTCGCTCCTAAGACCTACACCATCAAGGGTGTGAGCGGTACTGTCTACACTATCACTCCTCAGAAGAATGGTTCTGACAATGATTGGAAGCGTCTGTACTGCAAGTACATCTACAAGCACACTTATGACAATTCAGTTGAACCTACTGACAACTGGACCGACGGTGTTCACACTAATGGTTCTCTCGTTAGCTACTTCAAGCCGAAGGTGAAGATCACTAAGGATGATTATCATACTTGGGTTGGTGCTTGGAATGCTTCTACTCTCCAGTTCGACTGGTCTGGTTCTGACGCTGACTATCGTTCTGAGGAAGGTCTGAAGACTCTGATGACAACTTGCGCTACTGACTATAACAAGGGTATGTTCAATAACACTATCCTCTATGCTAAGGTTGGTAACACCTACACTCCGATTGCTGAAATCATGCAGCAGGAGCAGGATGGTCGTACAGCTGGTTCTCTTGCAGCTACTAAGCATGACGCTGGTCAGATTCGTCTGATTCACTGGCTGCCCAGCAATGTGGTTAACACCACTGAGAATATTGTCCTCTACGATATTCTGAATGCTCTGGGTTATCCGATGAAGGCCGATGGTACTTGCGACTATGACTATGCTCAGAAGTACATCAACCAGCAGTTCCGTTCTTGGGTAGGTCTCGTTGCTAACAATGGTTGTGACGTAGCTAAGTTCGTTGAACAGGCTCTCCACGAGGATCACAACATTGCTACTTATCTGGTGTCTTGGCAGCGTCCTATCAACCTGAAGACTCCTTCACTGCAGAACGCTCTCGATGCTAATACTAACGAGAATACTCTCTATCTGCTCGATAACCTGAAACTGTTCGACTGGCGTGGTGATTACGATGGAAAGGGTGACTTTGGTCACAACCAGGGTTACATGTACCGCGTAAGCAGCAACATGGCTGACAACCACTACTGGTTCTGGGCTTACTACAATGTGAAGGGTATCTCTCTTGATATGCGTCCAAGCGTTGTGAAGACCAATATGCATCAGGCTGACACTGAGACTTTCGTAACTCTCGATAAGGTTAGCAGTCAGTTAGACCTGTGGGCAGGTAAGCCTTACATGACCGCTACTAAGGTTATTTGGGGTGAAGGTTGGACCGAGACTGGTGCTCAGTGGAAGGGTATGCCTCTGCCGAATGTATACAATGTAGATGCTAGCAATTGGGGTCTTATTAATCCTAATAAGTTCTACTATCAGGAGAAGGAAGCCGCAATTGAGGAATACATGGGTATCTATCCTCTGGATTGGGCTAAGAAGCTGCGCTTCGGTTCTATCTACTATCAGAACAACAATCCTAATGTGACTGAGTTCGATATCATCGTTCCTGTTGAAATCTTCTACGAGTGGGGTTCACTTAAGGAGACCATCCGCTGGCACATTGATACAACTCATGGACACAATCCTGAGATTTAAAAATTAAGATTTTGATTACAAATCAATAATCTAAAGCTCTAATAAGAGAGTGCGTCTCGTAAGAGCAGGCGCACTCTCTTTTCCTTCTTAAAAAAATTATTATGAAAAAGTACAGTTTCATTGTTATAGCGGTTGCAATTATTACATTGGTAGCCGCTTGTAAAAGTAAACCTAAGACCCGTGAGGAACAGATTAAGGAGTTCCGCAGCGAGCTGACTTCTCAGGACACTGCCGCTATGCTTCGCATTTGCGACGATGCTATGGAGCAGCTGAAGGCTAAAAAGATTGATCAGGTAATAGCGAATCTCTATGAATACGATGATTCAACGAAAGCTATTTCTAAATTGAGTGAGAAGATGGATAAGCGTCTTCGTCGCCAGTTTAAGATGTTTCCCGTGCTGGACTATAAGCGTCAGTACTTCTCTTTTATGCTCGAAGGATGCAATGATGTGAAGTATGCAATTACTTTTGCTACAGCCGAGCAGGCAGGTACCAAAGAGGCTCCTGTTACGATGTTCATGTTTAATCCTGTCCGTGTTGACGGAGAGTGGAAACTCTGCGTGAAGACAACAAAGGATGAGATTGATGAAGAGCATCTCTAAAATTGAAACCACATTTAGATTAGACATATATGAAAAAGTTTTTATTCTTCCTATTGGCTTTTATATCTGTATCTGCCTTTGCTGAGGTTGACGATACTGCTTTGTTTGACTTTACCAATCCTAAGCAATTAACTATTAGTCCTGCAGTTGATATGTGGGACGGTAGTTTCGACGATCAGGGTGTTATAGTAACGTCGAAAGCTATAATTAGCAAAGATATACAGATAAGTTTCACTTTAGGAACAGGTGTAGGTGGTGTAATGATACCTCGTTATTCATTAACTTATGATGGCAAACCATATTACTATTATGCTCTGGAAATGCGTGCAGGTTCAACCATTACCATACGTACTACCAATGGATGTGATTTGGTTTCTGTCAAGTTAAATGGGTCACTTGGCTCGTTAACTAATTCTTCCACTGGCGTTTTTGATGGCAAGACTGGTTTGTGGACTGCTACTACCAAGACAGATACAGTTAAAATACATAATGGTGTTCAAAAGACAGGAATTGAGACTATAGAGGTCTGCTATAAAAAACCCTCAAAACCGCTGACTTTTGTGTCTTCTAACCCGTCTGCTGGAAGTGAAGTGATTTCATTCAATGCCATGACATTGAGTTTTAATATGAATATCAATTCTTCCAACTTTAATGCTAACGGTATTACTCTTTCTGGTCCTGGTATCTCTAGTCCTGTCGCTATGACTCCTTCGGTGAGCGGAACTTCTGTAAGGCTTTCCACGAGTCAGACTTATACAGCATATGGTGACTATACTGTCAGTGTGCCTGCCGGTGCTTTTAAGAATTCTGAGGGCGGGTCTCATGAATCAATTACTATCCCCTTCCGTGTGAATCCGAAGCGTGATATCTTGATTTATTCTTCCATAAGTCCTGCTGAAGGTACCCTGAATGAGTTGCCGCAATCCATTGATATTATATTTAAAGAATTTGTAAGCGTTCCTGAGAACTCTACAGCTACTTTCTATAAGGACGGAATTCAGCAGTTCACGGCAAAGCTGGCTCTTACGGAGGGTAATACGAAGAGCGTTACGATTTCCCACTCACGTGGATCTATTACCGATGAGGGCGTTTGGACTATCGTTGTTCCTGAAATGGCAATCTATAATGGTATGATGGGAGACGCTGCCAACGAGCGGTGGAACCCGGCCTTCACGCTGACCTATAAAGTGGAATCTGCCGAGGCTCAAGAACTGGCAGTTGCCAAACAGTTAAAGCAGTTTACAGATAACGGTCTGATGGGGTACCCCACTACATCAAGTGCCGCATATGCCGCACTAACTACCGTTATTAACAAGGGTAAGGAAGCTTCAACGGATGAAATTAAGGAAGCCATAGGTGCTTATTATAATGAGACCAACGTGAAGATGCCTGCCGATGGCAAATGGTATCGTATAGCAGGCATCAGTGCTGACGGTAGTACTGCCTATCTGTCTTACGACAATCAGAAAGTTACGCTTAAGTCTTCCTATAGTGCAACAGATGCTTTCCAAGCTGTTGCAGGAAATGGATATTTTGAGTTTAAGACAAAGGATGAGCACTATTTGACAGTTCTTGGCAATCCTTCTGGATTTGATGGTTTTGTATATCATCAGTCTGGTAAGGCTACCCAACTCCAGGTAACTAAATTGCAAGTTGAGAATGCTGATTCAACAGAACTTATTGGTAAGTTCTCGATTTCAGGATGGTTAGGTCGCAATGCCAACGATGAAGATTTGGGTAATTCGACTGCTGCCGTAAGCTATCCTTCTTTAGCGATTGTTGCTTCACCCACGGCTTCGACTTTCTTCAGCAGTTCATCTTCGAGTGCCTTCATCTTCGAGGAAACCTCGGAACCCGCTGATCCCACGACTTCTATCGAGGCTGATATTACTTTTGGTAATAACCTAAAAGGAATTGAGATAGAGAAAGCCGGTGATCCAATCACGCTTTTGGTTGGCAATGTACAGAGTGCAGAACTTGCCGATGGCTCGCTTCCTTATTACGAAAAGCAAAGCCAGATTAGTAATCCTGAGAGAATACAATTTGCCGGAACTATACTGACAAAGGTAGAGAACAGTCCTTATAGCTTCTCGGTGAATACAACAGGATTAGAACCGGGTGAGTACCTGTTGTATGTTCCTGCTGAGACCTTTAGTTATACACCGACGAGTGATTATTCATCAGTTACAGGAACTTTAACTAAGTTGAGTATCACTATTAAAGGAAGTTCATCTGGTCAAACACCTGATCCCACTCAGGCAGATATTACGTTTGATAACAATCTGAAGTCAATTGAAATTAGCAAGGCTGGCGACCCGATAACATTAGTAGTTTCTAATGTGAAGAGTGCGGACATTGACGATTCTGCGGCTCCCTATTTTGTGAAGTCGGGAAGTGGTGAACGAGTAAACACAGGTCATACGGTATTGACCAAGATTGCTAGTACCTCCGCAAAGTTCAATGTTAACACAGAAGGGTTAGCTGCAGGCGACTATCAGCTTAACGTTCCTGCCGAAACATTCAGCTATGTGCCGACTAGTGAAAGCTCATCTGTAGTTGGTACTTCTGCTCAGTTGAATATTACGATTAAGGCTTCCGAGCCTACCACAAAGCCTAATTTCAGCTATGACTATCCCTTTGCTGTGGAAGTAAAATATAGGATGGATCCAAGTGTTAATGCTGATGTGGTGGCTGATGTATGGTTGAACGACCTGATATTCTTCTCTACAGCCTCGTCAATCGTGCCTAATCCCGATAAGGAGATTACGATTAATAATATCAATGGTGCTCTGGTGAAAACTGGACATTTGGAAGCCTATCCTAACTACAAGAAGGATTTGAAGTACGATTGGCTGAATGGTACAGTTGCCGTGAAACTTGTCTTGGATAATCCGTTCACTGAGAATGAACTGAAGTATCTTAGCGGCATGTATTATGTGACTGTTCCTAGTGAAGCTCTTGGTGACGCTAACTTTGGAAAATGGCTGAAGGACAATAAATTCACTGGTGCATGCAGAACAAACACTGCCACTAGTTTCCAGTTCCCCGTCAACAATGTTATTATCGACATTCTGGGAATCGACGAGGTTAATGCAGCTGACGGCAGTGAGCAGATAATATACGACCTGACGGGACGCCGCGTGGAGAATATGAAGAAGCCGGGCGTGTATATCGTCAATGGTAAGAAAATCATGGTAAAATAAATATCAATATATTAATTTAATTTTATAACGTTATGAAAATGAAATCTTTTATCGTGGCTTTGATGGCTCTCGTTAGCCTCACCGCCACAGCACAGCAGAAGAAGGTGGTTGACCGCGTCGACCAGCGCACTGTGCAGGAGTTCGATCACCAGGACGTGACTCAGAAGTTCAACAAGCACGCCTTCATCACACTGCAGGGCGGTGCCCAGTACACGCTTGGTGAGGCTAAGTTCGACAAGCTGATTTCACCCAACGTTCAGCTGGGTATCGGCTATCAGTTCAACCCGTGGTTTGCAGCCCGCATCCAGGCTAATGGCTGGCAGAGCAAGGGCGGTTGGAACAGCTATGCCAACCATCCCTATACTTTCGACTACAAGTGGAACTATGTGGCTCCCGGTATCGACCTGATGTTCGACATCACAAGTCTTATCGGTGGATGGAATCCTGATCGTTTCTTCACCCTGACTGCTTTCGTAGGCGGTGGTGCTAACATTGCTTGGAAGAACGACGAGGCTCAGGACATTGCTAAGCAGATTAGAACTCTGGATGGTTATGAGCTGGAGTATCTCTGGGACGGCACAAAGGTTAATCCTTTCGGACGTGGCGGTCTGCAGCTGGGCTTCCGTCTGAGCGATGCTGTTTCTCTGATTCTCGAGGGTAATGCCAACATCCTGACCGACAAGTACAACTCTAAGAATGCTGACAACCCCGACTGGTACTTCAATGCACTGGCTGGTCTGCGCATCAACTTGGGCAAGACCCGTCTGACCGAGACTCACGATGTATATCGCGACGTTGTGAAGTATGATACTATCTACAAGTATATCGACGTTACACCCGCTAAGGTGGAGAAGATTCGCCGCGACGTGTTCTTCACCATCAACAGTACTGTTATCGTGGAGCGCGAAATGCAGAAGGTGGCTGACATCGCTGAGTACCTGAAGAAGTATCCCAACGCAAAGGTTGTTGTTTCTGGTTATGCTGACAAGGGCACAGGTAACGAGCGCATCAACGCTCGTCTGGCTGCCGGTCGTGCTGACGTTGTCGTAAATACTTTGAAGAACGACTTCGGTATCGACGAGAGTCGCATCACATGGGACAGCTACGGCGACACCGTTCAACCGTTCGAGGAGAACGACCTGAACCGTGTATCAATCTGTGTTGCTGAGTAAACAGCTATCTGATAATAAAAAGCTCGCGCCTCTATGATTAGGGGCGCGAGTTTTTTGTTTTCTTTTTTTGAACGGTACGACCGTTCAACACCTGACGACTTGGGCGCTTTTTGCATCCCTATACGGGGCGGAGGCTATTCTTGCATTTCTTCTTTTTTGCCGCTGACGGTCAGGCGGACGGGGCTTCCTTTGCCGTTGTAGTATACGTCGATGTCGCGAGAGAAGAAACCGGGTGATACGTCTCCACCGTCGAGTCTTAAGTTGATTACTCCCTCTTCTCCGGGCTTGATGGGTTCTTGCGGATATTTCACCGCGGTGCAATGGCAATAGGTCTCAATTTTTGAAATCACCAAAGGATCCTTGCCGTCATTTCTGAAATGAAAGTCGTGGTACTCAAAGCCTGCACCGTCTTTCACTGTTCCGAAGTTGAATTCCACTTCGAATGGCTGCAGGTGTGAGTCGTTCGGTTCATTCGGATTACCCCACTTTCCGCTGCATGCAGTCATCATGGAAGCGGCGAAGAATAATGCAAAATAGTATTTTTTCATATTGAATTGTTTATTTGTTATTTAGGTGACTATTTTTTTCAAGTAAGGATAATACTGACCCCACCCCTGCCCCTCCCCTACGATGGGAGGGGAGTCTGGCATTAGCCTATATGGAAAGGCTTTCTTTTTCGTCGCTTGTGTTTTCAGCAATGGCATTGCCATCGGTCGGGGCATTGTCTTCAGAGGCAACCTCAAGGATGGGCTCTTCCGTATTCTCAGGCTCAACCACGGCTCCGTCTTTCAGATGGATGGTGCGGTCGGTGATGGCTGCAAGTCCCTCGTCGTGAGTGACGATGACGAAAGTCTGACCGAATTTGTCACGCAGGTCAAAGAACAGCTGGTGAAGTTCGGCTTTGTTCTTGGAGTCGAGGCTTCCGGAAGGTTCATCGGCCAGAATGACCGCAGGGTTGTTGATGAGCGCACGTGCTACGGCAACGCGCTGCTTTTCACCGCCCGACAGTTCAGCCGGCTTATGGTTGGCTCGGTCGCTGAGTCCCATGAAATCTAACAGTTCCTTTGCCCTTTTCTTGGCATCCTTGTTGCTTTTGCCGGCAATGTAGGCGGGAATCATAATGTTCTCAAGCGCGGTGAATTCCGGCAGCAGCTGGTGGAATTGGAAAACAAATCCGATGTGCTTGTTGCGGAAATCGGAGAGCGCTTTCTGCGAGAGCGATGTGGTGTCGATGGAATCGACACATACAGAACCGCTGTCGGGCTTGTCGAGCGTGCCGATGATTTGCAGGAGCGTGGTCTTTCCTGCTCCCGACGGTCCGACGATGCTGACCACCTCACCCTTGTTGATGTCGAGGGTTATGCCTTTGAGCACCTGTAGTGAACCAAAGCTCTTGGTGATATTTTTTACATGAATCATATCTTGTTGTTATTTGTTTTCTTTTCCGTGTAGGAAATTCGACTTGGAAATCCAGTAACGAAGCAGGTCGTAGGCGCTGGTTTCCTCGCGTTTCTGCGGAGCGGTGAAGCTCATCACGTTCATAGATTCTCCGTACTGGTCGGGGAAGATGATGATGAGATTCTGCTGATGATAATAGTTCTGAAGCTCTGCGGGGAGTTTCTCGAATGCTGTCTTATAACTGACGGTTCCCTTACGTGCGGTGATGATTACGAAGAGATGGTCTTCGTTGATTTGCTGGGCCAGCGCAGGCAGTTCGTTCCAATGCTGCATCTGTTGGTAGTCGGCACGCGTGGTGGGATGAATGTTCTTAATATACTGGCTGATGAGTGTCAGCGTGTCTTGTCGACCGTGGAACTGGATGCGGCATTCCAGATTGGTGGCCATGCGGGCCAGACGGTCAATCCATCGGTGGAATCCAGGCTCGTATTCAGCCCGGCTTGGCACAGCTACCTGAATGCGGCGTATGGTGTTGAGCGGTTGTCCGAACTTTGCAATCACAATCTGACGGTTTAGCTGGGTGAACAGGCTTTCGGTGAAAATGCCCCAGAAAGAGTCTTTCTCGTTTTTCGGCTCGTGCAGACCGATGATAATCTCGCTGGCATTGTATTCCTTGAAAGCATGCATGATGCCGTTGGCGATGTTTGTTGCGATGCGACTCTGCGTCTGCATCCTGACGTCAACCGCCGCAGCCGCCTTCGCCGTCTGTTCCAGCAGCTGCCTTCCCAAGGCCTGGTTCTTCTGCACGTTATCGTCGTCGAGCACCACGTTCAGTCCGATGATGCCGCGGTTGAGCTTCACGTTGCGCATGAGCGTGGCCAGGCTGACCAGTTTGTCGCTGTTGCCCTGGTATTTCAAAGGCAGCAGAATCTTCTCGTCGTCGCCCTGCTTTTCATCGTCGTTGATAAGGTTGTCCTGCAGCACGATGCGCTGTGAGGCGTATTCCGTGACGAGCGATGAGATGATGCAAGTGAAGAGAATCATCATCACCACACCGTTGAGCATGTCTCCGTCGACCAGATACTTGCCATCGCCGATAGACAGCTTGAGTCCCACCATGACGATGGCGATAGAACCGGCGGCGTGGGCCGAGGTAAGTCCGAACATCATGTGTCCGTGGGTGAGCGGCAACCGGAGTCCGAAACTGCCGAGATAGCCGGCAACCATCTTGCCCACCGTTCCGATAATCACGATGATGGCCATCACATAGGCCGTGTGCCAGCTGTCGAACAAAGCCCCGATGTTGATGAGCATTCCTACGCCAATCAGGAAATATGGTATGAAGAGCGCGTTACCGATGAATTCCAGCCGGTTCATGAGCGGCGAAACGCGCGGGATGTAGCGGTTGAGCGTCAGGCCAGAGAAGAATGCACCCAGCACGCCCTCCAGTCCGATGAACGATGTGATGGCCGCGCTGAGGAACATCACCGCCATCACAAAGGCAAACTGCGTCACGGCATCGCTGTGGCGCTGCAGGAACCAGCGGGTCACCCGGGGCAGGATGTAGATGGTGCCTGCCAGATAGAGTGCCAGTTTCAGCAGCGGAAACAGGAAAGAAGTGAGCGGAGATACCCTGCCCCCGGCAGTCTCGGCATGCACGGCGCTGACGATGAACGACAGCGAAATGAGCGCCATGGTGAGCGCAATCATCGATGCTCCCACCGACAGCGTGACGGCACGATGGCGCTGCAGACCGTATTTCGTGATGATGGGGTAGGCTATCAGCGTGTTCGACGACATGATGCAGCAGAGCAGCAGGGTGGTCTGACGCGAGTAGTGGAGCAGGTGGATGCCGGCGTAATAGACCATGATGAAGGGGACAAAGAACGTGAGCAGTCCGAAAATCGTCATTTTCCCGAGGTGCTTCTTGGTGCCCTCCATGTCCATTTCAAGTCCGGCAAGGAACATGATGAAATAGAGACCCACCTGTCCGAAGATTTCGAACGAGGCGTCGCGCTGCAGAATGTTCAGTCCGTATTGTCCCACCAGCACGCCTGCCAGCACCATTCCGATGATGTGCGGAATGCGCAGCTTGGCCATAATCATCGGCGCGAGCAGTATGATGCTGAGCACGATGAAGAAGATCCACGTAGGATCGGTGATTGGAAAATAGGTGCCGAGATTGAACATTGCCATGTACTTGACTTCTCTATTTGGGTGCAAAGGTAGTTATTTTTTTCTATATTTGTTTTGCATTTATTTTATATTTGTGTAATTTTGCACCCAAATTTATTGAAAATCAAATAAAAAGAAAGATGAAAGTTGCAATTGTAGGTGCTAGTGGTGCCGTGGGACAGGAGTTCCTGCGCATCCTTGACGAGAGAAATTTCCCGATGGACGAGTTGGTGTTGTTTGGCAGCGAGCGTTCTGCCGGCCGTAAATACACCTTCAAGGGAAAGGAGATTGAAGTTAAACTGCTTCAGCACAACGACGATTTCAAGGATGTGGATATCGCGTTCACATCGGCAGGTGCAGGCACCAGCAAGGAGTTTGCCGCCGATATCACCAAGTTCGGCGCCGTGATGATTGACAACTCGAGTGCTTTCCGCATGGACGACGATGTGCCCCTGGTGGTTCCCGAATGCAATGCCGCCGATGCGCTCAACCGTCCGCGCGGCATCATTGCCAATCCTAACTGCACGACCATCATGATGGTGGTATGCCTGCAGCCCCTCGAGCAGCTCAGCCACATCAAGCGCATCCATGTGGCCAGCTATCAGAGCGCATCGGGTGCCGGTGCCGCTGCCATGGCCGAACTGCAGCAGCAGTACAAGGAAATGGTAGAAGAGGGCGAGGTGAAGACCGTGAAGAAGTTCGCCCACCAGCTGGCCTATAATGTGATTCCCCAGATTGACGTGTTCCAGCCTAACGGCTACACCAAGGAGGAGATGAAGATGTATAACGAGACGCAGAAGATTATGCACACCGACGCCAAGTGCTCGGCCATGTGCGTACGTGTGTCTTCGTTGCGCAGCCATAGCGAGAGCGTATGGATTGAGACCGAGCGCCCTATCAGCGTGGAAGAGGCCCGCGAGGCTTTGGCAGCAGCTCCCGGCGTGACGGTGAAGGACGATCCCTCGCAGCTGGTGTATCCCATGCCTTTGGAGACTGCCGGTCACGATGATGTCTATGTGGGCCGCATCCGCAAGGACATCAGCGACGAGAACGGACTGACCTTCTGGCTCAGTGGCGACCAGATCCGAAAGGGTGCTGCGCTGAATGCCGTGCAGATAGGCGAATGGCTGATTGAGAACGATCCGAAGCTGAAGAAATAAACCTTAAGCCGCTCCTGAATTTCGGGAGCGGTTTTTTTATAGTTTCTTTCAAAAGTAATTTAGTCTAAATTGCTCGGTAAATTAGACTAAATTACTTTGCAATTTAGACTAAATTACTTTGCATGCAATAATTGTTTATAATCATTTGCGGCTTTACTTTTCAGATTTTTATCAAACTCGTGAATGCGTTTTTGGGTCCAAACGCACAAAAAAACGCTTTTCATATTGTATTTCGCAGAATTATTGTTATATTTGCACTCGGAAAACTCTGCTATACATAAGTAGAAACGGAGAATGAACGTCAGGAAAAAGATATACGAGATTATCGGCCCCGGATATCTCAACGATGATGGTGGCTGGTCGCAGCTGTATCACGCCAGTATGTCCGTGGTTATAGGTGTGAGCATACTTCCTTTGATGTTCCGCGAGCATTATCCCATCTTCTGGTATTGTGACATTATTCCGGCCATCATTTTCGTGGCTGATTACATCTTGCGGTGGATAACGGCCGACTACGAGCTGAAGAAGGGATGGGTGTCGTTTATCATCTACCCGTTCACCATCATGGCCATCATCGACCTGCTGAGTATCCTCCCTACCATCCACCTGCTTAGTCCGACGTTCAAGACAGCCCGTATCACGCGCCTGCTGAGAATCCTGCGTGTGGTGAAGTTCATCCGCTACTATGAGCCGTTGGAAATCATCATGGCCGTCATCCGCCGCCAGGGGCGCATCCTCTGGACGGTGTTCTCGCTGGCCGCCTTCTATATCTTCATCACGGCCCTGATCATGTTCAATGCCGAAGAAGACATCAACCCCAGCACGGGCGACTATCTGTTCCACACGTTCTTCGACGCTGTCTACTGGGCAGCCTGCACGCTGACCACCGTCGGATATGGCGACATCTACCCCGTTTCGCAGATAGGAAGGTTCATCAGCATGATTTCCGCCTTTGTAGGCGTGGCCATTGTTGCGTTGCCGTCGGGCATCATTACGGCAGGCTATATGGACGAGCTCAGGGCAAAGCGCGAGCAGAAGATGGCCCGAAAACTGTTAAAAGACCAGAAACAGATTGAGAAAAAAGATGAAACTGTTTAGTTACATAAAGCGGAAGATAAAGGAGAATATCCACGAGATATTCCATCACGACCATCTCATCGTGGTTGTGCTGGCATGGATTATCACCGCTTTCTGGGCCACGCTGTTCATCAATTTCTCACTCTTCGACCCCGTCAGCCGTGCGCTGAGCGAGTTCAAGATGACCGACATCTATTTCTCCATCGAGCGGATGGGACACTCGGTGAAGTGGAGCGACGACATCGTGCTGATAGACATCACTGAGCAGACCGACCGCGGCGAGATAGCCCAGACGCTCCGCGACCTGGCGGCCTGCCAGCCCAAGACGGTGATGATGGACGTCATCTTCGAGAAAGAGGGCGAGGACATGATTGCCAACGGCGAGCTGATTTCGGCCATCGACCAGCTGCCGCAGCCCGTGCTGTCGTGCAAGCTGATTGCCTCGTCGACCGAGCAGGGCAAGTTCGTCGACGTGCTGAAGTCGTTCTTCGAACCCTTCGGCACCTACACGTGGGCCTACAGCAATGTGCTGAAGAGCAACGGCCCCAACGGAACCCTTCGCGACTATACCATCAGCCAGAAGCTGGACACCGCCACCTATTATTCGCTGCCCTATCTGGCTGCCTGCCAGTACATGGGCAAAAAGCCGTCGGTGGAGCCCAACAACAAGCGCACGATACTCTACTCGAACGTGGAGTTCCCCATCGTGAGATACGATTCCGTGTTGCTGAACAAGCCGCTCATCAAGGGTAAGCTGGCCATGGTGGGTACGATTACCGAAGAGGCCGACATGCACTTCACGCCCATTGGCAAGATGCCGGGACTGAAGACCGTGGCCTACGCTGCCGAGACCTACATCGGGCATCATGAGATATCGTCGATGTCGAACATCGTTTCCGGTCTGCTGACGCTCATCGTATGTCTCATTGCAGGCTATGCCGGCTATCTGACCCGAAAGAAATCCCCCCGATTCTTCATCTATTGGAATAAATTGGTATATTTGGTTATCAGCGTCGTGTTTGCATGGATAGGATTCCTCTGTTTCGTGAAATACGACTACGACATCTCGCTGCTATTGCCGTTGCTGGGTGTTGCCTTTATCGAGCGAGCCCGCATCCACTACATGTGGTTCATCGACTACTGCACCATCCATCCACAATGGAAACGGCTGTACGCTTTTGCTCAAAAATCACTTTATTTTAAACCGCCGAAGAAATAATGAAGAGAAATAGATTATATCTGTTAATAGTAGTTTGGTGTTGGGTGTCAGGCGTCGGAGCCCAGTCGGCCGACCAATGGCTGAAGCAGGGCAACGACTTCTATGACAAGCAACAGTTCAGCAAAGCCGTGGAATGCTACCAGAAGGCAGCCGAGGCCGGCAGTCAGGAAGGCCAGTTCAACCTGGGCTATGCCCTTTATAACGGAGAAGGTATCGACAAGGACTACGCCACGGCAGCCATGTGGTTCAAGCGTGCGGCCCGCAAGGGATTTGCCAAGGCCCAGTATAATCTGGCCTATTGCTATATGTACGGGCGCGGCGTGCCCATCGACTACGACAAGGCGTTGCGTAACCTTACCGACGCAGCCAACAACGGAAACCAGAACGCACAGCTCACCCTGGCCGAATGCTATGAGAAAGGTGTGCTTGTGATGCAGGACAAGAAAATGAGCCAGCTCTGGAAAGACAAGGCTGCCGGCAAGCATTCGGCTGCCATCCCTATGCAGGATGTGGCCGAGGTGAAGCAGCCGGCAACGGCTCCGAAGCCTTCAACTGCTCAGCAGCCGGATCCGAAACAGGATAACCAGGGCACCGAAGTGGAGATTGACCCGAAGGGAGAAATTACGCTGAACATGGGCGGAGAAAGCGAGTCTACGACGGCTCCGAAGCCTGCGGCAAGCAGCCGCCCCGTTCCCCCCGAGGTGAGAATACTGTTCCCCGAAGACCAGAGTCCGTTCCATACCGATGTCATCAAGCTGCGCTACCAGCTGCTGGCACAGGGACTGGAGGCCAGCACGCGGGTTACCGTTATGGTTGACGGCCAGAAACAGCCGGCCGACCGTGCCGTGCGTGCTGCCAATACGGTGGAGGTTGACCTTCCCAATCGCGACTGCACGGTGACCATCTATGCGCAGAACGAAAATGGAAACAGCGAACCGGCAAGCATCCGTCTTGTCCGCGAGAAGCAGGTGGCCGAACTGCCGCGGCTCTTTGCCGTAGCCATCGGCGTGGGCGACTATAACGATCCCGAACTGCCGAAACTGAAGTTCACCACCAAGGACGCGCGCGATTTCGCCCATGTGCTCAGCACCAAGAAAGGATACCCTTATCAGGACGTGCAGGTGAAGACCATTACCGACGAAGAGGCCACGCGCGAGGACTTTTACGAGGCCATGGAATGGCTGAAGCAGGAGTCTTCACCGACGGATGTCTGCATCTTCTTCTATGCCGGTCATGGCTATCGCGACGAGAAAGACCGCTTCTACTTCATGAACTACGGAAGCAGCACATCGAAGCTGTATAACTGCTTCTCGAGCAACGATTTCCGTCAGGCTGTGGAGGATATCAACGGCAAGCTCATCGTCTTCGTTGATGCCTGCTACTCGGGTGCCTTGATGGGCGGCAACCGCTCGGCTGCCAGCAATCATTTCGTGGAGCAGCTGCGCCGGACCAAGAACGGCATGGTGATGTATGCCTCAAGCGCCAGCGACACCAAGTCGAAGGAGAACGAAGACTGGAAGAACGGCGCCTTCACCAAAGCCCTGGTGGATGCCTTCAACGGCGCTGCCCGTGGCGAGGGCGAGATTGGCCTGTCAACCCAGCAGCTCGACCAGTATCTATACAAGGCCGTGCGCCAGATGACCGACTTCAAGCAGACGCCCATCTTCATGAATCCGAATGGAATGGAACCCTTTGAACTTTTTACCTACGAGAAATAAAACTATTAGATTTGACAAAATGAGAATGAAAAAGAACATGACTATGAATTTGAAAACATACGGTGCGCTGCACCTTTTCGCTCTGGTGTTTGCGCTGCTGACCTCTTCGGTGGCCAGCGCAGCAGACTATCTGGTTTATTCCGTTGTGGGAACGGCCAAGGTTTACGAGGGCTCGAAACCCGTTGCCCTGAGTGCGCGCAAAACGCTCAAGGCTTCCAGTCGGCTGGTGATTGGCAAGGAGAGTGCGGTGACGGTACTCGACGAGGTAAATAGCAAGATGTATTCGTTTACCACCGAGGGAACCAATACCGTGGGCGCTTTGCTGAAAGCCGCCAAGGCTCCCAAGAACCTTTCTAAGCAGTATCTCAGCTATATGGTGAAGCAGTTGTTCTCGAAAGAGAGCAAGAACCTCACCCATCCCAGCGCCTACATGCAGGCTACGGCCACTTCGTATCGTGCCACGGCTCGCGACTCGTTCCTGCTGAACCGTCTTGCCAGCATGTCAGACCAGGCAGTTGCCGTGGAGAGCAGTCTGATACAGCCCAAGAATCTCCTTTCAACGGATATGGACGTGCGTTTCGACCTTGTTTCATGCGAGACGGGACTGCCCGTAAATCCCGAGGTTGATGTAAACACTAATTGCTATGTGCGCGTCACCAACGGTACGGAAGAACCGCTCTTTGTGAATGTGCTTGACATCGACGAGCGCGGCAACAAATACCTGGTGCTCCCGGTTGATGAGGCTGCCATCTGCGCCCATCTGCTGGTGCCGGCCCGCAGCACGGTGGCATTCAAGTCGGAACCCTTTGAATTCTCTGAGGCAAATTCCCGTGAGACCTTCCTGCTCGTTGCAACAGAGGAACCTGTCGACTTCAGTATCCTGATGAATCCCATCCGCGGCAACGGCGGCGAGCAGATGAAGTCGGGAATCTATCGTGCAGCATATAAGACGAAATAAAAACGGCAAGCTATGCGTTTCATCATCAGTTATCCGCGTCAATGGCTCTTCCTGTCGGTCTTGTTGGTGGCCGGCATGGCAGTGGCCCAGGATCGTGACAAGGTAAGTGCCGACACGCTGCTCTACGAACAGCTCTGTGCTTCCCATGTCGCCGAAAACTATCATGCACCCCTTACAGTCAGTAAGCGCGACCTGGAGTCGACGGCCGAGCGTGGCATCTATATCGTGAAAGGCAAGTCGTTCCAGGTGAAGTCGATGACATCCAGCTTCTATGTCCGCGAAAAGCGCGGCAGCTATGAGCCGATATTCGACAAGCGCTATCCGATGGAGTCGTTCACCAATATCCTGCTCAACCGCGTGAAGCAGAACAAGCTGCGCATTGCCATCACCCAAAGCATGTATGGCAGCTCGAAGAAGGTGCCCGTGCAGAACATGCAGAACATCTACGACCTGCTGGCCCGCAATATGGACATCTATTGTAGCGTTACCTCTATCAATAAGGACAAGATTGATGCCACGCTGGTGTTTCACCACCGCAAGCTGAACTTCATCCATCTGTTTGTGGTTTCCGTGCCTACAGAGGAATTGTTCGAAGACGGCGGCTTGGTTACGGCGACGCTTTATGGAAATATTCCGCAGCACAATATTCGCACGCTATTTGGAAAATATAAAGAATAAAAAATCGTTATCAATATAGAAATGACTAAGAATGTGATAATAAGACCGTTCGTGACGGTTCTGCTGTTCATGATGACCACCGTCGCAATGGCAGACGGGGCAACCTTCAAGATCAACGAGGGGGTTGTCGATGCTGCTACGAAGGCAAAGATGGAGAAGAATGTCACGCAGATGATGACTGTTTTCAAAACGGCTGCCGACGAGCAGGAGAAGAAGATAAAACTGCCAAAGGAAAACTTCACGCCCGAAGCCATCAAGGATATAGAGCAGATGTGGAAGGCCAGCGCCATGAGCTGTCCTCCCGTGAATATCATGAGCCGTTGCCTGAAAACCTCCAGTGGCTATCAGGTGCGCGGCATTCCCATTGACATGGTTGAGGCCGACCAGGCGGAGTCGCGCCAGGAACTGACGGTCGATTTCACCACCGACGGGCGCATCTCCGGTGTGAGCATCTCTATCGACCTTCAGCGCTATGAGGAAATCATGGGACAGAAGGAGAGCGACCTCGACTATGCCCGCCGCCAGATTATCGTGGATTTCGTGGAGAACTTCCGCACGGCCTACAACCGCAAGGACATCGACCTGCTGAATAGCGTGTTTTCCGACAAGGCGCTCATCATTACGGGTAAGGTGGTCAAGGAGAAACCCAACAGCGACCTCACCCGCATGACTCTTAATAATAATAAGGTGGTTTACATCAAGCAGTCGAAGCAGCAGTATATCACCAATCTGACGCGCGTCTTCAAGAACACGAAGTATATTAACGTGAAGTTCGACGAGATAGAGGTGGTGCAGCATCCGAAGTATGACGATGTGTATGGCGTTACCCTGAAACAATACTGGCATACCTCTGGCTATAGCGACGAGGGCTATCTGTTCCTGATGATTGACTTCCGCGATGCCGACAATCCGCTCATTCAGGTGCGTACCTGGCAGCCGTACAAGAATGCTGAGGGACAGGTTGTCACCAAGCGTGAGGACGTGTTCCACCTGGGTTCCTTCCGAATTGTTAGATAATAATCATAAACAACAAAATAGCTATGTTAAAGAAAAGCTTACTATTACTCCTGGCTTGCATGACGTCGGCGCTTGTCGGTGCACAGGGAGTGCTTGAAGTTGACGACCTCTCGCAGGCTAACGCAGTCTATTCCAGCGAAGGTGAGAAGGCAGCTGTCGAAATCAGATGTAACCATGACATTCCCTTGAAGTTCACGTCTACGATGGACAAGTCGGTCGACCTTTTCAGTACCGAGATTCAGGGAACTGACTCAGTGTATTTCATTGAGCTTCCGGCAGGCTCGAGGTATCGTGGCCGTGTGATTACGGTTATTGCTCCTGGATACAGTCCGCTCGACATTCCCGTAGACTTGGAGCCGAAACAGTTGCGCACGTTCAGAATCTACGACCCGAACTCGATGGTTGATGCAGGCTGTTATCGCGGTCACCGTAACAGGGGTGTTCACGAGATTCAGAATGCCAACTACGAGGAGGCACTCAACCAGTTCCGCGTGGCCATGCAGTGCTCCGACTGCGATAATGCAGAGAACAACGCCAATATCGCCAAGGTGGATTCGCTGATTAAGCTTCGTAGCGATGCCGACATTCTTTATCGCATGCTCGACTATAGTGCGGCTGCCGAGATTTACAATACCATCGTGCAGATTAACTCGTATGATGCCTACGCCGTTCAGAAATTCAAGGAGTGTAACGAGAAGTATTCTTCTGAATGTGCCGTCACTTTCAAGCAGGCTGAGGCTTATTTCGACAATCGCCTGTATGAGAAGGCACGTACGCTCTATCAGCGCGTCGTGGAAAACGGCTGTCCTGAGGCCAAAACTTCTACCGAGCGCCTGAACAGCATCGGCAACTATCTGACTGCAAAGGAAGAGCATGCCAGCGTGGTTACCTACGAATGGATGGATGGCGCTCCCATTGGTATTCATTACGGTCGCTATAACCAGACCAAAGGCGGTATCTATCTGCATCTGAATGTGAACTCCAAGGCCTTTAGTGCCTTGCAGAGCAATTCAGGCAATGCCATTCCCGACCATCCCGAAGTGAATTTCGGCGTGGGCTGGACAAAGCATATCGTCAAGTCTGAGAAGGTTCCCGTATGGGTGACTTTCGGTCCTGGTGTGACGATGAAGGGCTTCTATGGAAGGTATGATACCATTGACAAGAACTCTCATCCCGACGAGCATGGCTATCCCACTAAGGAGGCTATCGTGGAAGATATTGATAAGGAAGAAGGGCAGAAGTTTAATGCCGGTGTCTCGATTAATCCTGAAATCGGTTTCTGCGTGAAGTACAGCTATTTCGCAGCCCGTGTAGGTTACAGTTACCGTTTCGCTCTCGACAGTGCGCTGAAGGATTTCCTCGGTCAGCATAACTTCAGCATCGGTATCGGATTCGCCTTCTAGGATTTTTCCCATAAGAAACTCCCCAAAAGAATTTAAATTGATGATTCTTTTGGGGAGTTTCTTATGGGGAAGTCTAATATATTAGCCTTAATAGAGCACAAATTCCAAGCGTGATAAACGCCCTGGTCTTGGTGTGACAGTGTCTATTTTCGCATCTATATAATCAACAGGTGGTTTGAAATATAAGGAAAATAATTGGTTGGGTTTGGCAATTTGGTAGAACTCGTCACCAATCTTATATGGAATATGTGAATCTGCCGAGAATATTTCAGCACTGCTAGCGGAAATGTTTGTAATATGTCCACCATTTCCATTTAGGAGTTCTATCTTTATCAATCCCATCTTGTGGTCAAGATTGAAAGAAACAATGCCGTTTTGTGCATCTACGATGGTTCCTTTTCCGGCCATCAGGTCGCTGGCATTAAATTTGGCTTTAGTGCTCTGGTCTTCTAATGGATTCCAATAGTTGATGATGCTGTAAAAGAATTCGTCGGCAGTACAATCCCCGTCATCATCCCTGTCATAATAGTATGGCCAGCCGCCAGGTGATTCTTTGTATGGGTAATAGGCATAATATTCGTAGCCTGCAAGAAATGAAACTCTTTTGGGAACATATTCTCCTGAGGCGAGATACCAGTCAGTACCGTCGAATACATAGGGGACATTATCATACTGGGTACGATCTTCGTTTGCTATGTAAATACCAATAGTGTCATCAGCTTCAAATTCTGTGGACAATCCGCTAAGAGTGGCACGCGTTAGTGATGACTGACCATTGTTGATCATCACTCTGAGCGGGACAGAGACATTCACCTTCTCGGCCTCTTCCTCCTGGGAACAAGCCATGAACAAGAAGGCAACCATGCCTATGCAAAGATATTGTGCAATGCTTTGTTTTTTCATATCACGTCTTGTCATTATTCTATCCAATCATTTACAGTAACCGCAGTTTTCCCGTTTCCGATAATGAGTTGCTTGTTTTTGATGGTGATATTAATAGTATACTCACATCCGGGTTCATAGTATAGTTCAATATCAGGATTATTCGCTGATAACTCCCAACTGTCTATCGGGTAACTTGTCTCCACTTTCCCATCTGTGGTTTTTATTTCGAAAAACGCCCCTTCGATGGTAATGGGAATCACTATGGCAGAATATGATACATCAAAACCTGTGGCCGCAGTCTCCTCCTTGTATGGGATTACTTTGGTTGTCACCATGTTTTCATCAGTGAACTCGAACCAGCCATAATTAGAAAGCGTGTCGGTATAAAAGAATCTTGCTTTCAATAAAGGTCGTGAGTATTCGTCCTCATCTCCGATAACCATATCACTAACAGTTTCATTGGGGTCGTCTACTTTAATATTGAAATTAAGGCGTGCCATCTGGTGATAGAAGGTCAAGGTTCCCGTTTGTCCCTGCTTGATGGCGGTCTCTTTCGCATATACGAAATCGTTGACTTTGTAGTTGTCGTAAGTTCTCTGATCTATTACAGTTGTGATACTGTCTTCAAGGGAACTGACGTACTTGCCTCCAAAACTCCAGGCAGAAACTTTTACGGAAGATGCTCCCAGTTCATCCCAATAAAAAGTATTATCCGCATCGGCACCTACAGCCTTTCCCGAGAGGTCGGTGATGACATACTTTTTTACAACCCCTCCCACCTTTACAGCTATAAAGTCACCTACCGCCCAAGAGTTGTCAGGGGTGGCACGCGTTCCTTTCAAGCCAACCTGGAACACCAGTTCCCGGTTTGCAGGGTAGTCTTCCTCTTCAGCTGTACAAGCGGTGAAGAGGGAGACTGTTGCTGCTATGGCTATGATGAGAAGCTTGCTTGTTTTCATATACCTTATTATATATTAGTTGCCTGGTATGGCGTCGCCAGTGAACGTGCCACCGTCGGTCCAGTCGGTAATAGTAGAACCGGTGATATTCAGGCCCGACATTCTGGCAGTGATATTAAACGTATAAACTTTTGAGGCTTCAAAGGTGGTTGCAGCAGCTTCCGGCAGCGCGTATACGAGGTCGGTCGACGGGTTCGTACCGATGGAAATCCTGATGAATCTGGTGCTGGCAGCAATTGTCTGAGGAACAATGATGGCACTGGCAGTGATGGTTCCATCTTGTCCTGGGACCACAGATCCCAAATCGATGACCGGAGCTGTAGTACCTACAGAAGAAACTGCGGTGACGGCTCCCGTCTTAACGTTGAAAGTGGCATTAGGAGTGGCGTTGAGAATGGAAACCTTCGCAGCGGCGAGTTCATCCATAGAGATACCTTCGCCGGCATAAATGTTCAGGTTGATTTTGGTCAGACAATGTTTAAACACCAAAGGAACCGTGGTTGCCGTACGGCCAACAGGATTGCTGGAAGGGGCACCGGTCATCAGGTCGCTTGCCTTATAATTGGCATCAGAGTTCTGATCGGTTTTCACGGAGAAAGCCACAGCCGTGCCATTCACGCTGGTTGCTGCTCCTGAAGGGTATACGGCAAAGATGTTGACGCCGTTGCCGCTCGACGGATAGAACTGTGGGGAGGGGGCCGTCAGCGAACCGCCTGTGCCTGTGGTATAAACCAGTGGCTGGGTGTAGGTCGTCGAGGCTGTTCCAGTGGTATTCTCATTGATGAAAATATCCACATTCTCTCCGCTGTCGAAAACAGTTGACTGGATATTACCTGAGGCACGAGTGGCCTGGACAACACTTACAGAGCTGAGGCGGATTTCTCCGTTCCATTCCTGCTCCTTCACTTCGTCGCTGCTGCATGCTGCCAATGCTAAGGCGGCTGTTGCAAGAATAATATACTTCTTCATATCTGTTGTTTTTTCTTGTTTATCTGTGATTAAAGTGCATTACCATTCTCTCCTTCTCCGTTACCCTGCGTCCAGTCCTCGATGGTGGAGTTCACGATGATAGACGTCTTGTTGATGGAGATATCGTATTTGTATTTGTTTCCGGCATCGAACGACTGCGACTTCGCAGCGCTGTTCACTGTCCAGGTATAGACACCGGCACCGGGGATGTTGAAGGTCAGCGTCATGCCTGCTGTAGTGGTGGCAGGCAACAGGATGGCCTCGCTTGAGGTTCCGTTGTTGGTCGTAAGCAGCGTGATGGTAGAGGCTGCGGCAGGTGTCACGCTGACGTTGCCATTGTTGATAACGTCGCAAGTACCGGTGGTCTGCTGATTGCTGATGGTGACGGTCATGTTGGCCAGCTGTTCGGCTGTGACGCCTTCGCCGGGACTCATCGTCAGCGCAATCTTCACCAGTTTGTGGTGGAACTCGAGGGCGGCAACCGGACTCAGTTTGGTGATGTTGCTCACAGGGTTAGCCACGAGCAGGTCGATGGCTTCCTGATTTGCCTGATTACTTACGTCGATGGAATAAGTGCCCGTTGCTGCGGCGGCAGTGAAGGGGTAGTAGGCTGCTATGGTACGGCTGCTGTTGTCGTAGGGCAGCATGATGGTCTGGTCTTCGCTGCTCGGTGTGAAATTACCGTTGCCGCTCTCAGTGGTGTACGACATGTTGCTGTATGAGGCCGTTGCTCCGTCCATAGAGAACACGCCTATCTTATCTCCTGCTGCCCATGCTGCATTGGCTGCACGCGTGGAGATGTCTGCCGTGATGATCAGCTTTACGGGCTGCTGATTGCCCGAGGCCTGTTCTTCATCATTGCTGCTACATGAAGTAAACAGCTGGGTGGTTATCAAGGCAAAGAATATCAAAGCCATTGATATACGGTTAAAAAGGATTTTTTCCATTTTCATGTAGTTGTTATTATATGTTTATGTCTTCTGCTTTGAATCAGTCGCGGGGTTAATGAGCGACGTGATGTCCCTCGTCCACCACATGCCAGTCGATAATGGAAGTGCGGATGTTTGTATTGTTGTCGACGCTGATGTCGAGTTCCACGTAGGTGGTATCGTCCTTTTTGCTGATGTTGTTCAGGATGTTCTCCAGTTCAACGGTTCGCTTTTCCTCAGAGCCGTCGTTATAGACGATGTTCAGTTCCATGGGCTGCGACGAGGCTTCTATGATGTCGATGATGCGGATGGTGCATTCGTAGGCAGGCACCTGCTGACCTTTCAGCGACTCGTCCTTTCCGTTGTAGTCGACGTATTTCAGGGTAAGCGGCAGGGTAATGACACTGTTGTAGTTGGAGGTCACCGTGCCGCTGGTGATGTCGACGGCCTGTGCAATACCGTCAATGGACCCCGTGATGTTCGAGATGAGGTTCTCGTCGCCGGGCCGCATATAGATAATCACGTTCACCTCGTGTACCAGCTGGCGCATGGTGAGGTCGACGTAGGTGGTATCTCCACGCGTCACCTTGGCATCCTTATAGTCGGAAACCATCAGCATACCCGGCATGCGCAGCAGGGTTCCGTCGGCTTCGTTGTCAACGGTTGCGATGTTGTCGGCAATCGTGATGCCCGTCGGGTCGTAGTAGGCAATCACCTTATAGTCTTCGGGATGCAGGTGGCGGAAGGTGTTGGTGGCATCGCTGACGATATAGGTTTCGTCGTTCAGCCTGAGATAGTATTCGTCTGTGGGCATGATGCCCTGGTCGGTGCGGCTCCAGTCGGTTCTTACCACCATGGTGCCCTGTTTCCACTCGTCGGGATTGAAATAGTCAGGATCGTCTTCTGGCAGCAGATAGAGCTTATCCTTCACGCACGATGCCAGCGAGAACATCGCGGCCATGCCTATGAGTATGTAGAAGATATGCTTTTTCATTGCCTTGTCCTATTTTAAGAAATTCCACACGATAGCCACCGAGAGCTTGTTAATGCCGATGTAGTTCTTATTCTCTTCAGCCGTCAGGTAGCGCACTCCGTCGATGGTCTTGTACTTTTCAATGGTGCCATGCGTGAAACCAAGTGCTCCGCCGAAGTCGATGAAGAAACGTTTGTTGTGCAGGCGCAAGCGGTAGCCTGCGGTGATTCCCCCACCCATGTAGTCGCCCTGCCGGCCGGTGTCAGAAAATCCGAAGTTGTACTGTCCGCCGTGAATCATCAGACCGACATACCAGGGCAGCTGTGTTGACATATAGCCCATGTAGTGCCTGATCTCGCCTGCGAATTCCTTCTGGGCAAAACGCCGGTTGTTGTCTTTCCAGCTCCATCGGGTATAGGTGGCATTTGCCAAAACACTCCATTCCTTGTTGAGCTGCCACTCCACACCGATGTCGGGAGTCAGCGTTGCCCATCGCAAAATGTTTGCTCGCAAAAGGACGGATTCTTCGCGTTCTTGGGCATATATGCTACTGCTCGACAGCATTAGCAACACTGTCAATAAAAAAAATCTACATATATGCCATCTAACTATTTTAATCATCTAATATGTTCAAATCGTTAGAGGTTTAACCATAATAAACTAACAAGTGCGCCTGACAGGACTCGAACCTGCACGTCGGGAGACACTAGATCCTAAGTCTAGCGCGTCTACCAATTCCGCCACAGGCGCGTTTCGTTTGCAAAAATACATTATTTTTGTGAAAGTGCCAAATTTATTCGCTATTTGTTACCTTGATGGCTAATGTTTTTCTGTCAAGGTGAATGCCCGGGCGGTCGATGAACTGGCTAAGCGTGCCGTTGGCGGCCAGTTCCTGTGGGGTGCCGATGGTGATGGGGGAGTCTGAGCCCTGCGATGGCTTAGCACCTGACGGCTGTTGGCGGCGCGACATCAGCCAGAGTTCATCGGCAATCTGCAGGGCAAGCTCCATGTCGTGGGTCGATAGGAAGATGGTCTTGCGGGTTTCGTGGGCCAGTCGCTTCAGCAGCTGGAGCATTTCCACCTTCGACGGGTAGTCGAGGAAGGCCGTGGGCTCGTCAAGAAAAATCACGGGCGTCTGCTGCGCAAGTGCCTTTGCCACCATCATCTTCTGGCGTTCTCCGTCGGAGAGCGTCTGTATGAAACGTTCCGAGAGCGATTCTATCCCCACCATGCGGAGGCTCTCTTCCACGATTTCACGGTCGGCTTTCGTGAGCCGGCCCCAGAATCCCGTGTAGGGCGAGCGCCCGATGCCCACCAGTTCGAAGACCGTCATGTTCTGCACGTCGGGCTTCTCGGTCAGCACCACGCCGATGAGGCGTGCCAGGTCGCTGTGGGTGAGCGATGAAAGGGCTGCCATCGGCACTTCGTCGGCCGTCTTGCCTGCCCCCAAAGCATCGGGAGCGGGAACCATAATCTCGCCTTCTAACGGAGGCTGGAAGGCTGAAAGCGTGCGCAGCAGGGTGCTCTTGCCGATGCCGTTGGAACCGATAAGACAGGTCAGCCGGCCGCTGTAGAGCGTAGCGTTGATATGTGCGGCCACCACTTTCTCGTTGCCTTTCTGCTGATAGCCTATGGTGAGGTTCCTGAGTTCAATCATCCTGCTTGTATTTAAGGTTTCTGATTGATGAGCTTTCGGGCGAATTCGATAATCGTGTCGCGGCCCTTCTGGAAGTCCGCTTCCGTCAGGTTTACCTGATAGTCGGGCTGAATGCCGAACTCGGTGCTCTTCTTTTCACGGTCGAACATCGGACAGGCCGAGAAGCGCACGCCCCATCCGTTGGGCAGTTCCGACGAGAATGGCATGCCGGCGCCGCCGCCCGTACGGTCGCCCACGATGGTGGCCTGTGGGCAGCACTTCATATACTTCACGAATTCGTTGGCAGCGCTGTACACCTGACGGTTGGTGAGCACAATCACCCGCTTCTGCCAGCGCAGGTCTTTCGACGGCTTCAGCCGCTGTTCCTCGAGTTCCGAGAAATCGTTGTGGCCGGTTCCGGTCTTGTGCTGGATGTAGCCCACGAGCAATTCCTCGTTGGTGAACCTTGAGGCCAGCGTCTCGGCATCGGTGAGCAGTCCGCCGCTATTGTCGCGGATGTCAAGGATTAGTCCGCGGCAAGGCGCCAGTATGTTGAGCACATTGTCGAGATTGCCGCCTCCGATGCTGGTCGAGAACGACGAGCAGCGCACGTACCCGATGTTGTCGTCGAGCACGCGATAGCGCAGGCTGCCGGCTATGCGATAGTCGGTTCCCATGTATTTATTAAATAAGGTGTCGCTGAAGTTCGACGGATAGTTCTCGTGCCACGACCAGTTGCGCCCCACGTCGAACGACGAATACAGGTTCACGTGGCCGTCCTTCAGTTCGTCGAGCATCTTGGCGAGCACCTCGAAGAGCTGTCCTGCGGTCATGTTGTTGTCAACCATCAGCGAGTATTTGGCATGCACGGCATTCCAGTCTACGTTCTTCTCGCCGAAGAAACAGTAGTGCTCGTCCATGATTTTCCACAGCGCCTCGAAGTTGCCCCGTGCATCGTCACTGAATTCCTCCTCCTTGACGCACGAGGTGAACCCTGCGAGCACGACCATGAGCACAATCCACAGGGCGGCTCCGGTTTCCTTGATGGCGGTTGATATCTTGTTCATTTGCGTTCTCTGTTGTTGATGTCAAAGGTTCCTGACGAATCCGAAGGTGAAGAGATGACTATACACATGATACTTCAGGTTGTTCACCTTGGCCTGCTGATAGTCGCCCAGATAGCCCACGCGCACCGTGAACGGCTTTAGTGGAATGTCGAGCGTGAGCATCTGCCGCAGGGTAGGGGCGTTGAAGGGCGTGGTGGGCACACAGTTGTGGTCGTAGTCGCCACGCGTGAAAATCTCGTAATAGCTCTGCCCGTAGTTCGGCGAGAAGAGCAGTCCGAGCAGCGGAGCGTTCACTTCGTAGCGCAACGCGAAGGGCCGCTGCCTGTGAAAGGCATGGAACGGATAGCTGACCGAGGCCGCGGGTCCCACGTTCATGTAGGCCCTGGCCTGTGCGGGATTGTTGGTGTTGCGGGTGGAGTAGAGGAATCCCAGCCCCAGCTCGGCTTGCAGACCGGCCTGGAACGTCATGTAATGGCCTGAAACCCAACGGTTCCAGTTGTGCGAATAATTAAAGATGAAGGTATAGAGCGCCCCCAGATAGTTGCTGTCGTCCGACCGCGGATGGGCATAATGCAGCGCGAACTGATGGCGGAAGGCATGCGACCAGAACTGTCTTGCCGTGTCCTGCCGCTCGCTTTTCAGCGCCGCCTCCCTGAAATGGCTCTTCTCCGAATGCGTTATCATGCGCAGCTCGGTGCCGGTATAGTTCTCGTTCGAGAGATACGTGTCGAGCATCCTGGCCTGTCCGATGCCCACCAGCGTGAACTTCTGCCTGGGCTGATGGGTAGCAGTAGGTTCCTGCGCATGGGCGACAAGGGCTGTAAACAGCGTGATGAAGCCCAATGAGATGCTGAAGAGTCTGCTTTTCATGCCCGCCTACAAGTCTTCGTCGTCGAAAAGAGACAGCTGTCCCGTTATCTCATCCCTTATCTGCCGCTCGCTCTTGCCCTTGTCGGGGTCCAGGTTCTCTTCGCCGGGTGCCTCTCCGCCGTCGGCTTCCGCCTGGCTGTCTCCCTCGGCGCCGTTGTCTTCAGGCACTTCGGGGAACCGCAGCGGCTCCAGTTCCTCAATGGAACCGATGGCGTAGGTGGTCAGTCGTTTGCCGCGGGCCTTGAATCCCTTGACGCCCACAAACTCTTCGGCCTCAATCTCCAGCGGCTCGCGGAAACTGTCGTTGCCGCCGAAAGTCACCTTTATGCGCGGATAAACCTGGTCGGTGAGCAGCACCAGTTGCGAGTTAGGATTCTCGCTGAGCCAGTTCTGCTTGCGCTTCGAGGCTTCCATCATGAAGCGTTTCAGATAGGGATAGCCCTGCTGCTCGGCATCGTAGAGCACGGCAGTCCACACCTTGTCGGCCTGGAATTTCTCTAGCCGGAGTATGTTTTCCTCGTAGTGGTTGTTGGCATCGAAGTTCGACACATAGAAGTCGCCGTTGTCGAGCACCACCAGGATCAGGTCTTCGTCGTAGAACTCGCCCAGGAAACGTCCGTGCTCGTCGTAGTTCAGGCGGTTCACGTCGGGGTCGAACCACACTTTCCGGCCGCCCAGCGTGCTGTGGCCGTGACTCTTCAGCGAGATGCGGTTCACCGGATGCTTGGTCAGCAGGTTGCCTTTCGAGGTGCGCCCCTTGATCATTACTTCCGAGAAATCCTTCTCCATGAACAGTTTCTTGAGCTTGCCCACCGGGTCGAGGGTAATCTTGATGATTTCGGCCTCGCCGTTGGGGTTCGACGTAAAGTAGCACACCTTGGTGCCGGGCGTGCCCCGCGTGAAGTCGTATTCTTTGTCGCGCGTCATCGAAGTGACGTTGAAGCGCTTGATGAAGTAAGGTCCGCGCTTGCCGTCGCGAAATACTACGTTGTATGTGGTGCGCGTGTCGTTCTTCTTGAACACGGCCACGTGCAGGATGTTCTTGCCCACGAAAATCTTCTCGGCCACGCGAATCACCTTGTATTTGCCGTCTTTGTAGAAGATGATGATGTCGTCGATGTCGGAACAGTTGCACACGAACTCGTCTTTCTTCATGCCCGTGCCGATGAATCCCTCCTGGCGGTTGATGTAGAGCTTCTCGTTGGCTTCGGCCACCTTGGCGGCCTCGATGGTGTCGAAACTCTTTATCTCGGTCAGTCGTGGATGGTCGTTGCCGTATTTGTCTTTCAGGAACTGGAACCAGTCGACGGTCACTTCCACCATGTTCGAGAGCTTCCGGTCAATCTCCTCGATGTCGGCCTTGATGCGGGCAATCAGCTCGTCGGCCTTGTCCTTGTTGAACTTCAGGATGCGCTGCATCTTGATTTCCATCAGTCGCAGTATGTCGTCTTTGGTCACTTCGCGAATCATCTGCGGGTAGTAGGGCGTCAGCCGGTCGTCGATATGCTCGCACACGGCGTCCATGTTGGGCGCGTTCTCGAATTTCTTGTCCTTGTAGATGCGCTCCTCGATGAAGATTCTCTCCAGCGAGCAGAAGTGCAGCTGCTCCAGCAGTTCGTTCTTCCTGATTTCAAGCTCGCGGCGAAGCAGTCCCATCGTGCGGTCGACCGAATGGCGCAGCACGTCGGAAATGGTCAGGAACTGCGGTTTGTTGTCCTCGATGACGCAGCAGTTGGGCGAGATGTTTATCTCGCAGTCGGAGAAGGCATAGAGCGCGTCGATGGTCTTGTCGCTCGATACGCCTGGCGAAAGATGCACCTGAATCTCCACGTTTGCCGAGGTCAGGTCGGTCACGTTGCGCGCCTTTATCTTGCCCTTCTCGATGGCCTTGGTGATGCTTTCGCACAGCGTTGCCACGGTTTTCGAGAACGGCAGGTCGCGTATGACGAGCGTCTTCTGGTCGAGCTTCTCGATTTTAGCCCTCACCTTCAGCACGCCGCCGCGCTGTCCGTCGTTGTATTTCGACACGTCAATGCTGCCGCCCGTGGGGAAGTCGGGATACAGCCTGAAGTCCTGCCCGTGCAGATACTTGATGGCCGCGTCGCAGATATCGTTGAAATTATGGGGAAGAATCTTCGAGGAAAGTCCTACGGCAATGCCCTCGGCACCCTGGGCCAGCAGCAGGGGGAACTTGGCCGGAAGCGTGATAGGCTCCTTGTTGCGGCCGTCGTAGCTCAGCTGCCATTCGGTGGTCTTGGGGTTAAAGGCCACGTCGAGGGCGAATTTCGAGAGCCGGGCCTCGATATATCGGGGAGCGGCGGCACGGTCGCCCGTGAGAATGTTACCCCAGTTGCCCTGCGTGTCGATGAGCAGGTCCTTTTGTCCCATCTGCACCAGCGCGTCGCCTATCGAGGCATCGCCGTGGGGATGGAACTGCATGGTGTGGCCCACAATGTTGGCCACCTTGTTGTATCGCCCGTCGTCCATGCGCTTCATCGAGTGCAGTATGCGCCGCTGCACGGGCTTCAGACCGTCCTCGATGTGCGGAACGGCACGCTCCAGGATGACATACGAGGCGTAGTCGAGGAACCAGTTCTGGTACATGCCGCTCAGATGGTGAACGGCAGCGGCGTCGAAGCGGTTCACCGGCTTGTAGTCGGAGTGGGCTTCGCCGGCTGTGGGGTTGTCGGAAATGTCGGTGTCGTCGGTCGTAGAACCATCCGTTGCCTGTGCTTCTTCTTCGTTGGCATCATCGGCAACAGGCGCTTCTTCCGTCTGTCCGTCGGGCTTTTCTTCGTTGTTTGGGTTAATATCTTTGATTTCGTCGTCCATGATTCTTGAATTGTGAGTGCAAATTTAATAAAAATCTCTGAAACAACCAAATTCAATTCGCCGTATCACTTCGTTTTTTCAAGATTTTTCCTAATTTTCGGCTCAAAACTCGCGAATTTCCAGCCGATGTCCCGATGGCTTGCAAATACGCGAGTTTTGAGCGGTTTTCGCATCTCGCTGATAGTCAGCGGGTTATTTTTCTGAAGTCAATTCGGGTTGTTTCCAAAGTCTGTTTTCATCCCGTTTAAAGGGTGGAAAGGTTGCATTTAAAGTCTGGAAACATCCTTTCCACAGTCTGTTTGCGCTTCATTTAAAGTCTGTTTCCATGTCGTGTGATAGGTTTTTTGAGAAATTTCTCTAGAAAAATTTCTTTAAAAGCCCTTTATTTGTCGTGCAGTCAGCCTTTATTCCCGATTGCGGAGCCCATGATAGGGTTTCCATGACTGGTTTCATTTCCTAGAACTGAAAATTGCGTTGTAAAGAAAAATCCAAGTAAAAAAGAGTCTCCGGCAAATGCTTTTACCCTAATTTAACGTTCGCGTGTGCGCGTTATCCAAAATAAAATTGTATCTTTGCCAAAAATTTTTGGCGAAGGTACTTTCGCTCGACAATAAAAATAAAAGTATTTTTATTTTGTATTGTGCTCGCTTAATCGTACCTTTGCACGCAAATTTCGAAATTTATCATTTATAACAATGGCACAAGAAGACGTTTTCAAGAAGATTGTGAGCCACTGCAAGGAGTATGGCTTCGTTTTTCCAAGTAGTGAAATTTATGACGGACTGGGCGCGGTCTACGACTACGGCCAGAACGGTGTGGAACTGAAAAACAATATCAAACAATATTGGTGGAAGTCGATGGTGCTGCTCCACGACAACATTGTGGGCATCGACAGCGCTATCTTCATGCACCCCACCATCTGGAAGGCATCGGGACACGTGGATGCTTTCAACGATCCCCTCATCGACAACCGTGACTCGAAGAAGCGCTATCGCGCCGATGTGCTCATCGAGGACCAGATTGCGAAGTACGACGAGAAGATTCAGAAGGAGGTGGAGAAGGCCCGCAAGCGTTTCGGCGAGGCTTTCGATGAGGCTAAGTACATGGAGACCTCGGAGCACGTGAAGGAGCACATCGCCAAGCGCGACGCCCTCCACGCCCGCTATGCTGCCGCCATGCAGGGACCTGACCTCGAGGAACTGAAGCAGATTATCCTCGACGAGGAGATTGTGGACCCCATCAGCGGCACGAAAAACTGGACCGACGTGCGCCAGTTCAACCTGATGTTCTCTACCGAGATGGGTGCCTCGGCCGATGCCTCGATGAAGATTTACCTGCGTCCGGAGACGGCCCAGGGCATCTTCGTGAACTACCTGAACGTGCAGAAGACCGGCCGCATGAAGATTCCCTTCGGTATCGCCCAGATTGGTAAGGCCTTCCGTAACGAGATTGTTGCCCGCCAGTTCATCTTCCGTATGCGCGAGTTCGA
>JAFWQT010000070.1 GCA_017508965.1 Prevotella sp. | reverse complement strand
GTCTGCCCGAAGACCTGCAGTTCGAACTCGTTGAGCCCATCAAGCTGCTCTTCAAGGACGAGGTGCGCGTAGTTGGCAAGCAGCTCGGTCTGCCCGACACGATGGTCTTCCGTCAGCCCTTCCCCGGTCCCGGTCTGGGAGTCCGCTGCACAGGTGCCATCACCCGCGACCGTCTGGAAGCCCTGCGCGAGTCAGACGCCATCCTGCGCGAAGAGTTTGCCAAGAACGGCCTGGCAGGCAAGGTGTGGCAGTATTTCACCATCGTGCCCGACTACAAGTCGACTGGCGTGCGCGACAACAAGCGCAGCTGGGACTGGCCCGTCATCATCCGTGCCGTGAACACGCGCGATGCCATGACCGCCACCATCGAGGAGATTCCCTACGTCGTGCTGCACCACATCACCCAGCGCATCGTGACCGAGGTTCCCGGCGTGAACCGCGTCCTCTACGACCTCACTCCGAAGCCCACCGGAACGATTGAGTGGGAGTAACCCCCACCAACCTCCCCGAGGGGAGGCTTATTGACTCCCCCGAACACTATACACCCCTGAAAGTCCAAAAAACTCTCAGGGGTGTATCATGTAAAGAGTAGTAGGCTTGGCTCTGCTCTTGCTCAATCGGCAAATTCTACTCTCTCAAGGTTCTCCTAACCAAAAGAAAATCCTACTGACCATCCTCGGAGTAAAAGTACGTTGTCTGGCCGTGTACCCCAGTTCCGTCAGTTCCCTTGTGAGGTCGCTGTTCAACCCGATCCACCGCTTCAGTTTTCGCCAGGCAGCATCGGGTGTAAGGGTAGGGCAGTAGAGCTGGGCAAGCTCTGTGCGACCGTATTCTTTCTTTGTCGTTTCCATAGAACAAAGATACTAAAAATCAGCGAATTACGCAAGTTTTTACGGACAGAAATTCATATAATTATTATAATTTATTCAGACTATAATTCACGTTCAATCAGACTATAATTCACGTTCAATCAGACTTTAATTCGCGGGCAATTAGACTTTAATTCACTTCCAATCAGAGTCTGATTGCGCAGCAGCTCCCCTCCCATCGTAGGGGAGGGGCAAGGGGTGGGGTCAGTATTCAGAAAATCAGGCAGATGTCAGATATTACACTCCCCACCCCTAACCCCTCCCCTTCAGGGGCGGGGAGTTCCTTGGCTAGACATTTAACGGACTATAATGGGAAGCATTCGGGCATAAGCGGACGGAACGGGAAAATGGGCGGTGGGATTTCGTATCTTTGTAGCGTAAAAGGAACCCCTCCTAAATCCTCCCGAGGGAGGACTTTGGGGAACCTCTGGAACTTTTTTATTAACCTTTTAAATTTAGTGTGTTATGATTTTCTACAAGTTGATTCAGAACAAGAACGAGGAGATGCCTAAGGCATTCAACAAGTGGTATGCTCGTCCGGTGGTAACAGAGACCATCGACCTGGACTACATCGCTGAGCGTATCCAGCGCAACTCTACGGCCAAGAAGAGTGATGCCAAGGCTGTGCTGACTGAAATGGTGGAGGTAATTACCGATGCCCTGCTGAGCTCACAGCGTGTGAAGATTGATGGCTTCGGAGCCTTCAAGGTGGGCATCAGTTCGCGCGGTGCCGACTCCGAGGAGGACTATTCTACCGCCGAGCATGTGCGTGGAGTGCGTATCATCTTCCAGCCGGAGACGCAGACTGACCCCAGCACCCGTAAGCGCTCCAAGAAGATGCTCGTAGGGGCCACCCTCAGCAACATCAGTGGGTTGGTGGCTAAGAAAGAGCAAGAGCCTTAACCCCAACATCTCCCCTCAGCCCCTCCCATGCGGGAGGGGCTTTTTGTTTCTTCATCAAATACTCCAATATAGGTTTTTTTAAGGTTTTTGAATGCTTGTACGATTCATGTAACTATTTGTATATCAGAATGATAACACCTAAATTTAAGGTTTTTGCCTAATTTCAGCAAAAACTTTTTATTTTCTTTTCTTTTTTAAAAAAGTTTTCTGTGAAAAAGAGTAAAAACCTTAAAAATGAAAAGCATCTCGCTGATACTCAATTAATTGCGTAAACAGAGAGATGCCTTGAAAACCTGAAAAAAACCTTATTGTAACTTCAGACGCTCGGAGATAATGAAATCGGCAATGTCGAACTTCGCCTCTCCTTCGGGAGCAAAAGACTCGCAAAAACCAGATATCCTATAATCGAACAAGTCTCGCATACCCTGAAGTTTCTCAGTCCATTCCCCGATAGCATCGCGGTCAGGGTAGACCATCACCCGGCGCCCGCGAAGCACCTGGAGTGCTCGGCGGTTGAGCAGGCTCTTGCTACCAGTTGCCACCCACACATACTGCGGACAGGCTGCTGCGCCCACCACTGCATTCTTGGGACTCTCCACGAGCATTACGTCAACTTGCGGATAGCGGGGCAACAGGTGTGAACCGAAGAGGCACTGATTGTCGAACTCGGCATCGTGTCTTACCACGCCTTCGCTTGCCAGCCTGTGGCCCAGCCAGAAGCAAATGTTACGGTCGCCATGGGCAAAGCGGGGTGAACGGATGTCAGTCTCGTAATGTTGCACCTTGATGTTGCAGATACGCCCCTGCGTGTCGATGTTTGGAAAGAGCACGCAGTCGACAGCCGTCTTCGTCTCATAACACCCCAGCCGGTAATCCTTGACAAGGTAGTCCACCAGACACGAATTAAACAGTTGGTTGAGGCAACGGCATAGTGAGCTGCCTGCCGAAACGCGCTGTTCGAGCCATTCATCAGGAATGTAACTATACGCCACAGGCTTGGGCTCGGGCTTCGGTTGGATGGTTTTTGGCACTTTCCAACTGCCTGCGATAGGTTCATCGGGAAAGACGCCCCCTATTCCGGCCACTATGCGGCAAGCCTCGGCGAAATCACATTTCTCGCTTGCCATCACGAAGTCGATGACCGATCCGCCTTGTCCGCAGGCAAAGCAGTGGCAGCGATTTTCGAGGGCGTTCTCGTAGAGTGTCAGCGATGGGTGGTGGTCATCGTGCCAGGGGCAGATGGCAACCATGCGGCAGCCCTTCTTCACCACTCGTCCGTAGGCCTCGGCCACACGGCTGATGGAAACAGCCCTCAACCGATTCAAATCAAAATGTTGCATTGTTGTCAAGTATAAGGTGGAAAAATATGACACCATTATAAGGTTCCTTCTCAAAGCCCAGGCTCTCCATTCGATCGAAAAACTTGCGCTTGCCCAGGGCGTTGAGGCCGTCGTCAGCGCAGAAACCACGATAGCTGCTATAGAGGTCCTTGCCGCTGACAAAAACGGATGCGTCCTTCTGGCAACGTTCCTGGGCGAACATACGCACGTTGTCGCTCAGCAGCTTGTAGTTCTCCAGTTCGTGTAGGCATTCATCGGAAATGCTGAATGTACCACGCTCGAGAAGACCTTTCAGCGCTTGCAGCACCCAGTTAAGGATGCCCGGCAGTTCAGCGCAGAGTTTTTCAGAAAGTTCTGTATCTGCTTCAGCCTCAGAGATGGTCACCCGGAAGGGCATGATGATGAAACGCCGATAGAACCCGTGGGTGGCCTCTGCTGCAGGCAGCGTGTTGAAAGCCGTCAGCAGTTTGGCGTATTTACGGATGGTGCGCGTTCCTACATAGAGCTGTCGCACCGAGACGGGCTCACCGCTGACGAGTTTCTTCAGCAGGGCCGCATCGAGTTCACGGCCTGATTCGAAACTGATGTTCGCCAGTTTGTTTTCAATCTGGAGGCGTTTTTCATCGTCGTTTGTCAGGTTGTCCAAGGATTCATACGAAACATTCTCGCGACCCAGCAGCGCCTCCGTCACGTTGAGCACCACCGACTTGCCGTTACTGCCTCGCCCCAGCAACACCAGCATCTTTTCGGGATGCAGGTCGGTGGTGAAACAGTAGCCCAAATATTCGCCGAGTACCTGTTGCGTGTCCTTGTCGGGCAACATCTGGTCAAGAAATGCCTCCCACAGCGGACATGCAGCCTGCGGGTCATAACAATACGGCAGGCAATAGAAGATGTAGTCCTCGCGGCGATGCGGGTGCAATTTCACTTCTGCATCCCGGTGCACCTCGAGCGTGCCGTTCTTCAAGTTAATCATTGCCGAATCATTGCCAAAAGTCACAGGACAACTATGCGCCACCTGAAAGCCTACCCAGTGGTAGAGTTCGCCCATAAAGCCAGGGTCGTAGAGTTCATTCTCCGTGAGGCCTGTCTTGGTGCCGCAGTCGTTCACGAAGTCGTAGTAGATCTGCTGGTCCAGTTGCGTCCAGTGGGTCCCCGTGAAGAGGTGCACCGTCTGCTCAGCCTTCATTCGCTGGCTATAGTGGAACACCGCCAGATTCCCGTCGGCCACGCGTACTATCTCGCGTGCCACGATGCCGATGATATCCTTGCGTGAAGACTTTTTCGAAGCCTTTATCTGAAGAATATCCTTCGAGAGGTCCTGACACCGCTCCGCCATCACGCTGAGCACAATGCGGTCAATCTCCATCTCGCGTTTTCCGCTCCGCTCAGTCATCTCCTCGATGTTGCGGTTCATGTCTGCTTTCAGGGCATCCATTCCGTCAGCCGGATTGTTATTCACTTGCCCGTCATTCTGATGGGCGTTATCAAACACGTTCTCTTTATCCTTTTTCATATATGTAGGAATTAAGAGTTATGTTGTCCATCGCGCGTGACTGACTCTTAAGCCGGACAACTTTACCAAGCCAGTCATCGGGAGCCTGCGCTCTGTTTTATCCGTGCTATGCCTTCCTACAACAAAGGTTCGCAGCGGAGCTCCCTGAATGGAATTTTATACAAAGATAAACCATATCAGATTAGTGGTCAAGGGCAAGTGCTGAAACCTAAGAATGGGCTCATTTGTTGTTAGTACAAAATTGAATGGTAGCTTTTCATTTTTTTGAATGGAATTTATCGGTTTTGAATGGAGGATGAGTATAGTTGAAGTCAATTTTCATTTCCATTCATTTTTACAAGACTTTTTGGCAAATATAGGAATAAAAAAATGAATGGACTCCCTTCGTGTCCATTCATTAAGTGCATGTTAAAAAAAGTTGCCGTTCAATTTTCAGTGCTTTCTCCGGCAATATCTTCTCTCTTCAGCCCATGCTCAACTAAATATCTGTTTAATACCCGCTCAAACCGTGTGGAGTAGGTTATTTTCTCTTTTACAGATTGTTTGACGGTCTTGCTAAGCGTGAATACAGATGACCAACAATACCATTTGTTACTCCCTTTATAATTCTCTTTAATATGTTCGAACAAAATACGTTCAGAGTCTTCATGCCTTTTTGTGCTTTCCTTTGGGGCAAAAAACTTTATTAACTCAACGGTAGCATCCTTATTAAACTTACCTTCCTTAATCTTTAACAAATCATCAAGATGCTCGATGACAAAGTGCAACAACTTTATTTCTCCGAAGTTATCACCAAATAATTGATGCTCTACGGGCGTGATTTCATTCTTCTGAAGTTTTAATGTAGACACTGTAACCACATAGTCAACACATTCCCGTTCATGGTATTTGTGAAAGCCTTTGCTTTTAAATTCAAGTTTGCTGGTCGCCGATACCATTTCCTTGTAAATCCGATTGTCCGTGTCTAATATTCCTTCATTGTAACGTTTTTCAATAACGTCTTGATTTTGTTCCGCTATCTGTTGGAATTGTTTGTCGTGAAGTTCCTCTTTCCATTCCGGGTTTTTGTCAATCTCTTGTTCTTGTTGCATGACGCCCTTGCATAGCTGCTTACCATCCTCAAGATGATCGATAAGCACATTCATTTCATCAAACAAGTCATATATTAGCGTTCCATATGAGGCTGGTCCCCACATGTCAAGTTCATACGGTTGGTGGGTCAGATAAGATGCTTTGTAAATGCTTGGTTGAGTAGCGTCGGGAGTGTGTTTCGGGCAACGTGGCGTAGTTATCTTAAGCATTTTTCTCCAAAGCTTCAACTGACTTTGCGACTTGGCCTGAAGTTCTTCCGCAGTTCCATAAGTATATGTCTTTTTCGTCGCCCATTTACTATTGTAGTCTTTGGAAAAATCACCTAGGCGTAAGAGTTCTTTGTCAAGCAAAGTGTGGCTATTTCGTAGATTACCAGTAAGAGTCAATATCTGCTCTTTTGTTGTTCGTTTACTCTGAATACCAGCCATCAGCATCTCCATTGTGGGGTCTTGATAAGAATCCCACAACTCCTGAAAACCATCCCTTGTAGGGGCTATTTTATCTCTAAAGGTCATAAATAAGATATTTGCCCACAAATTTACAAAAAATCCAAAACAAAACAAAGCAATCATCACAATAATAATGCAAATGTAGATATACTTTATCAATTTCGTAGGTTGAAAGTGTTTGAATTCCGAAAATTTGTTTATCTTTGCCATCGAAAACCATAATGGGAGAATATATGAGCACAGAGTTGATTAAACAGCAGATAGCCGATTACTTCAAGACGCAGCCCGTGTTGAAGGCATGGCTCTTTGGCTCGTTTGCCCGGGGAGAGGAGACACCGGAAAGCGATGTGGACATACTGGTGGAGTATGACAAGGACGCGCGCATTTCGCTGCTCACCATATCCCACATGATGGGAGAACTGGAAAAGAGCACCGGCCGCAAGGTCGACCTCATTGAAGAAGGTTGTCTGTTGCCCTTTGCCGTTGAATCCGCCAACCGTGATAAACAACTGATATATGAGAGAACTAATTGAATGAACCCGAACAATAAATGTTGAACCCATAAAACCGCAATGCGTATGACATAGTGACTACATAAGGACATAAGGAAGAAGCGTTTGCTTTTTGTTCTTGTTATCTGAAAATCGCCAAAATTTCAAGCCACAAGACGAAAGTAAATGGTTCACGCGGGCTGGCGTGGGCTATTACTCGTTTAAGTGGCGATGGTGTTTGGCGATACCTCAGATAACGTAGACGAAGTAATTAGTCCACGTTTTTTTGAAAACACTAAAAGGAAATACAATATAAACCGTAAAACGAACATGATATGAAGAAACTTTTCTTATCCACATTATTGATGGCGCTGCCTTTGTTGGCTAGCGCATATGACATTGCAGTAGAGAATGCGGATGGTGTCACCATCTATTATAACTACATAAACAACGGTACAGAGTTGGTTGTATCCAACGGCAATTATTCAGGAGTCGTCAACATCCCCGAGGAAGTAACCTACATGTCTCGCACTAGGAAGGTGATTTCCATCGGAGAGAGAGCTTTCGAATGGTGCAGCGGGCTGACCTCCGTTACCATCCCCAATTCCGTGACCACCATCGGATTCTGGGCTTTCTATAATTGCAGCGGGCTGACCTCCGTTACCATCCCCAATTCCGTGACTTCCATCGGAGAGAGAGCTTTCTTTAATTGCACCGGCCTTACCTCCGTGACCATCGGAAATTCTGTGATTACCATCTGTGACTATGCTTTCTATAATTGCAGCGACCTAACCTCTGTGACCATCCCCAATTCCGTGACAACCATCGGAGGCTCTGCTTTCTCTCTTTGCTGCAGCCTGACCTCCGTGACCATCCCCAATTCCGTGACGAGCATTGGGGACTGGGCTTTCTCAGGTTGCAGCGCCCTAACCTCTGTGACCATCCCCAATTCCGTGACGAGCATCGGAAACTATGCTTTCCAAGGGTGCAGCAGCCTTACCTCCATAACCATCCCCAATTCCGTGACTTCCATTGGAGAGAGAGCTTTCTCTAATTGCACCGGCCTTACCTCGGTGATTTCTAAAATGGAGAATCCTTGTTCAATAACTTATGACTGCTTCCCTGAAGATGTGTTTTATAACGTCATGCTTTATGTGCCAAAAGGAACAATAGAAAAATACAAATCCACAAATAGATGGAATAAATTCCTGTTTATCGAAGAAGGAGAGCCTGGCAGTAGTACGCAACCTGAAGAGAAGAAATGCGCTACACCTACCATTAGTTATGCTGATAAAGAATTGACATTCAGTTGCGAAACAGAAGGGGTGGAGTATGTTTACGAGATTAAAGATACAGATATTAAAAAAGGCTATGATGCAAAGGTCAGCCTCTCTGCCACCTACGAAATCAGCGTGTATGCAACCAAGTCGGGCTATGAGGATTCTGATGTCGCTACGGCCACTTTGGTATGGACGGATGCCATCTTTACGGAAACTACTCCTGAGACTCCCACTTCGGCCAAGGCCGTTGCGGAGAGCATCCCTGTGCTGATTTCGGCCAATGGAGGGGTGATAACTGTGAAGAGTGAGCAGGAGGGACAGGCCGTGGCTGTTTATACAGCTGACGGCAAGGCTCTGGGCTCTGCAAACGTGAAGGATGGTCAGGCTACCGTAGCCACCAACATCCAGCGGGGAGAGATTGTTATTGTGAAAGTGGGAGGCAGGAGCGTGAAAGTGAAAATGTAATCAACCACCCCTTGCTCCACATTCATCAACCACCCCTTGCTCCACATTCATCAACCACCCCTTGCCCCTCCTTTCTAAGGAGGGGTATTTTTTTGTAGCTTCATTGCTATCTGCTCCCCTCCATTTATGGAGGGGCAGGGGGAGGGTCTTTTCCTTTCTGAGGAGGGGAGTGGATAGGGGGGAGTAGAATGATTGGTGTCAGATTTTTGTCTTAACCTCTGTACCTCTGTGTTGAAAAACAGAAAGTGCACCATAGGCGGTGCACTTCTTTCGTTGCTAATATTCGGATTATTCCTAAAACGGTCTCAGGACGGATGAATCATGTCGAGGAAGTAGCGGTGGAACCTGTAGTCGTCGGTAGGCTGACCTGAGCCCGCAAACATATCAGGCATGTTTTGCTGGTCGCCAAGTTCTGGATGGAAAGATGTGGCCAGCTGGTTCCCCTGGCGTGCCGCAACTATATGCCCGTCGACGGTGGCGATGGCCTTGCATCGGGGCGACAATACGGTCTCGATATAGGGTGCGCGGATGAACGTCATGGGCACGTCGTTGCCTATGCCCTCTACGCTGCCCGTGGTGAAGAAACTGCCTAACTGACGGCCGTATGCGTTACGGCGCACCCGTATGTCCATTGTGCCCAGATGGTCCTCGGAAAGCAGAATCATGCCGGCACAGGTGCCAAAAACTGGCAGACCGCTGGCGACAGCCTGACGGATGGGTTCGAGCAGTCCCAGTTTTGAGAGCAGGCGCATCTGTACCGTGCTCTCGCCACCCGGAAGAATCAGTCCGTCTTTCGGCTGCTGCCAATCTCTGAGCTGCCTCACTTGAAATGTCTCGGCTCCAAGGCGTTGCAGCACCTGTTCGTGCTCGATGAATGCCCCCTGCAGGGCTAAAACTGCAATTCTCATTTTCCGCGTTCGGCCATTAAGAGTTCAATTTCCTGCTCGTTAATACCTACCATGGCCTCGCCAAGGTCTTCGCTGAGTTCTGCCAGCAGTTTGGCGTCGCTGTAGTTGGTGACTGCCTGTACAATGGCTGCGGCACGCTTGGCTGGGTTTCCGCTCTTGAAAATGCCGCTGCCCACAAACACGCCTTCGGCACCAAGTTGCATCATCAGCGCTGCATCGGCAGGGGTTGCCACACCACCGGCTGCAAAGTTCACCACGGGCAGTTTGCCGTTCTCGTGGACATATCGCACCAGCTCGTATGGTGCCTGCAACTGCTTGGCTGCTTCGTACAGCTCGTCTTCGCTCATCGATACCAGGCGGCGTATCTCGCTCTGCATCAGTCGCATGTGGCTCACGGCCTGCACCACATCGCCTGTGCCTGGCTCGCCTTTGGTGCGGATCATGGTGGCGCCTTCGGCAATGCGTCGCAAGGCCTCTCCCAGGTTTTTGGCACCGCATACGAAGGGCACGTCGAACTTGGTCTTGTCGATGTGGTAGATATTGTCGGCAGGCGACAGCACCTCGCTCTCGTCGATGTAGTCTATTTCGATAGCCTGCAGTATCTGTGCTTCGGCAATGTGTCCGATGCGGCATTTTGCCATGACGGGAATGGTGACGGCCTCTTGTATGCCGCGTATCATCTTGGGGTCGCTCATGCGCGAGACGCCGCCAGCTGCACGTATGTCGGCTGGGATGCGCTCAAGAGCCATTACTGCACAGGCACCTGCCTCTTCGGCAATACGGGCCTGTTCGGGAGTTGTCACGTCCATGATAACACCGCCCTTCAGCATCTGAGCCAACTGGCGGTTTAGGTTTTGTCTTTCGTTCATTGCTTGATTATTTTCTGTTGTGTTTGTATTCGCTAGGAGAGAAGCCTCTCTGTTTTTTGAAGAATCGCGACAGATGAGCCTGCGATGAGAAGCCGAGGCGCTGGGCAATGTCCTTCAGGGGACGGTTGGTAGATGACAGGAGCGAGGCGATTTCGGTAGTGATGCGCTCATCGATGATGGCCTTGGGCGAACGGTCGGCGATACGGCGGGTGACCTGTCCCAGATAGCGGGGGCTGACGTTGAGTTGCTCTGCATAGAAAGCCACGTCGGCATAGCGGTTGAAATAGTGCTCTACGGCATCAAGAAACTGGTTGTAGAGTTCTTCGCTCCGGCTGTTGCCGTCGGCGTAGTCGGCAGGCAGCTGTTTCAGATAGGCCTGTGCGTGGCGCATGGCATTGCCCACCTCTTCTTCGAGACTCAGATAATAGGCCAGGGCCGACCCCAGCTGGTTGGCGTGACCGTGGCGGCGAGGACCGATGGGAAGGTCGGAAGGAGCCAGCACGATGGTGCACAGGGGTATCAGCTCGCGCTGGATGGTCTCGTACACCTTCTGGCTGACCAGCTGCTCGCCCTTGGTAGAGTTGAGCACGGGCGCATAGATGATGTGTCGCGGTTTGTAGCGGCGCAGCACATCGGCCAGTGCCTCCACCACATCGATGCGTCGCAACAGTCCAATCTTGACGATTTGCGGCTGAAGGTCGTTGACGATGGCCTCCACCTGCTGGCGTACCACCGATGCCGGCAGGTCGTGGAACTCTTGAATGCCCAGGGTGTTCTGCACGGTGATAGAGGTGATAACCGATGCTGCCATGCCCCCCAGCTCATGGATGAGCCGGATGTCGGCCTGCACACCCGAGATGCCGGTACCGTCGCTACCTGTTATGGTGAGTATTGTCTGATTCATTACGGATGCAAAGGAACAAAAAAATGTGGAAACTGCCAAGCAATGTTCCGCTTATGATAAAAGAAAACGCAGTTTGGCAAAACCTTGGCAAGTAAGCTGGGTGTAACCATCGGTGCCATGTTCGCTGATCTGATCAATACCGGCATCATCTCCCTCTTCCTTAATATTATATAGTAAAGCCGTGATTGGGTGGCAATGATAATTGTATTGATTGTTGGGTGATGACTTTATAATTTTGTTATTCTTGCTAAGTAATCGTAATGCTTACCTTCAGCAACAACCTCTACATTATAGTCGTTCTTCGCTGCATGCTCTTTCAGGGTGTCTGCATCGATGTAGAGCCAGTCGAAGGGTTCGCCTATGGTGTCCTTATACTGCATTCGGAAACTCTGCTCGCCGTAATAATCCATTTCGTCCGGAATATCCATCATGCCGTTTTCATCCTCGAACACATAGCTGATGTCTGATGAGTCACACAGCACCTGACCGCCTGGGGCTAATATCTTGTCGAGTCGCTGAAAGAACTTTGGCAGACGTTCCAAGGTTCCGACTATCCCAATGCCGTTCATCAGCATGAGGATGGTGTCGTACTGTTGCCCCGCTAGTGTGAAGAAGTCCTGTTCGATGACCTTCTGGACTCCACGATTCTTCATCGTCTCAACAGCTAATGGGGAAATGTCTATGGCAGTTACGTCGATGCCTTTCTTCTGAAGTACAAGTGAATGACAACCAGAGGCGGCCCCGACATCGAGTGTCCTGCCGGTTGCCATGTCGAGTGCCTTACGTTCAATCTCCGGCATATTCTCGTATGTTCGGAAAAGTGTGGTCAAGGGTATCTCGTCCTCCTCGAACATCGGGGAGAACACCCTGAGCCTGTCTGTCTTCTTGTTTTTCCAGTAGTCGGCAATGGCTCTGCCCATCGCATCCTTCTTGCTATTCATAGGCTTCTTGTAATGTAATAGCCGGTATGTTTTTTTCACATAACGTATCAAAAGCAAGGCAAAGATAGTCATTTTCAGGATAAAACATATAGTTTTGCCCTCAATATTAGGATAGTTTATGAAGAAAAGTACTATTATCACGGTCAGGCACGCCAGCTTTGAGGGCGTGTAATCATTATCGATAATTTCGTCCAACGTGTAATTGTTCGCATCGACCTGAAAACAAAAATCTCCGTAAGTGTTGACTTACAGAGATTTGGGAGGGTGCCCGGACGGACTCGAACCGTCGACATTCAGAACCACAATCTGACGCTCTAACCAACTGAACTACGGGCACCATGTCGGTTTTGCGGTTGCAAAGGTACGGCAATTATTTGAGACTGCCAAATAATTGCCGTGATTTTTTTCTATTAATTTTACCGAATAGTTATTTTGCCGGGGCATTCGGGGCTGCGGGAGCTGCAGGTGCGGCTGGTGCCTCGGCTGCGGGAGCCTTTTCGGCGGGAGCTGCGCTCTTTGCTCCTTCGGCTGCTGCAGGTGCGGCCTGGTCAGCATTCTGGCTTGCACCGAAACCGGGCAGGGTGTTGGGGTTGGTCTGCTGCTGCTCGGTGGCTGCATTCTCGAGCACGCTCTGCTCGGTGGCAGCGGTGGGAGCAACATAGGCGCAGAGCACGCTCAGCACTACCATAGCGATGGCGAGTCCCCATGTGGCCTTTTCTACGAAGTCGGTGGTCTTCCTTACACCCATGATGGCATTGGAAGATGAGAAGTTGGATGACAGACCGCCACCCTTAGATTCCTGGATGAGCACGATGCCAATCATGAGCAGTGCTGCAAGTACGATTAAAATTACGAAAAATGTGTACATTTCTTTACTTATTTTTTATTATTGTTTATAATCAATTTCTCTAAAAATCGAATTTGGTCTGCAAAGTAAGCATTTTTTTTTGGATAATTCAAATTTAAACGCTTAATTATTTCCAAAGCCTTTGAATATCGGCCTTGTTTTATGTAAATTCGTGCCAAAGTTTCGGTAAAATAGCCTTCTTCGCCTCCGTTTTCGTCTGATTTTTCGTTTTCTTCGAGTTGCGGAAGGAACTCGGGGACGTCTTTCAGATCGAAATTTCCGCCTTCTTTGTTTATGAAATTATCTATCAAATTCTGTCCTCTCATCTGGGGCTGGTCTTCGTCCTTGAATGCCTCGCCTTCGGTCTCGATGAGATACGAAACATAGTCAACGGCGGCATCGCTGGGGGTGGGCTTGCGCTTGCCTTTGCGCTCTTCTTTCTCAACGGGGATATTGTCGAGGAACTGGTTGATGAGGGTGGCCGTGCGCGAGTCTTGTCCGACGGTGGCGGGAGCCTGTTTGGTGCCCTGGGCGGACTGGTTGATGCTGCTGAGGCGGTAGTGGGCTGCCTCGACGAGGTTGAACACCACTTTGCGGTCGGTGATGTAGATGGCTGCTCGGCGCAGTTCTTCGTCGAAGGTGGGGTCGTGCAGTAGGTAGAGGTTTTGCAGCATCAGCAGGCGGGCTGTCTGGAAATAGGGATACAGTGCCAGCAGGGAACGCAGTTCGTAGAGCGTTTCCTTGTCCATCATCTCGGGATGTTTTATCAGGTTCTGTAAATCCATATTCTTTTTCTGATGCGGGCGGTTGCTGATTACCAGTTGGCCACGGTGGCGTTGAATATCTGGTCGACGATGTCTTCCGTCATCTGTGTGACGAGGTCGTCTTGCACGGAACTGAGGCTGAGCTTTGAGTCGTAGGTCTTGGATGACGTGAACTGGCGCTCGAAGTCTTCCTCGTGGTTCACGTTGTTGGTGAACATCACGTTGACGGTCATGGTGAGCTCGATGAGGGCTGATGTGCCTTCGGCCGATACCGACTTGTTGCGCTGCTGATACTGGGTGATCTGTCCTTCAATCTTCAGGTCGCCGTTTCGCTTGACGAGCTGCAGCTTGGTGTGGTTGACGAACTTGTCTTTCAGCTCACCGTTGAAGATAGCTGCCATGGGACCCCACACATAGCTGGCGCGGATGGGGAAGTCGGCTATCTGGATGGTCTTGGTCTTGGTGTAGTCGATGCTGGAGCCGTTGAAGGTGTAGCTCACGGAGCATCCGGCGGCGAGAATGGCGAACGCGAAAAGTGCCACGAAGCGCAGGGCTGCCTGGCTGGCGGTTTTCGGGTTCAGGTATTTTTTCAGCATTTTCATTTCTCGGTTTCACCTTAATATTTATACTACTCTAATCCGTACTGCTTAATCCTGCGGTAGAGGGTGCGGTCGGATATGCCGAGTTCCTGGGCGGCCTTCTTGCGGTTGCCGCCGTTGCGCTCGAGTGCTTTCTCTATCATCTGGCGCCCCAGGTTCTCCAGGTTGAGCGTCTCGGGTTCCTTGATTTCCTCGGCTACTGCATCCTGTATGCCCGTGGGCGGAGTGATGGCCGGGTTGTTGCCGTCGCCAAATACGGTGGGTATCTGCTGCGTGGGCGTGGTGCGGGCCAGTATGTTGCTGTTCAGCTCGTTGGCATCGTCGAGCTGCTTGCGCAGGGCTGATATCTCGCGGCGCATGTCGGCCAGGCTGTTGCGGGTGTCGTAGATGACCTTGAACAGCATCTCGCGCTCATTCTCGTAGGAGTGCTCGCTGCTGCCGCTGTTGATGGTGGCGAGCATGGTGCTCTCGGGGTCTTCGGGGATGAAGTGGCGCAGGTCCTGTGCCGTGATTTCGCGTTGTTCGGAGAGTACCGACATCTGCTCGGTGATGTTCTTCAGCTGGCGCACGTTGCCGGGCCATTTGTATTTCAGCAGCACCTGCTTGGCGTCTTCGGTCAGGGTGATTTTGGGCAGCCTGTATTTCTCGGCCATCTGCAGGGCAAAGAGCTTGAAGAGCAGGATGATGTCGTTGCCTCGGTCGCGTAGCGAGGGCATCTGGATGGGTATGGTGTTCAGACGGTAGTAGAGGTCTTCGCGGAACCGGTTCTCGCTGATGGCCTTCTGTATGTTCACGTTGGTGGCGGCCACGATGCGCACGTCGGTCTTCATCACCTTGGTGCCGCCCACGCGGATGTATTCGCCGGTTTCGAGCACGCGCAGCAGTCGGGCCTGTGTGGCCATGGGCAGCTCGCCCACTTCGTCTAGGAAGATGGTGCCCTTGTTGGCCACGCCGAAGTAGCCTTCGCTCTCGCCGATGGCTCCGGTAAACGAGCCTTTCTCGTGTCCGAAGAGCTCGCTGTCGATGGTTCCCTCAGGGATGGAGCCGCAGTTGATGGCGAAGTATTTCTCGCGCCGGCGGGGCGAATTGTCGTGAATCAGGCGGGGTATGATTTCCTTACCCACGCCGCTCTCGCCTACGATGAGCACGCTGAGGTCGGTGGGTGCCACCTGAAGGGCGACATCCAGCGCATGGTTCAGCGCGTCGCAGTTTCCCACGATGTTGTAGCGCTGCTTTATCCTCTGCAATTCGTTCGTGTTCATAATTGGGTGACAAAATTACGCATATTTTTTCAGAATGCTGCAATTTTGGCAGATTTTTTTACTGATTTTAATGAAAAGTAGGCCGCGCGGTGCTGCCGCTATGTTCTATTGTTTCTTTTCTTTCTCGGCGCTGTCCTTGGCCTTGGGGATGTTGAAGCGCACCTTTTCGCTCTCGTCGCGCTTCTCGTGGTAGAGTTTCTTGAGCGGGTTCTTCAGCGGCTCGTCGTAGTTCTGGCGGTTGCGGAAAATGTCGATGGCCAGATAGACGGCATGCCGCATGGAGCACTCGTCTGACAGGTTCTTGCCGGCATTCCTGAAGGCGTCGGAAGCGAGCGGGGCCGTCTGCACCAGGTCCTGACCGGCGGCAAAGCTCACGCCCTCGCCAAAGTCGAGTGTCTTGAACGGGGCCAGCGCCTGGTTGTCGTAGAGTGCCAGCACGGCATCGAAGGCGTTGAAGTTGCCCTCGCCGAAGAACGTGTCGGCAGGGTAGGGCCCGAAGGCGTTTACCCGCTGTTCGCCCAGGGCCTCGATGGCCGGTTTCAGGATTTGCTCCTCTTCCTCGCCCGGACTGGTGTTAAGGGCCAGTATGGCGATGCGTGGTTTCGAGATGCGGAAGTCGCGCCGGAGCGTCTGGTGCAGCAATAATGCCTTCTGCTCGATAAGCTCTTTGGTGATGACTTTGGGAACTTCCTTGAGCGGGAGTCCGGCCGTGGCCATCGCTATGCGCAGCTGGTCGTTGACCAACATGGGCAGGGGGGCAGCCGGAGCGGCTTCGGCCGATGGACCGGCAACCAGCACGTCGAAGAGTCCGTTGGCGGCATCCTCGGCGGCCTTGGTCATGGCCTTGGCTGCAGCCGACCTTGATTCGGCATTAGCGATGCCGAAGTCGACTTTTGTCTCTTCTTCGATGACGGCCAGCAGGTTCAGTCGTCCGTCCTTGGCATCCTCGGCTTTGTGGATGATGGTGTAGGGCGTCTGCAGGCCGAGCATGTTGCGATGGAAGGCAGCCACCTTGGGCGACCCGTACACCACGGGAGTGCACAGCTCGAGCATCTCGCTGGCTTCGAAGGTTTTAAAAATCAGTTCGTATCCGATACCATTGGTATCTCCGTGCGTGATAGCAACGTGAATCATTTGCTCATTCATATTTTGTGTGTTATAAAAATGTTTACATTCCTATTTGTCAGTCGGCGGGGCGGAGGGTGAAGAGTATTTCCTCGAGCCGCTTCATGGCGGTGGCTTTGTCGCGGTCGGGGGCGAAGAGGAAAGCCTCGGTCACGATGACCCGGCGGTTCTGCGGGTCGTAGATGCTGTGGCAGACGAACGGTCCGCCCATCATGTCGCCCTTCATCTCCCAGATGCCTTCGGTGCGGAGCCGTCCCTCGGGAGTGAGTGTATGTCTGACGGGCATCCGGCTGTCGGTTTCCACATACATGCCGTCGGTCTCGCCGGGTATGTTCAGCCGCATCACGCTATCGCGCCTGGATATGACGACCGATGAGTCGAGCCGCTCGGCAGGATAGCTGTAGAGGCAGATGTTGCGCATGATGCCGGTGCCGTTGTCGGTAATCCAGGTGAAGTCGTGTCCCTCTTTTGTCGTGTTCATTTCGGCGGGGATGTCCATCTGGTAGTGAATCGACGAGAGAAACCTCGAGCTTGCGCCGGCTTTCGCGGTCGGTTCCTGGGGCTCCGGCTTGTGCAGATAGAAAGCTGTCAGGGCAATCAGCACCACCGTCAGTCCGATGATTCTTAACCTATTTCTCTTCATCTACTGGTTCAGCTTTTTCCGGTCGGTCGACAACAGTCCGCACGCTGCATAGATGTCTTGTCCGCGCGAGGCCCTGATGGTTGTCGTGATGCCGTGCTTGTTCAGGTAGTCGCGCATCTGCTCCATCCGTTTTTCGTCGGCTCCCTTCAGGGGAACGTCGGGAATCTGGTGGAAACGGATGAGGTTCACCCGGCATTGGCTGTCCCATTTCCCGCCAACGGCTTTGTCGAGCGGTTGCAGCAGGTCGACAATGGCCTGGGCGTGGGCGAGGGTGTCGTTGGTGCCGCCGAACACGATATACTCGAACGAGATGCGGCGCTGGTGGGTGAAGTCGTATTTGCTCAGCAGCTCGATGATTTCCTTGATGCTCATGGCGCGCTCGGCAGGCATCAGCTGTGAGCGCTGGTCGGGGTAGGGCGAGTGCAGGCTGATGGCCATGTGGCATTCGCTTTCCTCGAGAAACCGTTTCAGCTTGCTCTTTATGCCCACGGAACTCACGGTAATCCGCTTGGGGCTCCATGCCCAGCCGTAGGGTGCGGTGAGTATTTCGGTAGATGCGAGCACGGCATCCAGGTTGTCCATCGGCTCGCCTTGTCCCATGAAGACGATGTTCGTCAGCTTGTCGGCTTCAGGTAGTGAATACACCTGGTTCAGAATGTCGGCAACCGTCAGGTTACCCTCGAATCCCTGCTTGCCCGTCTGGCAGAACAGGCAGTTCATCTTGCACCCCACCTGGCACGAGACGCAGAGCGTGGCCCGGTTGCCGTCGGGGATGTAGACCGTCTCAACGAAGAGTTTTCCTTTGCCGTTGCCTTTGTTGATTGTGCTGACGGGGAACAGGTATTTTATCGTGCCGTCGGCCGAATGCTGGCTGTCTATGGGCTGCATACAGCCGATGACGAATTTTTCGGCCAGCTTTTCGCGGTTGGCCTTCGAAATGTTTGTCATCTCGTCGATGCTCCTGACGCGCTGGCCGTAGATCCATTTGGCCATCTGCGCTCCTGTGAAGGCCGGCATTCTCAGGGAACTGGCTACTTCCTTGAGCTCGTCGAGGCGCAATCCTAACAATGGCATTTTCTCATTCATGGTGCAAAGGTACGAAAAATAAGGAGCAGAATACGATTTTAGATTGTTAATCTAATGAAAAACTGCAAAAATGGGGCGGTTTTCCGGTCACTCCTTATATATCCACGTGAGTATCCGGTTGAGCGGGGGGAAGGTGAAATAGAACCAGCGGTAGGCGCTCACTTCCTTGCCTCCGTAGCTCAGGATGAAGTCGCGGTATTTGCTTTTCTTGAACGGCAGTCCGACGTCCATGAAGAATATGTGGCGGAATTTGTGCTCGTAGGCGTGGCTGATGGCTCCCCATACGGTGGCCGTGGCGGGCTGAAGGGTGGGGTGGCTCTTGCGTTTCGAGGCCAGGTACCATAGGTAGATGTTCGGACCCGAACAGATGCAGGCGCATCCGCCGATGACCTTGTTGTGCCAGCGCGTAACGAACAGCCGGCAGTTCTGGCTTTGTCCCATCTCCCAGAACATGCGCTCGGGCGGGAGATAGCGCCTCACTTTGAGCGTCAGGAACCTATGCAGCATGCGGTAGAAGGCGCGGAACTCGTCATAGTCGGCCACTTCCTTGAACTCCACGCCCTGCTCCTTGGCGTGGGCTATGCGGGCCTTCATCTTCTCGTCGAGCCTTTTCTCGGGCGGCATGGAGTGGAGCGAGTTGTGCACTTCCATCCAATGGACGGGGAAGAAACTGAGCTGGCGGAGGTGCTTGTAGCCGAACATTTTCTGCGAGAGGTCGCTCAGCTCGATGTAGAGGCAGCGCTTGCGCCTCATGCTTTTCGTGATACGGGAAAACATCATGAAGAAGACTTCCTCCTTGTTCACGCCCGGAGCGTATTCTCCCTCTCCGTAGATGCGGCCCTGGGTGAACAGATAGGGGGGCACCAGCGAACCTCGGCGGCGGAGTGTGCCCAGCATGTGGGCCACGATGGTGCCGTTCTCTTCGGCAACGGCCATGAAAGGGGTGAGGCCCGAAGTCATTTCGCAGATGCGGAAGAGCTCGGGACTGTGGAAGAAATTGCTGCACGTCATGGGGGGCAATTCTTCGCTACGGGTGATGATGCGGACCTTGATCACCCCGCGAAAATAATAAATCTTTTTAAAATGTGCAATTTCTTTGCACTTTTTTAGTGAAATTTCTTACCTTTGCTAAACAATTTGAACAAAACAGCAAGAAATAGTATGAAAGATTTCAAAGATTTGGTGAGATTACGCCGTTCGCACAGGAAGTTTACCGATGAGGAAATTTCGGCCGAAGACGTTCAGTTGATACTCAGGGCAGCACTTATGTCGCCCACGTCGAAAAGCCAGCGCGGATGGCAGTTCGTGGTATGCGACGACCCTGCTGACATAGAGAAACTGGCGGATGCCAAGGACATGGGCAGTCAGTTCCTGAAAGAGGCCAAGCTGGTGGTCGTGGTTCTGGGCGACCCCGTGAAGAACGACTGCTGGATTGAGGACGGTTCTATTGCCGCCATCTCGATGCAGTATCAGGCCGAAGACCTGGGACTGGGCTCGTGCTGGGCGCAGATGAGGGGTCGCGGACTGAGCGACGGTACAAGTGCCGATACTGTGATTCGCGGCATTCTGGACATTCCCGAGAATCTCAGCTGCCTATGCGTCGTCGGATTCGGCCATAAGGCCGACGAGCGCAAGCCCCAGAACGAGGACCGGCTGAAGTGGGAAAACGTACATGTAGGCAAGTTCTGAAAAGCTCGCGGGATATGATGAACGTTACCCTGATAGGTGCAGGAAATTTGATGACAAATCTCGCACCGGCGCTGGCGGCTGTGGATGATGTTTGCATCAGACAGGTGTGGAGCAGAACCGAGGCTTCGGCAAAGGCTTTGTCCGAGATGTTGGGCGTTGATTCTACAACCGACCTGACGGCTGTGGCCGATGCCGACGTGTTCATCATTGCCGTGAAGGATTCTGCGCTTGAGACGCTTGTCCCGGTCCTGACCAGCCGGCATCCCGAAGCCGTGTTCCTGCATACGGCAGGCTCGATGCCCATGTCGCTCTTCGAGGGTTTTGCCCGTCATTACGGGGTGCTTTATCCAATGCAGACTTTCACGAAGGTCAAAAGCGTGGATTTCAAGGAAATACCAGTTTTCGTTGAAGCGAACGATGAAAAGGCTTTGGAGGTGGTAAAGCGGTTGTCGAAGGGTGTTAGCGACAACGTGTATGAGTTGTCGTCAGACAAGCGCCGCTACCTTCATCTGGCGGCTGTATTTGCCTGCAACTTTGTGAACCATTGCTACCATCTGTCGGCCTGTGTGCTCGAGCAGCAGGGCATCCCGTTCAAGGTGATGCTGCCGCTCATAGATGAAACCGCAAGGAAGGTTCACCAGCTCCATCCGCACGATGCCCAGACGGGACCGGCCGTACGCTATGACCAGAATGTAATAGAGCGCCAGATGACTATGATTGATGATGAAAAAACAAGACAAATTTACGAACTTCTAAGCAAGAGTATACATGATAAACTATGATTTGAAAAAGATAAAGGCTATTGTCTTCGACGTGGATGGAGTGCTCTCGGCCGAGACGATTCCCCTGCCGGCCGTGAACCCTATGGACAGCGACGACGGACAGCCTATGCGAACTGTGAATATCAAGGACGGCTACGCCATTCAGCTGGCCATGAAACTGGGCGTGAGGATAGCGCTCATCACGGGTGGAACCACCCAGAGCGTCAGGCTTCGCTACGAGCGGCTGGGCATGGAAGACATTTTCATGGGGGCTGCCGTGAAGACGAAGGCCTACGAAAAGTTCAAGGCCAAATATTCGCTGAGCGACGATGAAATCATCTATATGGGCGACGACATCCCCGACCTGCCCGTGATGCAGCAAGTGGGATGCCCCTGCTGTCCGGCCGATGCCTGTGCCGAAATCAAGGACATCAGCGTCTATATCAGTCAGAAGAACGGCGGATACGGATGTGCGCGTGATGTCATCGAACAGGTGCTGAAGGCGCAGGGCAAATGGATGGCCGATGCAAAGGCCTTCGGTTGGTGATGAAACAGACGAAGATTATGAAAGCAAAGAAAATCATTCTCGCTTCGAATAGTCCCCGCCGGCGTGAACTGCTTGCGGGGCTTGACATCAGTTTTGAGGTAAAGGTCATCCCCGGCATCGACGAAAGCTATCCCGAGGATTTGCCGGTCGTTGAGGTTCCCCAGTATATTTCGAAGGCAAAAGCCGATGCCTATCTGGGCATGATTGATGACGACACGATGGTCATCACGGCCGATACAGTTGTTGTGCTCGACGACGAGATACTCGGGAAGCCGGTTGATGACGATGATGCCCGCCGGATTCTGCATAAGTTGAGCGGAAAGACGCACCAGGTCATCACGGGCGTTTGCCTCACCTCGCTTGACAAGCAACGCGTGTTTGCCGTAACTACCGGCGTTACCTTCAAGCAGTTTACCGAGCAGGAAATCGACTATTATGTGTCGCACTACCATCCGCTCGACAAGGCGGGAGCCTATGGCATCCAGGAATGGATAGGGCACATCGGGGTGACGGCCCTGAACGGCAGCTATTTTAATGTGATGGGACTTCCCGTTCAGCGCATTTACATGGAAATGCAAGACTTCTGACGGGGTTTGTTTGAATATTTTAACGCTTTTAACTGAAATATGTTATAAAACATCAATACTTATTTGGGTGTGATGTAAAAAGTGAGTACCTTTGCACCCGTTATCCTGAATACAATCTTTTTACCTTAAAAAAGGCTAATACCTATTGAGATTAAATGTCTCGCGCTGTGAAGTGCCAGGCATTTTTTTATGCCCTCATTTTTCTTTCTCACTCCCATGAAGGGTAGGGGAGCCATGCATTACAAAAAAACGCCCGACGATTAAAGTGATTCATCGTCGGGGCGCTGTATGTTCCGTTTCACAACATGCTTCTTCTTCTGAAGCCATGCTGCCTTACGCTTCTCGTATTCCTGCTGGTGAGATTCCAGATAACCGTCGGCCATAATATTCGCTATTGGTCGGAGAACTTACTGTAGATGACGCTCAGCTTCAGGTCGGCATGCGGATTCTCGCTTCCGCCAACCAGCTTGGTGCTTGTGAGCGACATGTCGTGGCTGACCTTGATGATGGTCGTGGTGTTGTTGGACGTAAGCGTAGAGGCGGTCACGGGGATGAGCACCACCTTGTCCCAGTTGGCAGAGGCCTTGCCGTTCATCTTCTGATTGAACATCAGGCGAATCAGGTTCGAGATGTTGTTGAAGATGTAGTTGTTGCCGGTCATCGTGGCAATATACGAATCCTTGTTGTTAGGAATCTTGTTGCTGTTGAAGAACGAGTCGATGCTGTCCTTGTGAATCATCAGCACGGAGGTGGGCGTCTTCATCTGGTTGTTGTTCTTTACCGTGTTGTTGATGCGTGTAAGGATGATTTTTGCCGTGTTGAGCGTGTCGTTGACATGATTGGCCATGATTTTCTCTACGGGTATCGTCATCTCGGTAAAGATGCCGGCGGGCGTCTTCAGGTAGGTGCACGTGTTGTCGCTCACCAGGTTCTTGATGGCCTCGTTGTCGTTCTCCACCTTTGTCATCTGCAGTACTTCCTCGGTACCCGAGATGGGGATGTTGTGTACTATGGTGCTGTCGTTTCGCTTCACGTGGCAGAAGATGTTCAGCTCGGTGAATTTCACGTTGGCCATGCTGCCAATGCCCGACTCGGTCTTCAGATAGAATCCCGGGCAGACGTTGTAGATGAACTTCTGCGCGTTCTTGAAATACTCGGGATGGTCGAAATATGTACGGAGCACGTAGGTTCCGTAGTTATCGTAAGTGACGCCGTTCTTGTCGGTATAGGGGTCGTTTATCTTAATGCCGATATAGGCGGTAAGATTCTTCGAGGCATCGTGCAGCGAATAGGTTTTCTGCTTCTTCACGGCACCTGCTGCGGTACGGATGTAGCCTTTCTCGATAGGGTCGAAGTCGGAATAATACACCTTGCCTTCTTCCACGGGCTTTTCAAGTTCGTAGAGCGTGGCCTTCATGGTGGCCAGCGAGTCGCCCAGGAAGCTTGTGAAATAGAATCTCATTTCGCACGAGTCGGCATGTATCTGTCCGTCGGTAGAAGCCTTGAGGAGCGAGTCCTTGGAGACCAGCTTGAAACCTTCCTGGACATGCAGCTGGGTCATCATGTTACCCGTGACATAGGCGCCCGTCTCGGGGTCTTTGATTCTTCCTATCAGTCCGTTTGTGGTCTTTGAAATGACGGGACCAGCCTCGATAGACTTGGTAGAGACGGTAAACGTGTCAGTCGATATCTGCACATGGTCCAGGTTATCCGTGAGTGATTGTCCGATGGTATCGGTATTGTCGCTACAAGCGATAAACACCATAGAGAGGAGCAGCACCAGGGCTGCAATACTTTTCAGTTTCATTTCCTTTTTGATGATTTTTCTAAAAAATGACGGTTGCACGGGGCTATTCGGCATCACCCAGAATCTGCTGGTAGAACTGGTTGTAGGCCTCGCCGAAGTTGTCTTCTCCGGGATAGCTCAGCAGAGGCTTCTGGTTGTCGGTTGCATACTTCAGCAACTCGGGATTCACCTCGGCTCCTGCCTCCACAATTCCGTCACTATAGTCGATTGCTAATTTGCCAAGTTCAGTAAAATCGAACTTTTCATTATACTTTCCGAATAATTCCATCTTGGCGTCTTTGTACTCAACGCCTTTCTTGAAGCCTTCGCCCAGCTCGCTCTTCAGCTGCTTGCTGAACAGCGAAGTGATGACCTTGGTGTTGGCAAACGAAGGCTCGTCGTGGTAGGCCGTCTTCACATACAGGGGGATGATGGCGCTCATCCAGCCCTGGCAATGGATGATGTCGGGCGTCCAGCGGAGCTTCTTCACGGTCTCCAGCACGCCACGTGCGAAGAACACGGCGCGCTCACCATTGTCGGCATATTCATTGCCGTTCTCGTCGACCTCCATCTGGCGCTTGGTGAAGTAGTCGTCGTTGTCGATGAAGTACACCTGGATGCGTGTCTGCGGAATGGATGCCACCTTGATAATGAGCGGATGGTCGGTCTCGTCGATAATAAGCATCATTCTCGACAGGCGTATAACCTCATGCAGTTGTCCGCGACGCTCATTGATGATGCCCCACTTGGGCATGAACGTGCGGATTTCGTATCCTTTCTCTTGAATAGCCTGTGGCAGTTTCCTGCCGAGCAGCGACAGTTCACTATCGGGTACGTACGGAGTTATTTCCTGATTGATGAATAATATTTTCTTTGCGGCCATGTGATTAAGTTTTGATGTGCAAAGGTACAAAAAAAATCCGAAAAAGAGATGCCTTTTTGTTTTATTAAGATGATAATTGTCATATTTTAAAAATATTCTTTGCATATTTCACAAATTCTTTGTTACTTTGCACACGATTTACAGAATCATATAGACAGAAATGAAAGTTTTTCAAACAATTGTTGAACTTCAGAACGAGCTTTTCCAAGTTCGAAAGGAAGGTAAAGAGATTGGACTGGTGCCCACGATGGGGGCATTACATGAAGGACACGCTTCGCTTGTGGAGCGAAGTGTAAAGGAAAACGGCGTTACCGTTGTAAGTGTTTTCCTTAACCCAACGCAATTTAACGATCAGGGAGACTTGGAACGATATCCGCGCACGCTGGAGGCCGACTGCCAGCTGCTGGAGAAGGTGGGGGCCGACTATGTGTTTGCTCCTTCCGTTGAAGAGATGTATCCCATTCCCGACACGCGCCACTTTGAATATCCTCCTGTGACGACCGTGATGGAAGGCGCCAAGCGCCCCGGCCATTTCAACGGCGTTTGCCAGGTGGTGAGCCGCCTGTTCTACATCACCCGCCCCACACGCGCCTATTTCGGCGAGAAGGACTGGCAGCAGATTGCCGTCATCAAGGCAATGGTGAAGAGTCTGGGGCTTGGCGTGCAGATTGTGGAGTGCCCGATTATACGAGAGAAGGACGGACTGGCCAAATCGTCGCGCAACACGCTGCTGGCGGCCGACGAGCGGGCCATCGCTCCTAAGATATATGAAGTGCTGAAAGAGAGCGTTGACTATTCAAAGAGCCACACGCTGAAGGAGACCCACGAGATGGTGGTCAGCAAGATCAATGCCGTGAGCGGTCTCGAAGTGGAATATTTCTCTATCGTAGACGGCAACACGCTGCTCGATGTAGAGAACTGGGACGACTCTCCCTACGTGGTGGGATGCATCACGGTATATTGCGGAAAGACTCCCATTCGCCTGATTGATCATATTAAGTATAAGTCGTAAATTCACAAATCACCAAATCCTGTAAGAAAGATGATGATAGAAGTGCTGAAGTCGAAACTTCATTGTGCAACGATTACCGAGGCCAATCTGCGCTACATGGGCAGCATAACCATCGACGAAGACCTGATGGACGCTGCCGGACTGATAGCCGGCGAGAAGGTTCAGGTTGTGAACAACAATAATGGGGAGCGGCTGGAGACCTATATTATAAAAGGTGAGCGCGGCTCGGGGTGCATCTGCCTCAATGGTGCTGCCGCCCGCAAGTGTGTGGTTGGCGACACGGTCATTATTATCTCTTATGCCCTGATGGATTTCGAAGAGGCCAAGACTTTCAAGCCGAAAGTGGTCTTCCCAAAGCCAGGCAACAAGCTGTAGGACAACGTAAGAAAAGACAAATAAAAAAGCCCGCTTCAAAAGAGCGGGCCTTTTTGTTATTCTATTACCACGAGCGGCGTGTCTTCCATCACGCTGTCGCCTTCTTTCACCAGCACGGCGGTCACCTTGCCGTCGTTCTCGGCTTCAAGGTTGTTGGCCATCTTCATGGCTTCGAGCACGACAACGGTGTCGCCGGCCTTCACTTCGTCGCCTACGGCAACCTTCACTTCGGTCACCACGCCCGGCAGCGGAGCCTTCACGGCATTGTTGACATTCACTTTCGCGGGAGCATCGGATGCGGGAGCTGAGGCCTGTGCGGCAGCGGGCTTCACCACCACCTTCTTCTTCTCGGGTTCGGGCTCCTTCTCCATCTCTACCTTGTACTCTTCACCATTTACCGTGACGGTCACGATGTTCTCCTCGATGTCTCCAATGGCTACTTCGTACTTGTTGCCATTGATGGTATATTTGTATTCTTTCATATACTTTCAGATTTGCTTTAAAGGTTGGTCACAATTGTGTTAAGGATGCGGAGTCATTGTCAGAATATGCGAATCCCATTGCGTCTGGTGACTCTTGATGGTAATGATGCCCGTCTCCTTGTCGTGTACATTGTTGCCCTGGAACTCGTGGAGCGCCAAAGCGATGGCAGCATATACTTCGTTGTTCATAATAATTAGTTGTTTAAGTTTGTTCAAGTTCTTGAGTTTTCAAGCTTACGGCATCGGCCATAAACTCAAAAACCCAAGTGACTTATAAACTTCGCTTACATGGGGATGTTGCCATGCTTCTTGGCGGGCAGCGAGTCGCGCTTTGTCTGGAGCTGGGCCAGTGCGCGGCAGATGCGGAAACGAGTGTTGCGCGGCTCAATCACGTCGTCGATGTAGCCATACTTGGCTGCCTGATACGGATTGGCAAAGAGCTCGCTGTATTCGTCTTCCTTCTCGGCGAGGAATGCCTTGACATCTTCGCCGGCCTCCTTCTTGGCCTTGGCTTCCTTGGCGCAGAGCACAGCCACGGCACCCGAGGCACCCATCACGGCAATCTCGGCGTTGGGCCATGCGTAGTTCACGTCGGTGTGGAGCTGCTTGCATCCCATCACGATGTGGCTACCGCCATACGACTTGCGCAGGGTGACCGTAATCTTGGGCACAGTGGCCTCGCCGTAGGCATAGAGCAGCTGGGCGCCGTGCAGGATGACGGCGTTGTACTCCTGACCCGTGCCGGGCAGGAATCCGGGAACGTCGACAAGGCTGACGATAGGAATGTTGAAGGCATCGCAGAAGCGCACGAAACGGGCACCCTTGCGCGAAGCATTCACGTCGAGCACACCAGCATAGCACGAAGGCTGGTTGGCCACGATGCCGACGCTCTGGCCGTTGAAGCGGGCAAAGCCCACGATGATGTTCTTGGCGAACTTGGGCTGCACCTCGAAGAACTCTCCGTCGTCGGTGACGGCTGTGATCACCTTATACATATCGTATGCCTTGTTGGGATCGTCGGGCAGGATTTCGTTGAGCGAATCCTCCATGCGGTTGATGGGGTCGGTGCATTCGCGGCGCGGAGCCTCTTCCATGTTGTTCTGCGGGATATAGCTGAGCAGCGTCTTGATCATCTGGATGCCCTCTTCCTCGGTCTTGGCCGTGAAGTGGGTCACACCGCTCTTCGTTGAGTGTACGCTTGCTCCGCCCAGGCTCTCCTGGTCGACGTCTTCGCCGGTTACGCTCTTCACCACCTTCGGGCCTGTGAGGAACATATAGGAGGTGTTCTCCATCATCAGAGTGAAGTCGGTGAGGGCAGGTGAGTATACAGCACCGCCGGCGCAGGGGCCGAAGATACCTGAAATCTGCGGAATCACACCGCTGGCCAGAATGTTACGCTCGAAAATCTCGGCATAGCCTGCCAGCGCGTTGATGCCTTCCTGGATACGGGCACCGCCCGAGTCGTTGATGCCGATGACGGGAGCACCCATCTTCATACCGAGGTCCATCACCTTGCAAATCTTCTGGGCCATCGTCTCTGAGAGCGAACCGCCGTTGACGGTGAAGTCCTGTGCAAACACATAAACCAGGCGTCCGTCGATGGTGCCGCTACCGGCCACCACGCCGTCGCCCAGATATTGCTTCTTCTCCATGCCGAAGTTGGTGCAGCGGTGGAGCTTGAACATGTCTACTTCCTCGAAGCTACCCTCGTCGAGCAGCATGTCGATACGCTCGCGTGCAGTGTATTTGCCGCGTGCGTGCTGTTTCTCGATGGCTTTCTCGCCGCCACCCAGACGAGCCTTCTCGCGCTTGGCAATCAGCTCCTTAATCTTCTCTAATTGTTTTGACATCTTTAGTTAATATACTGGATTAAAACTTATTGACTGTTTACTCGGGATGCTCGCAGAGCTCGGTAAGAATTCCACAAGTAGATTTCGGGTGCAGGAAGGCAATGTTCAGCTGCTCGGCTCCCTTGCGGGGTGCCTTGTCGATCAGGCGAACGCCCAGGCCGTCGCATTCGGCAAGTGCGTTGGCCACGCCGTCTTCGATGCAGAAGGCCACGTGATGAACACCGTGGTTACCTTTGTCGAGCCATTTCTGGATGGTGCTTTCGGGTGATGTGGGCTCAAGCAGCTCAAGCTTCACCTCGCCACACTTCAGGAAGGCTGTCTTCACTTTCTGGTCTTCCACCACTTCAATGTTGTAACACTTCAAGCCGAGCACGTTCTCGAAGAACGGCAGACTCTCCTCGATGCTCTGGACAGCAATGCCCAAATGTTCAATGTGTGAAATCTTCATATTGGTTGAATATTAAATGAATAATGCTGCAAAGGTAATAAAAATTTGTGGCTTTGCCAAATGTTTTCCTCTTTTTATTTAGTCAGATTCCGCCCGTTTTTAGAGCATTAAGTTTCCTTTAACTTATTTAGGATTACGCATACTTGAATGGGCCTTGTAGAGATGAGGCTGAGGGTAGGGGGCAGAGCGTCTCAGTCTCAGCGTCTCAGTTTAAAAAAAGGTCACTATCCACATCGTATTCTCCTCTCTAAAGCTTTGTAACTTATTAATAATCAATAATATATATAATATGTATAATAAAAAAAGAAGAGTTGGGGAGTACCTTTTTTTAAACTGAGACGCTGAGACTTGAGACTTAACAAACGTTAATTTATTAATTAAAGTTCTGATAATCAACGAGTTAGATTTCCACTCCAAGGCATCTCTTTCCTTTTTTAGGCTCAAATAACGGCAAAATGCACCCCGAAAAAGGCTCAAAAAGCGGGCAAAAATGCCCTTTGAGACGCTTTTGATGGGCAGAAAGGTTGCATTTAAAGTCTAATTGCGTTTCATTTAAAGTCTGGATGAGTTTCATTTAAAGGCTAAAACGAACCCATTTAAAGTCTAAATGGAACCCATTTAAAGCCTATTTGCACCAGAATGAGACGCTAAATTTGCAAAAATCAGAACTCGAATGTGACTTTTGCGTTAATCTGACGGCCTGTGAGATAGTTGGGAACGGCATATTGCTGGTTGGTTACGTCGGTAATCCAATAGTACGAGTTCACGTTGTTGATGCCGAACAGGTTGAGTCCGTCAACGCCGAGCCAGATGTTGCGGAAGATGCTCTTCTTCTTCTCCTGCTTCTCGTTGTTCAGCAACCGGTAGCTCATGCCTATGTCGACGCGCTTGTAGGCCGGCATGCGGTAGGGCGTGTCGTCGAGGCTGCGATGGGGAGCGCCGAAGGGCAGACCGTCGGCAAATGCCAGTTTGAGCGCCATTTTCCACCTGTCGGTTCCGGGGAAGAAGTCGGTGAAGAACAGGTTCACGGAGTAGCGCTGGTCGGTAGGCAGGGGTATGCTGTTGCCGTTAATCTTCATGCGTGTGTCCATCACCGAGAAGGTGAGCCACGAATCGCTTCCGGGCACGAACTCGCCGTAGAGCTTCAGGTCGAGTCCCATGGCGTGTCCGCTCACCTGTTGCGAGGCATCGTACACCACTTTCACGTTGCTCACGGTATAGGGCACCAGGTTGCTGAGCATCTTGTAGTAGGCCTCGGCCGTGAACTTGAAGGGCCGCTGCATCATCTTGAAGCGGTGGTCGTAGGCCACGATGAAGTGTATGCTTCGCTGGCTCTTCACCTTGTTGTTGAGCGTGGCATAGGTGGTGCCGTCGATGGTGGTGGTGTCGCGTAGTTCCTTGAAGAACGGCGCCTGATAGTAGAGTCCCGTGGCAAAGCGCCAGGTGACGTCGTTGTTGTAGGCCGGGACGATGGCCAGCGAGAGGCGCGGGCTGCAGATGCTCTCGCGGTTGAAGCTCCAATGGCTGAACCTGACGCCGTAGTTGAACGTGTAGAAGGCCGTCTGGGCCGCGTTGGTCCATTTATACGTGTCCTGCAGGTATGCCTCCGTGCGGTGGGCATCCAGCTTGTTGCTGGCCCTCAGGGTGTATATCATGTTCAGGTCGTGTCCGGTATGTGGGATGGAGTAGCCGCTCGAGTCGCGCATCTCGTATTCTTTCAGCATCTCGGTCACGTGCTCCATCTTGTAGGTGAATCCGGCCTCTATGCGGTGCTTCTTGGTCTTGTGCTCCACCATCAGCTTGAAGCTCTCCACATGGCCCTTCAGGTAGTTGCGGGCATGCTCCATGTAGGAGCCCACGCCCAGGTTCTCTGAGGTTTCCGTCTGGTTGAGCCAATACTGTCCCTGTATGTCGTAGCGCTCCTGCTCGTTGGTCGAGAAGGCCGAGGCAATGAGCGACACGTTGGTTTTCTCGCCGAAATGGCGCGTCAGCGATGCCGTTCCGAAATAGGTGCGGAAGACGTCTTTCTCCCAGCCGTCGAAGTAAACCTTGAACGATTTCACGTCGGTCAGCGTGCCGAAGGTGGTCTCGCGGTTCGAGGGTGTGAAGTTGTAGTGGTTCACCGAGATGTCGCCCATCACTTTCATCGTCCACCGCTTGTTGGGCTCGTAGGTGAGATACGTCTGGTAGTCGAGGAAGTTAGGGGTGTATTCGCCCTTGGTCTCGAGCGAGTTAAGCAGGTATTTGTTGGTCTTGTAGCGCAGTCCGTTGCTCCACGAGAATTTCTTTGTGGCGAATCCCACATAGGCAGATGCGCCCAGAAGCGAGGCCTGCAGGGTGGCTTCGAACTTGCGTGGCTTTTTGTATTGGATGTCGAGTGCCGACGACATCTTGTCGCCGTATTTGGCTTCGAATCCGCCTGTAGAGAATCCCACGCGCTCCACCATGTCGGCATTGATGATGGACAGGCCTTCCTGCTGACCGCTGCGGACGAGGAACGGGCGGTAGACTTCCACATTATTTATATATACGGAGTTCTCGTCGAACGAGCCTCCGCGCACGTTATACTGCGAAGAAAGTTCGGAATGGGTGCTCACGCCGGCCTGAGCCTGAATCATTTCTTCGACGGCGTTGCCCGTGATGGAGGGCGCCTGCTTGACGTTCTCGATGCTGAGCTGTTCGGTTCCCGTGGTCTGGCGCTGCTTTTCGGTAACAGTCACCTCGGCCAGCTGGTTGTCGTCGAAGAGTTGTATGAGCAGGGTCTGTTTCCCTTTCGGGCGGCGAAGCACGCGCGTCTTGGTCTTATAGCCCACCATCGAGAATTTCACCACGACGGAATCCTCCGAACGGAGCGTCATCTCGAATTCTCCCTTCAGGTTGGTCATAGCTATCTTGCCCTGCGAGAGCACGCTCACGGTGGCCAGTTCCACGGGGTTCATCTGTTCGTCGGTGACCTTACCTTGGAGCGTGAAGCTCTGGGCACTCATTCTCAGGGTGCTTGTCAGTAATATCGTGAGAAACAGCAATTTAATTCTCATACCTTTTAATAACGCTGTTTTTCGCGATAAATTGCATTGCTTTTCTGGATTATGTGTACAGGAAGCGCTTGATACTCTTTTTGGGTGTCTTCTCGAATTCTTCCTCGTGCAGCTCTACGGCCGTAATCTTGCAATAGGCGGGCAGCGTCTGGTTGAGGCTCTGGCGGTTCTGCTCCATCACGTTCAGGATGTCGCTATTGCTGAAGGCCATCGACTTGGCTTCGTCGTAGTCGGGATGGATGAGCGCCACCAGTTTCTCGTTGCGCTGCACCACGACGCTCTCCGTAACCAGGGCCATCGAGTTGAGCTTGTCCTCAATTTCCTCGGGATAGATGTTCTGGCCGTTGGCGCCCAGCAGCATGTTCTTCGAACGGCCCTTGATGAACACGTTTCCGTAGCGGTCCATCGTGCCCAGGTCGCCTGTGTGGTACCATCCTTCCGAGTCGATGGTCTCGGCCGTGGCCTCAGGATTCTTGTAGTAGCCGAGCATGACGTTCAGTCCGCGCGCAAGAATCTCGCCCGGAATGTTCTCCGGGTCGCGGCTGTTGATTTTCACTTCCATGTGGAGGGCAGCCTTTCCGCAACTGCCGGGAACGAACGTGCGCCAGTCCTGATAGCAGATGATGGGGGCCGTCTCGGTGGCTCCGTAGCCCACGGTGTAGGGGAAGTCGATGCTGTGCAGGAACTGCTCAACCTCCTGGTTGAAGGCTGCTCCGCCGATGATGACCTCGAAGAAATTGCCTCCGAAGGCGGCTACCACCTGCTCGCAAATCTTCTCCTTCACCTTCTTCGAGATGACGGGCATGTTGAGCAACAGGCGCATGCGGTTGTTCTGTATCTTGGGGAATACTTTCTTGCGGATAATCTTCTCGATGACCAGCGGCACGGCAATCACGATGGCGGGTCTGACGTCTTGGAAGGCCTGCGCTATGATGGCCGGCGAGGGAACGCGGGTGAGATAGAAGATGTGGCAGCCGTGCAGGAATTCGAAGATGAACTCGAAGGCCATTCCGTACATGTGGGCCATCGGCAGGATGCTGAGCGTGTTGTCGCCCTCCTTGATGACTTTGTTGCCGAGCACTTCCATCGCGAAGTCGTAGTTGCTCCAGAGTGCACGATAGGGAACCATCACGCCTTTCGAGAAACCTGTGGTGCCCGATGTGTAGTTGATCATGGCCAGCTCTTCGGGGCTCTTCTCGATATAGTAGTTCACGTGTTCCTTGCGGAAGTACTTCGGGAACTTGCGGCCGTAGAGCTCGTTCAGGTGCTCGCGGGCGTAGGTGAGCTTGTCGGTACGCGACACCACGAGCGAATAGTCGGGAATATAGATGATTCCCTCGAGCCCCATCATCTTCGTCGGGTCGATGGTGGTGGCCACGATATCGCCCACAAAGAGGAGCTTGGCCTCGGAGTGGTTTACGATGTTATGCACCTGGTCGGGCATAAACTCATGGAGAATGGGCACGGCAACGGCCCCGTACGTGAGCACGGCAAGAAAGGCGGTAGCCCAGTTGGCACTATTGCGGCCGCAGAGTGCAATCTTGTCACCCTGCACTACTCCGGAGTTCTCGAACATGATGTGGAGCTTCTCTATCTTGCGTGCCACATCGTGATATTGCAGAGTACTGCCTTTATAGTCAGTCAGCGCGTCACGGTTCCAGTTCTTGATGATGCTCTGCTGTATGAGTTCATTGAAACTTGGTACTTCCATGTGTCTTCTATTTCGTTAGTTATTTTTCTTAATTGAATATATGCAATGACTTACTTGTACAAGTAGCGCTTGATGCTCTTCTTGGGGGTCTTGGCAAATTCTTCCTCGACAATCTCGAACGATCCAATCTTGCAATAGGCCGGCAGCTGGAGGTTGACTTGCTTCAGGTTCTCGGTCATGATGCTGTTCAGGTCGTCGGCATTGAATCCCAGATTGGCCGACTCTTCAAAGTCGGGATGGATAAGGGCAACGAGCTTCTGCTCGCGCTGTACGATAATCGACTCGCTGACCATCGTCATAGAGTTGAGCTTATCCTCGATTTCCTCGGGATAGATGTTCTGTCCGTTGGCGCTCAGCAGCATGTTCTTGATTCGGCCCTTGATGAAGATGTGCCCGCGGGGGCCTTGCAGTCCCAGGTCGCCTGTGTGGTACCATCCTTCCGGGTCGATGGCATTCCGGGTGGCCTCGGGATTCTTGTAGTAGCCGAGCATGAGGTTCGTGCCGCGGGTGACGATTTCCCCGAGCTGGTGCTGCGGGTCGCTGCTCAGTATCTTCACTTCCATTCGTGCCACGGGAACGCCTACGGCCGTAGGGATGAAGTCCTTATAGTCGGAGTAGGAGATGAGCGGGGCGCATTCGGTGGTGCCGTAGCCGCAGGTGATGGGGAATCCGATGCTCACAAGGAACTGCTCGATTTCCTGGTTCAGGGCGGCACCTCCCACGATGACCGTCTGCAGGTTGCCTCCGAAGGCTTCTATCACTTGCTTCATGATGGTCTGCTTCACTTTCTTCGACACCACGGGCATGTTGAGCAGCAGTCTTACGGCATTGCTCTGAATCTTCGGGAACACCCGCTTGCGGATGATTTTCTCGATGACCAATGGCACGGAAATGATGAGGCGGGGCTTGACGTCCTGGAAAGCCTGCGCGATGATGGCAGGCGAGGGAAGGCGGGTGAGGAAAAACAGGTGGCATCCGTTGCAGAAGGCAAAGATGAACTCCATTGCCATTCCATACATGTGGGCCATCGGCAGGATGCTCAGCAGATTGTCGGAGCGCTTGGCATAGTCGCCCAGTTTGTCGAAGCAGATGTCGAGGTTGCCCCAAAGTGCGCGGTAGGGCAGCATCACGCCCTTCGAGAATCCCGTGGTGCCCGAGGTGTAGTTGATGAGTGCCAGCTCTTCAGAGCTGTCTTTATAATAATGTACGTGTTCGGGCCTGAAATACTTGGGATACTTATGTCCGTAGAGTTCGTTCAGGTGCTCACGGGCATATTCCAGTTCGGTGGTGCGGGAAATGACTAGCGAAAAGTCGGGGATAAAGACGATGCCTTCAAGGTCGGGCATTTCGTCGGGGTTGATCATCGTGGCAACCACGTCGCCTACAAAAAGGAGTTTGGCCTCAGAGTGGTTGACGATGTTGTGAATCTGTTCGGCGTTGAATTCGTGGAGTATCGGAACAGCAACGGCTCCATAGGTGAGCGTTGCTAAGAAAGACACTGCCCAATGTGCTGAGTTGCGACCGCAAATGGCTATTTTATCTCCTTTCTTCACCCCCGAATGCTCGAAGATGATGTGGATTTTCTCTATTTTGCGTGCAACATCCTTATATTGCAATGTGATTCCTTTGTAGTCTGTCAGGGCATCCAGGTCCCAGTTTTTTATAATCGACTGCTCAATATAACTATTGAACGATGGTGTTTCTTGCATACAATTTTGCACAAAGTTTCAAATTTTGTGCAAAGGTAAACTATTTTCTGCACAATTGCAAAAAAAATGTGCAATTTTTTAAGTTGCACATTCATTTTATTCGTAACGCATCGATTTTGCCGGATGAATCCTTGATATCAGGTAGCTCGGGGCAATCAGCACGAACACGCTTATTATCAAGGTACATACATTAATTAGTATGATGAGCGGGATGTTCAGCTCGACCGGGGCCGTAGATACATAATAGGTGGCGGGGTCTAGTTTGACGATGCCCGTGAAATGCTGCAGGAGTACGATTCCGATACCGATGATGTTGCCCCAAAGCATTCCCCGGCCTATGATGAATACGGCAAACCAGAGGAATGTGTGGCGTATCGTTTTGTTGCGTGCGCCCAGGGCCTTCAGTATTCCAATCATGCTGGTGCGCTCAAGGATGATGATGAGCAGTCCGCTGATCATGGTGAAGCCTGCCACGCATATCATCAGCACAAGAATTATCCATACGTTGAGGTCGAGCAGGTCGAGCCACGAGAATATCTGCGAATAGCTTTCCTTGATGGTGAGCGAGGCATACACATTGCCCTCGCGGTCTTGCTTGCGGTTGATGTTGTCGATGAATTCGTCGGCCACAAGGTCAAGTTCCGAGAAGTCCTTGACCGTGATTTCCGCGCCCGTGGCCATATCGTCGTCATATCCGTTCAGCTTCTGGGCGGTATGGAAGTCCGTGAAGCAGAGCACCTCGTCGAATTTCTTCAGGTTCGACAGGTAGATGCCGGTTATCGTGAAGCGCCTGGTGCGGATGTTGTTATCGCCCAGGAAATAGGCAAAGATGCGGTCGCCGGCATGCAGGTTCAGCTTGTCGGCCATCGTCTTCGAGACTACTATCTGCTGCTTGCCCTCCTTGCTGCTGAATTTGGGGAGCACTCCCTCAATCAGGTTCTTGTGGATGAAAGTGGTGTCGTAGTCTTCGCCCACGCCCTTTAGCATGACGCCCATAAAGTCGGCGTCGGTCTTCAGGATGCCCTGCGCCATCGTGTACTTTTGCACATGCGCTACGCCCGGCGTGGCCCGGAAAGCTTTCAGCAAAGAGTCGTTGATGACAATCGGGAGCAGATCTCCGCCGTATACGGTAGAGTAACGGCCCACGGTGATATGGCTTCCGAAGCCGATAACCTTGTCGCGGATGGTGTGCTTGAAGCCCAGTATCACGCAAACGCTCACAATCATCACGGCCAGTCCTATTGCAACTCCGAGAATGGCAATAAGAATAGCCGGACGACTCACCTTGTGCTTGTCGTCCTGGTTGCTGTAGATTCGTCGGGCTATGAAAAGAGGGAAGTTCATTCTGTGTGTCCCGGATAGGCTTCAAGGGCTTTCTTTAGGATGAAGAGTGCGCGGGTGAGGTCTTCTTTCTTAAGCACATAGGCAATACGAACTTCGTTGATGCCCGCTCCGGGAGTGGTGTAGAATCCGCTTGCGGGAGCCATCATGACCGTCTCGCCCTCGTAGTCGAATTTCTCGAGGCACCAGCGGCAGAAGTTCTCCGAGCTGTCAACGGGCAGCTTGGCCACGGTATAGAATGCTCCCATTGGGATGGGCGAATAGACGCCGGGGATGCGGTTCAGTCCGTCAATCAGACATTTTCGGCGCTCGACATACTCGTCATAGACGTCGCGCAGATATTCCTCGGGGGTGTCGAGCGAGGCTTCGGCCACAATCTGTCCGATGAGTGGGGGTGAAAGGCGGGCCTGGCAGAACTTCATCACGGCCTGCCGGATGTCTTTGTTCTTGGTGATCAGGGCACCGATACGTATTCCGCATTCGGAATAGCGTTTCGAAACCGAGTCGATAAGCACCACATTCTGCTCGATGCCTTCCAGGTGGCAGGCCGAGATGTAGGGCGAACCCGTGTAGATGTATTCGCGATAGACCTCGTCGGAAAACAGATATAGGTCGTATTTCTTCACCAGGTCGCGAATCTGGTTCATTTCGCGACGGGTGTAAAGATAGCCTGTAGGGTTGTTGGGGTTGCAAATGAGGATGGCTCTTGTGCGGTCGTTGATGAGTTCCTCGAACTTTTCCACCTTAGGCAGCGAGAATCCCTCCTCGATGGTGGTGGCGATGGTACGAATCTTTGCTCCGGCCGAGATGGCAAATGCCATATAGTTGGCATAGGCAGGCTCCGGAACGATAATCTCGTCGCCGGGGTTCAGACACGACATGAAGGCAAAGAGCACGGCCTCGGAACCGCCGCAGGTGATGATAATGTCGTCGGCTGTTACGTTGATGTCGTATTTCTTGTAATAGTCGACCAGTTTCTCGCGATAGCTCAGATATCCCTGCGAAGGCGAGTATTCCAGTATTTTCCTGTCAACGTTCTTGATAGCGTCGAGCGCCACTTTAGGTGTAGGCAGGTCGGGCTGGCCGATGTTGAGATGGTACACCTTTATGCCGCGCTTCTTGGCAGCTGCTGCCAGAGGTGCGAGTTTTCTAATGGGGCTTTCGGGCATTTCAAGTCCGCGAACAGATATTTGAGGCATTTTTATTGAATTATTTGCTATTTTGTGATTGTTACACTTCCCTTAATTGAAATTTGGGTGCAAAATTAATGATTTTATTTTAAAATATCACACATTAATTAAAGAAATTCCATGAAACGCCGAAACGGAGCACCATCTGGTTCGTCGGATAGTGCGGAACCATGAAGCAGTTGGCACCACTGCTGTAGTTCACGTGGCTCATCATCACGTAGAAGCGGGCCTGCTTCAGTTTCATGTTTGCATACACGTTCACCCACGGATAGTTGCCCAGTTCCATGTTGTTCTCGCCATTGTCCTGAACCGCGTATTGTCCGATAAGCGGACTGTAGTCGGGAACGTAGTATTTCGTGAAATACCTCACGTCGGCCCCGAGATTTATGTTCAGCACGGCAACCTTGAACTTCAGGTAGAGGTTGCTGTAGATGTTCAGCTCTGGCACGGGCAGCACGTTCGTGTTGCTGCATTTCTGGTAGGTAATCTGGTTTTCCCAGTTGAGCGGGCCCAGGGTGAAGTCCTGCTGTAGCTGTAGCGTCAGCAGTGTTATGTTCTCGGTTTCTTGCCTGAGGCTTACCTGGTGGCCCGTCTGTATGTTGTTCGACGAGCCTTCTGTTATCTCGGTATTATACGATTGGGCAAAATAGATGTAGTTCTTCAGATTGTCGGCAGCCACGCGAAACTTCGTCCGCGTCTTGGGGAACGAGGCTAGGCCTTCAATCCTGGTCCTTGTCTCTTTCTCCAGGTTGGAATTGTCCCACCAGACGTGCTGCGAATGGAAGTGGCGTTGGTAGAAAGTGGGGTGCAACTTATGGAAGTAGCCTTTGCCTTCAATCCTGACCGTGTCGCCCCAGAACGGGATGTTGACATCCACGTTGGCATCCAGTTTCAGCTGTCCGGCATCTTCTCCAATAAGGTATGTCTCGCCGATGACATTATAGTGCAGGGTGTGTCCCTGGGTCTTCACCAACTGTCCGCCGATGCTGATGCTCTGCTCGTTGTACGATGTCTCGTGCTTTGCGGAGTCGGGCAGCGCGAAATGTCTTAGCTCGTGAGAGGCAAAAGCCTTGATTCCGGCTTTGGCCCACTTGTTGAAGCCCTCGAGCATGCTGAGCGCGAAATGGTTCTTGATGCTGAAATGCCTGGTCAAGTCGTAGATGGAGTCGCCATGCAGTTCCGAATCATAGTAGTTGTTTCTTTTCTTATAGAAATCCTGCGGCGTCTGGTAGGCCTGGAAGATGCGATGGGCATAGTCCCAGTTCATGGTGTGGATGATGCTCGTCACGGGCACATACTCGTTTTTGAACCAGGCGGTATCTTCTTTCTCTTTCTTGCTGATGGCCAACAGACTGTCGGCAGCGGCAGCCCCGTCGACTTTGATACGTTCACCCTCCTCGATCTTGACGTCTTTCGGCTCTTCTCCCGCAATCTTTGCGTCGTCGGGACGGCCGGTCAGCTTCTTCTGTTTATTGCGTTCCTTCAGGAACTCTTCCTCGTCGAAGTCCTCGCCGTTCTTCAGGGCTTTTCTTCGGGCTTTCTCAATGGCATCCCGCTCGGCTTTCTCCTTGGCACTTTCCATTGCAAACTTCTTGGCCTTGATTTCCTCGGGCGTCATGGGTACCTTGCGGTTGAATCCGATGTTGTAGCGATGCGTAAAGAAGATGTGGTGATGGTCCATGCGGTTCCAGTTCTGGGTGAGATAAGTCGGAATTTCGTAGGTCTCGAAATTGTCGGTGAACTGTTCCGGATGGGTGATGTATTCGTCGCTCCTGATACCGCCGTTCTCGGCCGTCTTCTGGTGGTTGGTCGACATCAGCAGCTGAGCCTCGTAGCGGTCGCCCAGGTAGGCTCCGTACATGGTATAGTTAAAGTGGGCCGTGCTTTGGTTCTGATAGTAGCCGCGGCCGTAGATATAGTTGAAGTTGAAGCCCGCGCTTATCCGCTTTCCGGCGTTGATGGCGAACTTGGCCTTGAAATGGTCTTCTCCGTTGTTCTTGTCACCGCATTCCTGGAAGGTGATGTTGGTGATGGGGGAGAGGGTGTTGATAAACCGGTATTGGTCGACTTCGGTAATGAAGAAGTCGTAGGGCTGGGTGAACATGAACTGCTGAGGCTCCTGGCGGTCGGCAAAGATTCGGTTCAGTCGTGGCGAGCCCAGGTTGCCGAGCGTGTTGAACTGCCCGTATTTCCCTTCGGTGAAGATAGAGTTCATATACATGTGTTGAAGGGTATCGGGTTCTGTCTTGGTCCGGTCGCCGAAGCGCTTGTCCACGGTCCAGGCCCAAAAACCTCTCGGCGCTTCGTTCTTTGAGCCGAGCGAGTCTTTCTTTGTCTTATTATTGGTGGTGATGTCGCCGTCGGGTGTTATCTGGTTGAAATCCTGCCCATAGAGCAGTCCGTGCAACCCGACGAAAACTAATATGAAGAGCAGTTTTTTCATTTCAGCAGCCGTAATACGCACTCTACGATTTTCAGCACCATCGAGAACAGTATGATGTAGGTTCCTACTTGGGTGCTCTTCGTGAAATAGACGGCAAGGCCTGCCACAGCACCCACCATGAACAGCAGGTTGAGCACTTGTCGCAGCATTGCGAATCTGTCTTCTCTCTGATTTTCTCCGCGCTGACGGTGAACGATATTATTGTTTTCCAAAACCAATTCCTATTTGCTATTTAACATATTCTTGATGGTCTCGAAGAGCATGTCCTTGCGGTCGATGGTCTTCCGGCGGAACTTGGCCGTGCCGGGATAGAGCCTGGTGTTCTTCTTGTTTACCGCATTATCGTCGGTAATCCATTCCTCGGCAGAATAGTAGGTGCCTTTGTTGGCCTTCTCTTCGTAACGATAGGTTATCCTGTCCATCGTCATCTTCATGTGGCCGTCGGTACATTGGGCGATGAGCGTGTATTGGAACTTGGCGCGGTCGAGAGAAACAAAGTTGCTGGTGAACGTCAGCCATTCCCTGACCGATGCCACGATGGTGTGTTCCTGCTTGTTCACAAGTGCGATGCAGCTGCCTTCCAGCTGGTCTTCGCTCTTGGTGAGGTCATCAAGACACTTGAACATAATGTCATATATTTCCTGGGCCGACTTTCCCGGCACGTCCACGTCGAGTACCCATTGCACTTTCCCGTCAACGAGCGGCACGGCTCCACGAAGATATTTGGCGTTGGGATTTTCTGCCGGCTTCTCCTGCTCCTTGACAGATTCTGTGGCCGTGTCTTTCGGCTTTTCCCAAACGTTCTGGGCAAACGCCGTCAGCGGCATGATGAACATTATTAAAACTGCAATCTTTTTCATATTGTTCCTTATTAGTTGTGCAAAGGTAGTCATTTTTCTACGAACAAAGGGAAAGACGCGTTCAAAATTATTGCTTATTAACTTAATTTTCTCTTTACCCTTCTTTTTCGAGCAGTTCGGTGAGTCGGATGATTTCGTCGCGATATTGCGCGGCCTGTATGTAATCCATCCTTTTCGAGGCCTCCTTCATCAGCGCCGTGGTGTTCTCTATGCTCTTGCGCAACTGCTCCCTGCTCATGCGCATCACGATGGGGTCGGCGGCGGCGTGCATGGGGTCGGGCTCGATATACGGCTTGTAGGTGGTGCCTGCTGCCGTCGTCTGCGGTTCCTTCTCGGCATTTCCCCTGGCCGAGAGTCCCTGCGTGTTGAGTGCTTTCACAATCTGTTTCGGCGTGATGTGATGCTCCTCGTTGTAGCGCAGCTGCTTGGCCCTGCGGCGGGCAGTCTCGTCGATGGTGAGCTGCATGCTCTGGGTGATGGTGTCGGCATACATCAGCACCTTTCCGTTCACGTTTCGGGCTGCTCTTCCGGCGGTCTGAGTAAGCGAACGATGAGAGCGCAGAAAACCTTCTTTGTCGGCATCCAGGATGGCCACCAGCGACACCTCCGGCAAGTCGAGTCCTTCGCGCAAAAGGTTCACGCCCACCAGCACGTCGAAGGCTCCGGCTCTGAGGTCGGCCATAATCTTCACACGGTCTAGCGTTGCCACATCGCTATGGATATAGTTGGCCTTAATGTTATTGTTTAACAAATATTCCGTAAGTTCCTCAGCCATACGCTTCGTAAGCGTGGTTACCAACACTCGCTCGTTGCGGTGGCAACGGGTGGTTATTTCGTCAATAAGGTCGTCAATCTGATTCTCCGTCGGACGGATTTCAATCACGGGATCGAGCAGTCCTGTCGGACGAATTACCTGCTCTACCACCACACCCTCGGCCTGGGCCAGTTCATAGTCGGCAGGCGTGGCGCTGACGTAGATGGTCTGCGGCACCAGCTGTTCAAACTCCTCGAACTTCAGCGGACGGTTGTCGAAGGCGGCCGGCAGACGGAATCCGTATTCCACCAGATTCGTCTTGCGGGCCCGGTCGCCGCCATACATGGCCGAAATCTGTGGAACGCTCACATGACTCTCATCGACCACCAACAGGAAATCCTCGGGAAAGAAATCGAGCAGACAGTAGGGACGCTGGCCTGCTTCGCGGCCGTCGAAGTATCTCGAATAGTTCTCTATTCCGCTACAATGACCCAGTTCCTTAATCATCTCCATGTCGTATTCCACGCGTTCCTTAATGCGCTGAGCCTTAGCCGTATCGCCCGTTTCGTTGAAGAAATCAATTTGCTTTGTTAAATCGTCCTGAATGTTGCGGATGGCAATCTCAGTCTGCTCCTTCGAAGTGACGAAAAGATTGGCCGGATAAATCTGGTATTCCTCGAATTGGCCGAGCCGTTGGAAACTGACGGAGTCCACCTCTTCGATGGTGTCAATCTCGTCGTCCCACCAGTTCACCCTGAGCACGTTGTCGCTATAGGCTATGAAGATGTCGACCGTCTCACCTCGGACGCGGAAATTGCCGCGCTTCAGGTCGATGTCGTTCCTTACGTAGAGCGCATCCACAAGCCTTCTAAGAAACTGGTTCCTTTCCAGTTTCATTCCTTGCTTGATGTTGATCACGCTCGACGACATGGCCGTAGGTCCTCCCATACCGTAGATGCACGAAACAGAACTGACCACCACCACGTCCTTTCTTCCCGAAAGAAGCGAAGAAACGGCACTCAGTCTTAGGCGGTCAATCTCATCGTTAATGGCCAGGTCTTTCTCTATATATAGGTCGGTAGCCGGCATATAAGCCTCCGGCTGGTAGTAGTCGTAGTAGCTCACGTAGTATTCCACGGCATTCTCCGGAAAGAATCCCTTCATCTCCTCGTAGAGCTGGGCGGCGAGCGTCTTGTTGTGGCTCAGTATCAGCGTCGGCTTGTTCACGTTGGCAATCACGTTGGCCACGGTAAACGTCTTTCCCGAGCCGGTTACGCCGAGCAGCACCTGCGCTCTGTCGCCTCTTTCCACGCCCTCCGTAAGCTGTCTGATGGCTTCCGGCTGGTCGCCCGTAGGCTGGTATTCGGATGTCAGTTTGAAATTCATAAATGCAAAGATACAAATAATTTTGATTTTATGAGGGCTGAGCATGTAATTATTTTGCAGAAAGTGAAAAAATCTTATGGGCGAGTAATCCTGACCTAATCCTTTAAACCATCAAACGACCAAAAAATAGAAATTTTTCTTAAATATGCGCGTATTCATTTTGCTATTCATGGAATTATGTGTAATTTTGCAACGTTTTTTAGAATACGACAATGAAGAAAGCGCTTGTCATGATAGCCGCAACCCTGTTTTTCAGCAGTTGCGCCAATCAGTTCAACCATGTGTTGAAGTCAACCGATATGCCCATGAAGTATGAGTATGCCAAGGAGTATTTCGCAACAGGGAAATACAACCACGCCATCACACTTCTTAACGACCTGATATCCTTCCAAAAAGGTACCGACAATGCTCAGGAGAGCCTCTATATGCTCGCTATGGCCCAGTATTGCAACCTCGACTACGAGTCGGCCTCGGCTGCCTTTAAGAAGTATTGCACCTCGTATCCCAAGGGCTACTATGCCGAGGACGCCAACTATTACATCGGCCAAAGTCTCTATATGAGTACCCCCGAGCCCCGTCTCGACCAGACGCAGACCATCAAGGCCATCGCCGCCTTTCAGGAATATCTCGACCTGTATCCTGATGCCAAGATGAAGTCGCAGGCCCAGGACCGCCTATTCGAACTTCAGGACAAGCTCGTCAAGAAGGAACTCTATAACGCTCAGCTTTACTTCGACCTGGGCGGCTATTTCGGCAACATCAATTCAAACGAGGAGAGCAACTACGAGTCGTGTATCGTTACAGCCCAGAATGCGCTGAAGGACTATCCCTACACCACCATGCGCGAAGATTTCGCCCTGCTCATCATGAAGAGCAAGTACGAACTGGCCCGCAACTCGGTGGCTTCGCGCCAGCTGGAGCGCTTTCAGGATGCCGAGGACGAGTGCTACGGCTTCGTCAACGAATATCCTGACTCGAAGAACGTGAAACTGGCCGAGAAGTACATTGCCGTCTGCAAGAAATATACTGGCAGTAACCAGGAGAACAACTGATTTCAATTCAAAAAAAGGAAAACCATTTAACAGAAATAAAAATTATGGATTACAAAAAGTCAAAAGCACCCAACAACACAGTAACCCGGAACATTATGGACCTCTGCAAGGAAACCGGCAACATCTACGAGAGCGTGGCCATCATCGGCAAGCGTGCCAATCAGATTTCCATCGAGATCAAGCAAGACCTCAGCAAGAAGCTGGCCGAGTTTGCTTCCTATAACGATTCGCTCGAGGAGGTGTTCGAAAACCGTGAACAGATAGAAATCTCACGCTATTACGAGAAGCTGCCAAAGCCCACGCTTCTCGCTACCGAGGAATTCATCGACAACCAGGTGTATTTCAGAGATCCCTCAAAGGATAAAATCGACGAGGCATGATACAGCGCAAGCAAACCCTGTTCCTCATCCTTGCCGTCATCGTCAGCGTATGCTGCCTTAGCCTGCCCGTGGCCACCCTCCTGCCTTCAGGAATGGGCGCACCCTCGCAGGTGCTCAATCTTTGGATTGCCGACGGCAACGGCGCCCGCGACTTTTCCGCATGGCCGCTCTTTGCAGTACTTCTGCTCTCGGCAGCCATCGGATTCTTCGACATCTTCCTTTACAAGAACCGCCGCCGCCAGGCAGCCCTCTGCGCCTTCTGCATCTTCCTGCTGGTGGTGTGGTACCTGTTGTTTGCCTGGCTGGTGTTTACCGGCGAGCGAGCCACCTTCACGCTCACTCCCGAGCTGCCCCTGGCATTGCCTGCTGTGGCCATAGTGCTCTATTTCATGGCCCGCCAGGGAATCATGGCCGACGAGCGGCTGGTGCGTTCTATGGACCGTATCCGCTGATGCTTCATCACATCAAAGATTATTAACTCATTACAATAAGAAAACTTACAACCAGAAATGAACAACGAGTTTTATCCCACCGGCGCCGAGCACGGCGAATACTGGCAGCCGGAACTCGAGACCATGCCGCGTGAAGAGCTTGAGAAACTTCAGGTAGCCAAGCTCAAGAAGTCAGTAGAGATTGCCCTTAAGAGCCCGTTCTACAAGAAGCGGCTCGGCGAGCTCGGACTCACCCCCGACGATTTCAATAGTGTCAGCGACATCCGTAAGTTACCGTTCACCACCAAGGCTGACCTGCGCGAGAACTATCCCTTCGGACTCGTTGGCGGCAACCTCGACGATGCCATCCGCCTGCATTCTACCAGCGGTACGACCGGCAATCCAACCGTTGTCACCTATTCCAGACACGACATCGACTCATGGGCCAACATGATTGCCCGTAATATGTATATGGTGGGCTGCCGCAATTCCGACTTCTTCCAGAACTCAAGCGGCTACGGCATGTTCACCGGCGGACTGGGCTTCCAGTACGGAGCCGAGCGCCTTGGTGCCACCACCATCCCAGCCGCAGCCGGTAACTCCAAGCGACAGATTATGTTCATCCGCGACTTCGGCACCACTTGCCTTCATGCCATCCCGTCATACGCTATCCGTTTGGCCGAGGTGTTCCAGGAGGAAGGCATCGACCCCCGCAGCACCCATCTGCGCACCCTCTTCATCGGCGCCGAGCCGCACACCGAAGAGCAGCGCCGCCGTATTGAGCGTCTGCTGGGCGTCAAGGCCTACAACTCGTTCGGTATGACCGAGATGAACGGTCCGGGCGTGGCCTTCGAGTGCAAGTATCAGAATGGCATGCACCTCTGGGAAGACAACTACATCATCGAAATAGTTGATCCCGACACCCTTGAGCCCGTGCCCGACGGCGAGATGGGCGAGATGGTGCTCACCACCCTCGACCGCGACATGATGCCTATCCTGCGCTATCGCACGCGCGACCTCACCCGCATCCTTACCGGCGAGTGCCCATGTGGCCGCACCCATCGCCGTATCGACCGCATCAAGGGCCGTACCGACGATATGTTCATCATCAAGGGCGTCAACGTGTTCCCCATGCAGATCGAGAAGATACTCGTGCAATATCCGGGACTCGGCAGCAACTACCTCATCACTCTCTCAACCGAGAACGACAACGACATCTGTACCGTTGAGGTGGAGCTCGACGACATCGCTACCGACATCATCCCCGAACTCGAGAAGATGACCAAGGACATCCAGCGCGCGCTGAAAGACGAGATTCTGCTCACTCCCCGTGTGCGCCTCGTCAAGAAAGGTTCGCTCCCCGTCAGCGAGGGAAAGGCCGTGCGCGTGAAGGATTTGCGCGAGGGCCGCGGCTAATCCACGTTATCTCTTTGTTAACGAACAACCATTTTGAAGAAATTAGCATTCATCCTCATAGCACTCTGCGTTCCGGCACTTGCCGGGGCGCAGCTTTCCATGCGCGACTTGTGGCTGTCAATGCCCGACTCGCTCTGCACCTGCCTCGACCGTAACCTGCGAACCGAACTGCTCGACTTTGTCGACATGGGCGTCAAGGCCGAGGTGAAGAACCGCATGAACGGCCAGAGCACGATGGACACCCTTACTGCCGACTACACCCGCGTGCACCTCTCCGAGTCGTCTGCCATCCAGCTGAAACTGCTGCCTGCCCAGGCCGACTCCGTGGTCTGCATGGTACGCACTTTCAGCGCACCTGCTTCCGAGAGTTTCGTCAGCTTCTTCAGCACTTCGTGGCAGCCCATTGCCAGCGACTTCGGGCTTAGTGGGGTAGGAGTGATGCAGGGCACCGATGCCGAAGCCTCTGCGCTGCTCGATGCCTTCACAGAGCGGCCCGACACCATGAGCGAGAGCCGGTTTCAGGAACTCAAGAAACTCATTGACCCAGTAATGGTCAGCGCCTCGTTGTCGCCTGTCCATCCAGAAATCACCTTCAGTCTGTCCATTCCTGTGGCCACTGCTGAAGAAAAGCAGCAGCTGAGTGCAATTTTAGTGCAAAGAAAATATAAATGGGAGGGCGGAAGGTTTAATAAATATTAAATTCTGCTCTTCTGTAACCCATGAGAGTTGCATATAATAAAAATAATGTCTAAATTTGCAACGTGTTTTTCATGGTATTAGATTATTAAGGTTAATAAAAGATTGATTGTCGTGAGACAATCAATTTTTTATTGCCTTATTTTTTATGTTTTCTTGGCAACACATTTAAAGTCTAATTACCATTCAATTAAAGTCTGGTTACCTTCCAATTAAAGTCTAATTTCCACCCAATGGAACTCTGGTTTCCGTCCATTTAAAGTCTCTTTTCCATCCAATGGAACTTTGTTTTCCGCCTATCAGAAGCACACTTTTAGAATAAATCTGAATGAGCGAAATCCCATCCGTTCCAATTGTTCCAGTTGTTCCAATTGATTTTTTGAGATGCCAATTTTCTGTATTTATATATAACTACCTATAAATTAATTAATTATATATAATACAAGAAAGAATGCATACCTTGTTTTTAACTGGAACAACTGGAACTGGAACGCTTGGTCTGGATAGCTAACTCTTCCTCTAAAGGCCCATAAGCGCCTGACCACAATATTTTCCGAGAAAATTCGTTATAGTAATAATGGACAGAATGAGATTTTCGCTCCTGCTATGGGTAGTGGCTCTGCTGGTGTTCGCCGGATGTGAAGACGACGAGTCGTTCAGCGTGTCGCAATCGGATAGATTGTGGTTTACGGCAGACACATTGAAAATGGATACGCTGTTCTCGGCTGTGCCCTCTATCACGAAGAGTTTCTGGGTGCATAATGACAACGGTAAAGGTCTGCGATGCACAAGCGTACGACTGGAACGGGGCAACCAGAGCGGATTCAGGGTGAATGTGGACGGCGTGTATCTGAGCCGTGACGCGGGCTACCAGACCAGTGGGGTTGAAATAAGGAAGGGCGACAGTCTGCGGGTGTTCGTGGAACTGACTTCGCCGGGCAACGGAAAGCAAACGCCACAGCTGGTGGAGGATAACCTGGTGTTCTTGCTGGAAAGCGGTAGGGAACAGAAGGTGAACCTGAACGCTTGGTCGTGGGATGCCACGAAATATACCGATCTGCACATCGCCAAGGACACCATGCTGACGGGCGAGAAGCCGATTGTCGTGTATGGCAAACTGACGGTTGAGACTGGGGCCACGCTGACTCTGGCGGCCGGCACCACACTCTACTTCCACCATGGGGCTGGCATTGACGTCTACGGACGGCTGCAATGCCTGGGCGAGCCGGGCAACGAGGTGACGCTGAGGGGCGACCGGCTGGACTGGATGTTCGACTATCTGCCCTACGACCTGATGAGCGGCCTCTGGGCGGGTGTAAGGTTCTATGAGCCGTCGTACGACAACGTAATGTCGTTTACCGACCTGCACAGCTCGTTCGACGGAATAGTTTGCGACTCGGCAGATGTGAACAAGCAGAAGCTGACGCTGAAGAACATGACCGTACACAACTGCCAGGGAACGGGACTCGGAATGAGCAACTGCCGCGTGACGGCCGAGAACTGCCAGTTCACGAACACGCTGAAGGCATGCGTGGACATGACGGGCGGCAACGTGGCGATGAACTTCTGCACGTTGGCCCAGTTCTATCCGTTCGACGGCAACCGCGGTCCGGCGCTGAACTTCCGTTCCACAACAACGATGCCCCTCAAGCTGAGTTGCACGAACAGCATCGTGACGGGCTATGCCGAGGATGTTGTGATGGGCTCAACGGAGGGCGAGGAAGAAGCGTTCGACTACCTGTTCGAGACGTGCATCCTACGCACGCCGAAGGTGGACGATGAAGTGCGCATGAAGGACGTGGTGTTTGAGGATGTGGAAGACACGGCATCGGTTCAGGGCGAGAAGCACTTCAAACTGGTGAACGTTGACACACAGCACTACGACTTCAGGCTGAGCGCCAAATCGACCGCCATCGACAAAGGCAATCCCGCCTATCCCGCCGATAATGACCGCGACGGCAACAAGCGCGGCGAGAAGCCCGACGTGGGGTGCTTTGAATTCTTAAGTGAAGAGTGAAGAATCTTTAGTGTAGAACCAACGGTCGCTGACCGAAGGGAAAGCAATGTAGAGCTATGATTACCAAATAATCCTGGAATCGCTCTCCATAACTCCTAACACATTATAATCTATGAAAGATATAGAACTGAATTTCAGAATGCAATTTTGCCAGTTGGAGGAACTGGCAGATGACGACCGGCAACTGGTGGAGAAGGCCATCGGGGCAACGCAGAATTCGTATGCTCCCTATTCGAATTTCCATGTGGGAGCCTGCCTGCGGCTGGCCGACGGACGCGAGGTGATTGGCGCCAATCAGGAGAATGCGGCTTTCCCCTCAGGGTTGTGTGCCGAGCGCTCTGCGGTGTTTGCCGCCCAGTCGATGTTTCCCGAAGAGGCTATCACGGCATTGGCCATTGCCGCCCGCAACGAGAACGGACTGACGGCCCAGCCGGTTTCGCCCTGTGGCGCCTGCCGGCAGGTGATACTGGAGATGGAAGACCGCTATAAGCAGGATGTGCGCATATTGCTCTACGGCACGGAAGGTGTCTATGTGATTCCCTCGGTGAAGTCGCTCCTGCCGCTCCATTTCGTGGACAGCAACATGCGTTGAGCGCGTCAGAGTCCGCACAGCTGACGATAGGGGCAGACGAGACAATGCTTCCTGTCGGCAGTTGGAATGAACGGACGTGTGGGCTCGAATATTTCGGAAACCAGTCCGCTGAGGCTTTCGTTTAGGTCGGTGGCATACTGCTGTATGTCGCTGATTTTCTTTTTGTCTATCTTCAGAACGGGGTCGTAGCCTTCTTGCTGCACTTTCTGAATATAGAGCAGACCTGGACGCACGGGTAGCCGGCGGGGATTCACGCGGGCGTCGTTGCTGACGATGTAGGAGTAGATCATCGTCTGAAGGTAGTAGTGCCCGTGCTTGTCGCGGATGCTGGCGGGGTCGAAGATCTCGGATATTTCCTTTATCTCTTTCGAGGGAGCATGGCCCGTCTTATAGTCGATGACGCGGAGCGCAGGCTGACCGTCGTCCTCGCCGCTGACCTGGTCTAGTCGGTCGATGCTTCCTCCGATGCTGATGGTGCGCCGTCCCTGGGTGGTGGTGAACGAGAAGTCGGCATATACTTTCTTCTCGTTGCCGATAATAGAGAAGGGAGCCAGTTGGCGGTCGATGGTAAGCAGGCGCTTCAGGTATCGAAGGATGACTTCGCGCTTGATGATTTGCAGGCCTGTGAGCTGGTTGGGCTTCAGTTCGGGAAGTTCCTCGTGGAGAGCCTTGTCGACGAATATTTCCAGTTGTTCGGGATGGCTGAGCAGTTGGTCGAGCATATCCTCGCGGATGTTGTTTCCGAGGCTGTCGTAGATAAGCTGGGCGGCCTTGTGGAAGATATTTCCGAAGATGCGGTCGTCTATCTCGCCCTCGTCGGTCTCGACGGGTTCCTGCAATCCGAGCACGTAGGCGAAATAGAACATAAGGGGGCATCGCAGATAGCGGTTGATGGCCGATGGTGAGAGTCTGGTGAAGGCGTTGAGCGTCTGCATGATGCCCTCATCCTTCTCGACCGTCTTGGGTTGCAGGAGCAATTGCTTTTGTCCCGACTTTAGCGAGATGCGTCCTATGGTGTGAGGCCACTCGATGAGCAGCTGGAGCATGAAGCGCGACATTTCGCCGGTCTGCCCGTCCTCGGTTGAGTTGTTGTAACAGATGGTGACATCCTCGGCGCGTTGCAATAGCGAGTGGAAATAGTAGGAGAAGATGGCCACCTTGTTGTCGACGGTGGTCAGCTCGTAGGCCTTGCGGATGGAGTAGGGGATGAACGAGGAGTCGTTGATGCCCTTGGGCAGATTGCCTTCGTTGCACGAGAGCAGCAAGACATGCTTGAAATCGAGATTGCGCGACTCGAGTACGCCCATTACCTGAAGGCCAACGGCGGGCTCTCCGTGGAACGGGATGGAGGTGGCGCCGATGAGCTGCTGGATGAGTTGGAGCAGGATGTGGCGGTCGGCCTCCATCTCGCCGCTCTCGATGATGGTGCGGAGGCGGTTGAGCAGGGTGTACATGCGGAACAACGACTCGTTCTGCATTTGGTCGGCCTCGTTCTCGGCACTTTGGCCGACGGCTACGCGCTTGACGAGCTGCTGGAGCCAGACGATGAACTCGAGGTTCGTGGTGGTGGGCTGGCTGAAGTCGTCAGAACCGATGAAGCGGAAGTAGGGGTGGCGGCGGATATGCCTCCACATGTAATTGGTGGGACGGGTGGCCGACTTGTATTGCGACACCTGCATGACAAACGAGGCCACGAGTGTGTCGGAGAGCGGATAGCCGGTGGTGACGTTCACGCTCTCTACCTCGTCGGGCAGACAATGGATGACGGTGGGCAGCAGATGCTCGTCGCAAAGAATGATGGCCGTCTGGCGTCCGTCGGCAATGCGGTTGCCCTGCTTCAGCCAGTCGCTCACATAGCGTGCCTGAATGTTCTCGGTAGGAGCGCTGACGAAGGTGAGCTGCTTGCCGGCATCGGTGAAATTGCTGAAGATGTCGGCATCGCTTTCGTCGAGCTCGTTGGGAAACATCTGCCGGAGTTGGCGGAGGTAGTGTCCGGCTTCGTTCGTGGGTTGCATGTAGTAGGTGTCGAAGTCCCAGTAGAAACGGGCCTTGCCTTGTTGCTTGAGCTTGCGGCAGAGCGTGGTTTCCACCTTCTGCATCATGTTGAAGCCCACGAAGAGATAGAGGTCGTAGTCGAAGTCGGGGTCGTCTCTTTCGGCAACGTCGCGATAGAGCATGCCTTCGTAGGCAATCTCCTTTTCGCGCAGGCATTGGCGGAATTGGTCGTAGATGTCGTTGAAGTGCGTCCAGAGGTTCAGGAAGCGCTCTTTCAGGCGTGAGTTCTGCTCGGCCGAGAAGTTATCGAAGAAACGTCGGAGCAGGCTTATCTGCTCGGGACTCAGATAGGAGAGATCGTCCAGTTCGTGGATGTCCTTCAGGTTGCGGAACACGTCGCGGGCCGAAGCCATATTCTTGTCGATGTCGTCGAAGTCGCTGATGAGCAATTGTCCCCAGCTATAGAAGTGGTCGAGTGTCTCGTCGCTGGTGTTGGCAGGGTCGGTGATGCGCTTGAAGGTCTGGAACAGGAGGCAGACAAGCCGGATGGGGTCGCCGATGGAAAGGGGCGAGTTTTGGCGGAAGAGGTCGCTGATGGTGATATAGGCCGGACTCCAGATGGGTTTGCCGGCAATGCGGGCAAGGGCATCGTCGAGGAAAAGCGATGCGCGCTTGTTGGGGAAGACGACGGCGATGCGGTTGAGCTGGGTGCCATAGCGACGGATGATGTCGGCGGCTACATGTTCGAGAAAAGTCTTCATCTTACTTCTTCAATTTGATTGTTATACACATACCAAAGGTAGCCTTTGACGTTGGTGTGGCCCATCTGGCAGAGCAGGTCCATATATTGCTTCACCTGAACGTTGTATTCTTGGTTTCGTCGGCCGAACTTGAAGTCGACTACAATCATCTGCCGGCCGTCGGTCATCACGCGGTCGGGGCGAAGCTTACGGACTTCTCCCCCGGGTGTGACGCTGATGATGGAGCACTCGTTGAATAGCGTCCATCCGGGCGCGAACCACGAGGCCACCTGCGGATTCTCGAAGCGCCTGGCAAGCATGGCGGAGAGCTTTTCGGCCGATACATCCTCGTCGTAGAGTATTCCCTCCGACTCAAGCCGGCGAAGTGCCCTCGGGATGTCGGCCGTAGTGCTGATGGTGGAGAAGAGGTTGTGGAGCACGTTACCCATCTTGATATAGCGCGACTGATCGGTCGATTCCTCTTCTGGGTGTACGAAGTCGAGGCTCTGGTTGCTTTGCCTGAAGGTGACGGCATTCTTGTGACTCTCCACTCCGACCACGAACGCCTGTTCTGGAATGAGGAACTTGTTATGGGTGGCTTCCTCGTGTTTGGCGTCCTTCTTCAGCAGTTGTCCGTATTCGTAATTGATGGGAAGCGACTGGAGTTCTTCGCCGACATCCCATTTGGCCAACACGTCTTGCACGAGGCGGCTTCGCGAGTTGCTACTATCGCGACGCCCGATGACGAAAAGATTGTTGCGGGCACGGGTGAAGGCCACATAGAGCAGGTTCAGGTTGTCGACGCAATTCTGAAGGTGCTCGTGGGCATAGTCGTCGGCATAGATGCTCTCGTGCATTTTTTTGCTATAGTTGACGGGAACGATGGGCAGCTCGTCGAAAGGCTCTTCGTCGGGATAGCACCAGATGGTGTTGTTCATCTCGATACGCCAGTCGCAATAGGGGATGATGACGTTGGCAAACTCCAGTCCCTTCGACTTATGGATGCTGATCATGCGTATGCCGTCGATGTGGTCGCTCTGGATGGTCTTCTTGTTGATATTGTCGTCCCACTCGGTGAGGAAGGCGTCGAGGTCGGTGCCAGCTTCGAGCAGGAATTTCGAAAGCTGGTCGTAGAACGTGCAGATGTAGGCGCTCTCGGCATCGAGCTTCTTGAGGTGGAAAATGCTGAACACCTCTTCGGCCATGTCGGTGAGCGTCATGGAAAGCAGCTTCGGGCTGAGCGGAAGCTCCAGGTCGTCGGTACCGTTGATGCGCTTATAAGCCTTGCGTAGGTTGGCCTCGATGAGCGGTTCGGAGGGCGTGACGAGCGAGCGGAAGGCCAGTATGAGCGTGTTGACGGCCAATGAGGCATCAAGACGGAAAGCTTCGTCGCTCACGATGTTCACCTCGGGCATCTTGCGCATGAATGCGTCGGCTATGACCGGAATATATCGATTGGAGCGCACCAGGATGCAAATGTCGTGCTCGGCGATACCCTCCGACTTCAGTTCGCGTACGGTATTGATAACCGTCTCGATGGTGTTGTCGTCGTAATCGGCCGATGGCAGAAGGGTTATCCTGACCAGTCCTTCGTCTTTTTTGCCTTTGGGTGTCTCTTGCTTAACGTCGGCATAGGCCCGCTTGAGTTGTTCGGCCTCGTCGGGATTGACGGCCAGCACCCTTTGATACTCTATTTCTGCCGCCTCGATGAAGAAATTGTTGTTGAAGTCGATGATGTTCTTGGCCGAGCGGAAGTTGGTGTCCATGTTGTCTATGTAGAGTTGCTCGTTGCTGAACTCGTCCTGAATGTTGTTCAATAGCCGCCAGTCGCCGCTTCGCCAACGATAGATGCTCTGCTTCACGTCGCCCACGATGAGGTTGGTGTCGTGACTCATGGTCTCCTCGAGCAACACCTTGAAGTTGTTCCATTGCACGGTACTCGTATCCTGGAACTCGTCAATCATGATATGCTTCAGCCTGACGCCCATTTTCTCGAAGATGAAAGGCGAGTCGGAGCCGTCCATGAACTGGTGGAGAAAGTGTTGGGTATCGCTCAACAAGAATCGGCCGGCCTCGCCGTTGATGGCACTCACGCGTTGCTGGATGGAACCGAGCAACCTGAGCTGGTTGAGATGATGAAGGGTGAGGTCGGCACTCACGTAGATTTTCCATTGCAGGCTTCGGGCCCGTTCGGTGTCTTCGAGCAGGGGGATGAGCGTGGTGGATGCCAGGTCCACCACCCGGGCATAGTCGGGATTGGTCTTCGACGACCATTTGGTGGCGTCGGCCAAGTGGTTCTCTAAGGTCTTGTTACGGCATTTGTCGGCACTCCAGTCGTTGCCGGTAATCTTCTTGAAATAGCTGGCTATGCCGCGGCCCTTGTTGCTAAGCGAGTCCACGCTCAACCCGTTTTCGGCGAGCAGGTCGTTGAAGGTCTCGGCATATTGAAGCATCGTTTCCTGGGCGTTCTTCTTGAGTTGCCTGAGCTTGCCCGTATAGCGCTTGAAGAAGGTCTCGTCGTTGAAAACCTCCGTGAGTTTGTCTTGCTCGTCTTTGTAGAAATCCTTGAAAATGGTCTGGCCGAACGACTTGATTTGCTTGATCACGTTCCATCCCTTGTCGTTGTCGATGTTCTCGTTGATGTAGTCGATAATCCATTGGAGCATCAGGCTCGTGCGTGAGAGTTCGTCGATAAGCTCGTCTACGGCCTGGGCCTCCACCTGGTCGTCGTTAAGACTAACGCGAAGGTTGGCCGTCAGGTCCAGTTCGCGGGCCAGGTTGCGGAGCACGCTCTGGAAGAACGAGTCGATGGTCTCCACGCAAAAGCCGTGATAGTCGTGAATGATATTGGTGAGCGCCTCGCCGGCCTTTCGTGCAATCAGTTCTTGCGGTTTCCCGGTCTCTTCGACGATTTTCTCCAGGTAATCGCCTGAGTCGGGCAGTCCTTTCCACAAGCCATAGAGCTGGCTCAGGATTCGGCTCTTCATCTCCTCGGTGGCCTTGTTGGTGAAGGTGACGGCCAGAATGTTCTTGTAGGCCGTTGGGTCGTCGATGAGTAGTTTTATGTATTCTATGGCCAGCCGGAAGGTTTTACCGGAACCGGCCGACGCCTTGTAGACGGTAAGCTGATGTTGCATGATGTGTTTTTGTTTTTTTTGATGATTACCAGCGTGAGAACAGTTCGAAACCGAATTGGAAGCCGATGCCGCTATATTTCCAGTTGTTGGTGGCCACGAATACGCCCATCGAGAAGAGCCGGCATGTGAAGCCGTAGCCGTATTCCATATAGGGATTCACCTGGGTGGAGCGTAGCGCGTTGACGTAGATTCGCTCGGACTCGATGTATCTTCCGAAGAACGGGATGCGATAGGTAATGAGCATCGGACTCTCGTAGGTGACGTTCGACCGGATGTAGTAGCGCGAGGAGTTGTATAGGTGGTTGTTAAGCAACTGGAAGTCGCCCGACCAGTCGTCGTTCCAACCTCCGGGCACGTTCTCGCGGTTGAAGTTTGAATAGTCCAGGAAGTAGGCGGTCTTCGCCCTGTTGGTATAGAATCCGCTTCCCAACCGGAGCGATATCAACCGGAGCGGGTTGAGTTGTTTCTTCCACGAAGCGTCCAGCTCTATTCGCTCGTATTCCATATCGGCCCGGGCAATGCCCTTAATGCCTCGCTCATAGTTGGCGGTAACGGCCGCTCCCGTCCATCCCCAGGGGCGCCATTGCACTTCGATGAGCGGGGCGAAGGAACGGAAGTCGGTCTGGCTATTGGTCATGATGAAGCTTTGATAGTCGACTGGTGTCCTCCGGTGGAAGATGAAACCGGCGTGAACGGAGAAATGCTTGCTCAGGTCGTAGTGGAAAATTCCTTGTATATGGGTGTCCTTGAAATAATCCAGGTTCAGCTCTTCCCAGTTGATGCTATCGGTATTCAGTTCCTGAATCCGCTCCCGCACGGAGGCGCTCGATATGCGGTTACCGTTACCTATCATCAGCTCGGTATAGGCGTTGCGCCGCTTGTTGAACGTCCAGCGTATGGGAAGCCTGAAATAGAACTGCTTCTCCTTGAAAGTATAGCCGCCCCTGAAGTTGACCGCCATTTCATTGTTGTCGTTGAAATTGTAGACCATGCGTACCTTCACTTTATAGGTGAATCCCTTCGAGTTGTTGTAGCCGAAATAGAGGGGATTGAGCAGGGGGTCGATTTTTACGTAGCCTTCGTCGGTCTTGCCCACATCCATACGGGTGCTGTTCAGAAGGTGGTCGGCAAAACTATACCAGAGGATGTCCTTGATGATATTCCTCTTCTTTACCGTGACGGTATCCCGGTTGATTCTTCCTATGCTATCGATGGAGTCTTTCTCGTGATAGAGCCGCTCGAAATGCTCGGGAAGCTTGTCGGGGCGCAACGAGTCGATGAGCGCCCGGTCGTGGCTGTCGACGATAGAGTCGGGGAGCGTCTGCGGAAGCATGTAGTCCGTGAAGTAATTGATATTGAAGCGGTTGCCCAACAATTTGAACCTGAGTTGGGCGTTCAGGAATTCGGGATAGATGGAGAGAGCTCCTTTCTCGCCCATCGTGGCACTCATCGTAATCTTCAGCAGGTCGAACTCGCCGAACATCGTGAAACTGATGATTCGTCCGGTCTTGGGGTCAACGATGGCGTTGCCGCTCACCAGCTTGGTGTTGTATACGCGTGGACGGAACGAAATCTCGGCATTGTGCGTTGAAAGGCTCGTCACCTTATACCGGTAGTAAGGGGCATTCAGGCGATGGAAGGGTGAGAGTATTCCGTTGGAAGTGAGATACACATTATAAATCTCCGGCCTCAGATAGTCGAGCATGTTCGACGGCGTGGAGCGGTATCCGTGGGTGGTGCTCACGAACACCTGCCTGAGCACGTTCATTGCGGTGCTGTCTTTCTTTACCTTTGTCCAGGTCTCGCCTACGAATTCCCTCTGGTCGCCTTTGGCCAGCCAGTAGACGGCCGGGACCGCCAGTAGCAACACGTTGCGCTGGTCGGTCTTGATATAGAAGCGCCTATAGAAGCTGTTCTCTTTTGGAAGGGCGGTGGTGTCGATGGTATGGAAATAGTTGTAGATACGGTTTATGAGCACGGAATCCATCCTGGATCGTGCCTGAAGCCCTGAGATGAAGAGCAAATTTAGTAGAATGACAGATAAAAGTTTCCGCATCGGGCACAAAGATACGAAAAGTCGGGGAGCAAAACAAAAAAAATCCGTTTGTTTTTTACTCACAAACGGATTTTTCTTTACATCTATTTCGTTTATCCCAGATATTTCATCAGGATTTTGGCGTTTCCGCTATCACGAAGCTTGGCGATGCTCTTCTCGCGAATCTGGCGCACACGCTCGCGGGTGAGTCCCAGCTGGTCACCGATTTCCTCGAGTCCCTTCTCGTGGCACCCTATACCAAAGCATTCACGGATGATGGTTATCTCGCGGTCCTTGAGCACTTTAGAGAGAACGGAGTTCAGCTCCTGAGCCATGCTCTCATGGTCAACCTTGCGGTCGGTACGCGAGTCATCGCCCGAAGGCATCACGTCGAGCATGCAGTTGTCTTCGCCATCCTGGAAGGGGGCGTCGATACTTACATGATGACCGTCGGCGGCCAGGCTCTGGCCTATTTTCTCTTCATCGATTTTGGTGAGCTCCGACAACTCAGTCACCGAAGGATGACGCTGGTTCTCCTGCTCGAATTTATTGATTTCGTGATTAATCTTGTTCAACGAGCCCACCTGGTTCAGGGGGAGGCGCACAATACGGCTCTGCTCGGCGATGGCCTGCAGAATGCTCTGGCGAATCCACCATACGGCATAGGAAATGAATTTGAATCCGCGAGTCTCGTCAAACTTCTGGGCGGCCTTAATCAGACCAATGTTACCCTCGTCAATCAGGTCTGTAAGCGTAAGTCCCTGGTGCTGGTATTGCTTGGCAACAGAAACCACAAAACGGAGATTGGCGGTAACGAGTTTATCCTTGGCTCTTTCGCCCTCGCGTCCACCTTTTTTGATTTTCTGTGCCAGTTCAATCTCTTCATCAATCGAAATCAGCGGTGCGCGACCTATCTCCACGAGATATTTGTCCAACGCCTCACTAGATCGGTTGGTAATACTTTTTTGAATCTTTAATTGTCTCATCTTGAAATCCTTCGAATCTTCTTAACCGCTTGACTATCAAGCTAATATCTAAATTTTAGTACTAAAAGCGTTGCAAAATTAATAAAAATATCGGTACGTTGTTCAAAACACACCGATATTTTTATTTAAATAATGTTAAGTCGTAGCTCTTGAGGGAGAGGGCAGGGGTGGGGTCGGTATTATTGTTCCATCAGGAATTTCTTGAAGCCGGCGAAGTCTTTGCCCAGTGGAACGCTCTGCTTGGTGCCCTTCATGAAGTCGGCCAGGCGCTCGGGAATCTCCACGTCGATGCCGATAATCTCGTCCACCTTCTCCTTGAACTTCGCGGGATGGGCCGTCTCGCAAAACACGCCCACTTCGCCGTCCTTTAGCAAGTCCTTCAGCGCCTGATAGCCGCATGCTCCGTGAGGGTCGAGCGTGTAGCCCGTCTCGTTATAGCATTGTTGCATCGTGGCCCTGATTTGCTCGTCCTTGTAGGTGGCGCCGCTGATATACTCGGTGATGGCCTCGTGGCTGCCGTTATGAAGGTCGTAGATGCGCGCAAAGTTCGACGGGTCGCCCACGTCCATTGCGTTGGCCAGCGTCTGAATGCTTGCCTTCGGCTCGTATTTACCGGTCTGAAGGTAGTTGTAGAAGATGTCGTTGGCATTGTTGGCGGCAATGAAGCGCTTCACGGGAAGTCCCATCTTGCGGCCGAAGAGGGCCGAGCAGATGTTGCCGAAATTGCCCGAGGGCACGCACATCACCAGGTTGTCGGCCAGTCCCAGGGCCTTCATGCGGGCATAGGCATTGAAATAATAGAACGACTGGGGCAGGAAGCGGGCCACGTTGATGGAGTTGGCCGAGGTCAGCTTCATGTGGTTGTTCAGCTCCTCGTCCATGAAGGCACTCTTCACCAGCGCCTGGCAATCGTCGAACACGCCGTCCACCTCGATGGCGGTGATGTTCTTGCCGAGTGTGGTGAACTGGCACTCCTGAATGGGCGACACCTTTCCCTTGGGATAGAGCACATACACGTGGATGCCCTCCACGCCCAGGAATCCGTTGGCAACGGCCGAACCCGTGTCGCCGCTGGTGGCCACCAGCACGTTCACCTCTTTCGTCTCGCCCTCTTTCTTGATGAAATATTGTAGCAGACGGGCCATGAACCGGGCGCCTACGTCCTTGAAGGCAAGCGTGGGGCCGTGGAAAAGTTCCAGCGAATATATGTTGTCGGTGACTTTCTTCACGGGACAGTCGAAGGAGAGCGTGTCGTAGACAATGCGCTTCAGGCTTTCGGCATCCACATCCTCGCCGAAGAAGGCATCGGCCACCTGGTACGACAATTCCTGGAACGACATGTCCTGGATGCCATCGAAGAATTCCTTGGGCAGCTGCCTGATTTGCTCGGGCATATAGAGTCCGCGGTCCTCGGCCAGTCCCTTCACTACCGCCTTCTCGAGCGTAGCCACAGGTGCCTTTTTATTGGTGCTGTAGTATATCATATTCTAGATGTTCATAAAAGTTTGCATAAACTCATTCAGGC
>JAFWQT010000069.1 GCA_017508965.1 Prevotella sp. | reverse complement strand
GATGCCTCGGTAGTAGAAGCGTACATGAAAGATTCTTCACTCTTCACTCATCACTCTTCACTTTCAAGTATCACTTTAGTCGAAGGCAACCGCGAGAACATCAAGATAACCACACCCTTCGACCTTATCGTTGCCGAAGCGTTGGTCTCAGGAAAGGGGGCGCATGTATAACATCCTCGAACAAGACATTAAATTCTTGCCTGGCGTAGGTCCCAAGCGGAAGGAAATGTTGCAACGGGAACTGGGCATCGAGACCTATGGCGACCTGTTGCAATACTATCCTTATAAGCATGTAGACCGCTCCAAGCTTTATACCATCAACGAACTCTCCACAGAAGCATTCGTGCAGGTGAAGGGCCGAATCCTGAGTTTTGAGGAGTTTCCCATGGGACCACGAAAAGTCCGTATCGTCGGGCATTTCTCCGACGGCACCGGCATCTGCGACCTTGTTTGGTTCCTTCCTAAAAAACCGAAGAACTTCTATCAGGTCAACACCGAATACATCATCTTCGGCAAACCTACCATCTATGGCGGACGCTATCAGTTTGCCCATCCTGAAATGGACAAGGCCGACAGCCTGCAACTCTCCGAGATGGGCATGCAGCCCTATTACATCACAACGGAGAAAATGAAGAAGGCCGGCCTGACCTCGCGCACCATCGAGAAACTCACGAAGACGCTGCTCCAGCAAATCAAGGAGCCGCTGCCCGAGACGCTCCCGCCATTCATCGTCAACCGCCTGCGTTTCGTGAGTCGCGACACGGCTTTCCGCAACATTCATTATCCCAAGACTGCCGACGAACTCAAATATGCCACCGCGCGCCTGAAGTTCGAGGAACTGTTCTATGTACAGCTGAATATATTAAGGTATGCCCAAGACCAGCGGCGAAAGTACCGTGGCTACATTTTCCAGCATGTGGGAGACTTTTTCAACGATTTCTACCATAACCATCTGCCTTTCCCCCTGACTGGTGCACAGAAGCGTGTCATTCGCGAAATCCGTCAGGATACGGGCAGCGGACGGCAGATGAACCGGCTGTTGCAGGGCGATGTGGGTTCCGGAAAAACACTGGTTGCCCTGATGTCGATGCTCATTGCATTAGACAACGGCTATCAGGCCTGCATCATGGCGCCGACGGAAATACTGGCCGAACAGCATCTGGCCACCATCCGCCAGTTTCTGGGCGACATGGATATCCGCGTGGAACTGCTCACCGGCGTTGTGAAAGGAAAGAAACGCAAGGCCGTCCTTCAGGGCATTGCCGACGGTTCGGTACAAATCCTCGTTGGCACCCATGCCGTCATCGAAGACCCCGTACAGTTCCTTCATCTCGGATTCGTCGTCATCGACGAGCAACACCGCTTCGGCGTGGCCCAGCGCGCCAAGCTGTGGAACAAGGGAGTCAATCCTCCCCACGTGCTCGTGATGACTGCCACCCCCATTCCCCGCACGCTGGCCATGACCATCTACGGCGACCTCGACGTGAGCGTTATCGACGAACTGCCACCGGGTCGCAAGCCCGTTTATACTGTTCACAAACTAGACTCTCAGATGACGTCGCTCTACCAGGGCATCCGCAAGCAGATTCAGCAGGGGCGCCAGGTGTATATCGTCTATCCCCTCATCCAGGAAAGCGAGAAGATTGACCTCAGGAACTTGGAGGAAGGCTTCGAGACCATGTGCCAGGTGTTCCCCGAATTCCGCCTCAGCAAGGTGCACGGCAAGATGAAGCCTGCCGACAAAGAAGAGGAAATGCAGAAGTTTGTGCGCGGAGAAACGCAGATTCTCGTGGCCACCACCGTCATCGAAGTGGGTGTCAACGTACCCAACGCCTCCGTGATGGTCATCCTCGATGCCCAACGTTTCGGTCTTTCCCAGCTCCATCAGTTGCGCGGCCGTGTGGGTCGTGGTGCCGACCAGAGCTATTGCATCCTGGTAACGAAGCCGGAACTGGCAGCTGACACCCGCAAGCGCATCGACATCATGTGCGACACCAACGACGGTTTCATGATTGCCGAAGCCGACCTGAAGCTCCGCGGTCCCGGCGACTTGGAGGGAACACAGCAGAGCGGCATGGCCTTCGACCTGAAGATTGCCGACATTGCTCGCGACGGCCAGCTCGTACAGCTGGCCCGCGACGAAGCCCAGCGCATCATCGACGACGACCCCACCTGCCAGAAAACCGAGAACCAACTCCTCTGGCAACGGCTTGCAGAACTCCGCAAGACCAACATCAACTGGAGCGCCATCTCCTGAAAGATGATGTTTTTACAACTTTACTTCCGGCACCACCTGACCATCGAGCAGGTTCACAATGCGCTGGGCATAGCCTGCATCACGCTCTGAGTGAGTCACCATCAAGACGGTGGTGCCCTCCTGGTTCAGTTGGGTGAGCAGTTGCATCACCTCCAGTCCATTCTTTGAGTCGAGGTTACCCGTGGGCTCGTCGGCAAGAATCAGTTTCGGGTTCATCACCACGGCACGGGCGATGGCCACGCGCTGCTGCTGTCCGCCGGAGAGTTGCTGGGGGAAGTGGTGGGCACGATGCGAGATGGCCATCCGGCGCAACACCTCTTCCACACGCTGGCGGCGTTCCTTCTTTGGCACGCCGAGGTAGGTCAGCGGCAGTTCCACGTTTTCCTCTACGTTGAGTTCGTCAATCAAATTGAAGCTTTGGAACACGAAGCCTATCTGCCCCTTGCGCACAGCCGTGCGCTGGCTTTCCTTCAGCGTGCCAACCTCCTGTCCGTCGAGCCAGTACCGGCCGCTGGTGGGATTGTCGAGCAGGCCCAGGATGTTGAGCAGTGTTGACTTGCCACAGCCCGACGGGCCCATGATGGCCACGAACTCTCCTTTGTTCACTTCGAGCGATACACCGCCCAGTGCAACGGTCTCCACCTCTTCTGTGCGGAACACCTTCTGAATGTTTTCAAGTTTAATCATACGATTTATTATTTGAACAACGAATTTAACTAATTAAACGAATTTTATTCTGTTTTGAGATAATTCACGGGATTGCTGGTTGCTACGCGATAGGTCTGGAGCAGCACTATGGCGGCAATGACGAGCAGCACGAACAGTGCACAGGCGGTGAAGACAAACCATGAGAGAGAAATCTTGTCGGCAAACTGCTCCATCAGCATGCGACTGAAAAACCAGCCCAAGGCGACACCGACGATGATAGACGGAATGGCTATCAGCGCAATACTGCGCAGAAACAGTCCCTGCAGTTCGCTAACGCCAGCACCCATCACCTTTCGGATGGCCAGTTCGCGGGAGCGGCGCTGCACCTCGTCGCGCACATAGCCTATCAAGCCGATAAGCATGATGAGCAGCGATGCCAGACAGCCTATCATAATCAGGTCTCGGGTGTGCCTTGTCTCTTGATAGCTGTCGGCCAGCTCGTTGGAATAAAGTTTCACATTCAGTTCGACGTCAGGATAGAGGCGGTCGCATACTTGCTGCACGGCCTGCAGGTTATCTGGCGTGATGCTTTGGAGCTTCATCATGATATAATGCGTAAAGACATTGCCGTTGGCAACCATCATGGGGCGTTCCTCACCAGATACCAGCGAACCCAACTTAAAGTTCTTTACGATGCCGACAACAGTCAAAGGATACTCGTCGCCAACAGAAGAGTTGATGAACTGCTTACCAACGACGTCATCGATGCCCGCCACTTCTTTCATTTTTTTTGCAAACTTCTCGTCCACCAGCATCTCCTGCGTCCAGCCTTTATGATTCAGGCGTTTGAAGTCGCGGCCGCGAACTATCTTAAGTCCCATTGTTTCCACCAGTCCACCCTCGGCAAAGAACAGATTGACGCTATTGAACAGTTCCTGTGGATTGCCTGGCACCAGCACATTGTCGCCGCTCTGCCTCTCGCAAAAGAGCGAATAGGCGGCAGCCGCTTTCTCGACGCAGGGCTGATTCTCTATCTCACGGGCCAGCGAATAGATGGAGTCGCCGTGTAAGGCACTGACGTTGACGTAGGCCACGCGGTTATACTGATAGCCCATGTCTGCCTGCAGCATATAGTTGTATTGCCGATAGATGGTAGATAGCACGCAGAGCAGCATCGTGCTCAATACGAACTGAAAGGCCAGCAGTGACAACTTCCACGCGCGCTTACTTTCGCTGTAGAGCCGATAGGCGTAGGTGAGTGGGATGTGCGAATAGATGATACCCGGCAGAATGCCGCAGCACAGCAGCACGACGAGGCATACGGTAGTGAGCACGGCGAAAGTCTGCGCCGAGAAGAGCGTGCCGACGCTGACGCCTAAGAGGTCGCGCACCCAGTCCTGTCCTGCCCAGAGCAGCAGGGCCATGACGGCCAGTGCCGTCAGCAGATGAACGGCAGACTCCTTCAGCGCCGTCAGATAGAACTCCCGATGCGGCGCACCCAGCACCTTGCGCAGTGCTACTTGTCGCGCCCGGCCCACCATCGTACTGAAGACCACAAGGATATAGTTCATCACAGCCGTAAAGAGCATCACCCCTGCCACCACCGAGAGAATGATGCAGGTGGTGCGCACGGTCGTGTCCTTCATCCGTTGCCCTGTCACGCTCACCAGTTCGATGCCGGCATCGGCATAGCCGACTTGCTTCAGGTCGTCCCAAGGAAGGATGCGCTGCAACAACTCTTTGATTTCTTTCTTTACCTTATTCATATCGGCATCGGGGCGCAGGCGCACATACGAATGGTAGCGGTCGTTGCCTATCAGGTTTTCCGTGCCGTCCCATGCGTAGGTGCCAACGGAGGGCATCGACATCAGGATATCGAAACTGCTGTAGGCGGAGTTCTCAGGATAATCGTCGAACACGCCGCTAATGGTCATCGGCTTCTGCGGGGCAGAGGCAAAACAGAAAGACTTTCCCACCACATCGCCACCTATCTTCTCACTCAGACTTCGACTAATCATGCACTGTCCGGCTGTGGAAAGAATCTGCCGAGCGTCGCCCACCAGAACTGTCGTGACAAAGATGTCGAAGAAACAGGAGTCGGCAAACACTGCCTCGCGGAAGTAGTGGCGGCTACCGTCCTGAAGCGTCAGCTTCTCCTCGCTGAACTGCGCCGTGTAGCGTGTGGCACTCTGTATCACAGGTATTTCACGAGCCAGCACGGGCGCAATACCTCCCGGCGTGGCACCATGCTGCTGCTGTTTTGCTTCGCCCTTACGCAGGAATGTCTCCTGCAGCTCATACACACGCTCCTTGTCCACGATGCAGCGGTCGTAGTCCATCTCCAGTTGCACCTTGGCTATGAGCACCAGCCCGACGGTCAGGCCGACGGCCAGTGAAATGACTTTGATGAGGGTTCCTTGTCCCTTCTTATTACTCATGATGATTCACTTTTTACGATTTGATGATGCAAAGTTAAGGCAATAAAACAAATCCGCCAAGGCCCAAAGCCCTGGCGAAAGCGGATTGTCTAAAAATTAGACAGTTCGGCGTATGATTTTTAGACACTTTGATTGCAAATCATGCGTGCCATGTCGTTCAGTGAGAGGCATTGGTTGCGACTGATGGCTATGCGTTCGTTGTGGTGTTCCCATGGGGCAAGGATGAGCAGTTGGCCCCGAGCACAAGCCTCCATGCGCTGGCCGCCGGGTTTTGCGAGGTCGGTAAAGCCATTCTCTTGAAGGTAGATGAGTGGGAAGCCTCGTTCGAAGGCTGCGCGCATCACCGCTTTCTCGCCAGGCGATATGGCGGGCGACACCAGCACGGCTCCTTGTGCGGCGGCAGAGAGGAAATGGTTCACCCGTTGCTGTATCTCTGCTTCAGTCAGGCGGCGCGAGCATTGCACCTGCAGCCTGACGGGGCGCTGAAGCAGGAAACGGTTGCCAATGGCAGAAAACTGCAGGCTGCCAATCATGAGCCCTCGCTGCACGCGGAAGAGGTCGGGGTGCTCGCGTTTCATCAGCAGGCGGCGCGGGTTGTCGGCGAGGTAGCGGAGCCAAGTGTCGAGCTGACCTTCGCGCAGGAGTAGGCGGTCGTTGTAGCCGCGGGCAAAGAGGAGGCCGTGGCGGCGGTCGTTGTTTGCCTGTTGTGTTTGTTGCTGTAGTACAGCAACAGACGGGACAAGCTCGCGGAAAGCCTTATTGCATCCATGCTTAAAGCCAAGGAGCACTTTGCCAAGAGGGCGGTCCAAGTACTCGCGCACAAATAAAATGCCGTGGAAGTGGTCGGGCATCATCTGCAGTGCTATGATGCTGATTTGCGGATAGCGCACTCCGATGTCATGCCAATTCTGCGAAACCCGTCTACCTAAGTTTGTCAGCAGAATATGCGGCTCATCAGGCGTACCAGCTGAGCCATCGCTACGCCCTGCCACCTGACCGAAGAGCGGACGGCGCCCCTCTGTCACCATCGTGATCATGTACATCTGCCGCTCCTGATAGTCGTGGTCTATCATGCGACGGTTCATTGAGGGCTTCTTCTCGCCGGCAAAGGATTTCTGCTTCTCGTAGGTTTCCTTGTCCATGCTCTACGCGTTCTTTTTCTTTAGAAACGCATCGTGGCATGCTTTTATTGCCCGTAGCAGATGACTTTTAAACCTTCACTCCGTCTTGATATTCTTCACGGGATTCTCAGAAGCGGCGCGCCAGCTCTGGATGATGACGGCGAGCAGGGATACAGTCATGCAGAAACCTCCCGCAAGAACAAATATCCATGGGCTGAGTGCAATGCGGTAGCTGTATTGTGACAGCCATTCGGTGGCATAATAATACAATATAGGAGTGGCAATGATGAAGGCTACTATCGTCTGTATTACAAATTGTCGTAGTAGCAAACGGAGCACTTCACCGTTGGTCGATCCAAAAACCTTACGAACGGCAATTGCTTTCCGATGCTGATGGATGTAGTAGGTTGACATGGCCAGCAAGCCTAACATTGACACTATCAGAGCTACTAATGCAAAGACTGTCAGCAGGCGCATGATGCGTATCTCATTCAAGAACATCATCTCGACGACGTTTTCAAAAGCCTGACAATAATGAGGCTCCATCGGCATTCTGAAAACTCTTTCGTAGCTTTGCCTAATCTGTTTCATCGCTTCTTCTCTACTGCCACGATATTTCACCAGCATTTCAAAGCCAAGCTCTAATGGTTTTTCCTGGACAAGGATTTCCTCATGCTTGTCACTTAATATGTTGCCCAAACAGAAATCATCGATGATGCCGTCAATCTGGATTTGACTCCCGCTATAGAGCATACTGCGCGCATCGGAGTCCAACCCGCGAGACTCAAGACATTTGCGGCTGACGAAGTTGCGCTCTCCATCCTTACCGCTGGTGCCATAGTCAGCAAGAATGGGTATTCCAAGCATCTTCAGCCATCCAGGGCTATTCCAGAACATACGGGTGGCAATGGCCTTTCCCTCTATTTTTGAAACATTACTACTACCCCCTTGCAATGGGCTACCTAAACCGATAGTGGCTTTTTCCACACATGCCATCTTGCTCACCTCGCTGAACAAAAGTCTCAGATTGGGAAACATTGACACCTCTGGCGGGCGTACTACGAGAAGCCGCTCTGTGTTGTAGCCCAGTGGCGCATTGATCAGATGGCGTATTTGTAGCCACATGGTTAATGCGATGCCAATGACCACCATGGTACACACATGTTGTGCTATGATGAATACACGTGAGAAATACATCTTGGAATGGCGACGGAAAGTACCTCTCACGATTTCTATCGGACGGGCTGACGAAATGATGATGGCAGGCCCCATGCCCGCTATTAATCCTACCAACAGCGTAAAACCAATGACCGACATGAACACCTGTGGACGATAGAGGTCGCCTGTCTGTATAATATCAATGTCACCAGCAGGATTATTAAAATCCCACACGTCGCTAACATGTGTATTCACCAACCAGTTGACGTATGGTTCAGCAACATAGACCAGAACGACAGCTATGACGAGCGACAGCAAACAGAACAGCATGCTTTCGCTGATAAGTCGGACGAAGACTCCTTTGCGCTGCGAGCCCAGCAGTCGTCTCATAGCCATCTCTCGCATGCGGAAGGTACTCTGAGCCATTGTGAGATTGATATAGTTCAGCATGGCAAAGAGCAGGATGACCAGGCCTGTCATGGAGAGCAATAACGATAATTGACGATTACCCTGGCTGGTTTCACTGCCATAGCTTCTTTCCATAAAGTACATCTCAGGCAATGGATGGAACTGTAGCTTGCTGGGAAAAACTGACGATTTCTTGAACAGCCAGATGCGTTCGGCAAGGAAATCGTTGACGGCCTTTTCTTTCTGCCGCAGATCGCAATTTTCTTTTGCCAACAGATAGACACGGCACTGCCCGTAGCTATTCATTGTCTCGTCTTTGAAGAGATAGCCATTGCCAGTTAGCACTGGAGCCATGTCGGTGCTTACTATCACATCACAAGTTTTAAAATAGGTGTGATTCAACTGAGGCATCACTCCCGTCACCACGAATGTCAGCGAGTCGCGCAGGGTGACACTCTTCCCCATAGGGTTGCCCGAGCCGAAAAGCAGTCGGGCAGTCTCTTCGCTGAGAACGATTGCGTTCCCCTGTTTCAGGGCATGCCGACGGTTTCCCAGTGTCAGCGGGAAATCGAATATCTGGAAAAAGGTAGAGTCTACCATCATCGCCTCAACCATTTTCTTTTCCTGGCCGGGCAATGTCAGCTCTACTTCATTATTCCGTACTGCACATGAATTTTCAATCTCCGGGAAATGGCTCCGCAGCAGCGACTGCATACACCAGTGTGAATATTCTCCCACTTCGCCCTGGCTTTCGGTGCATATACTATAGATGCGGTCTGCCTTTGAATGCCACCTGTCACGCCCGAATTCCATCTGTGCATAAAGGGTGATGATAATGACAAAGGCCAATGCAACGGAAAGTCCCACGGCATTAACCACAGTGTAGAGCTTATTGCGGCTCAGAAATTTCAAG
>JAFWQT010000011.1 GCA_017508965.1 Prevotella sp. | reverse complement strand
CGACGAGAGTGCTGCACGGTCGTGCTCATCCCACCGCTTATGGTCGGGCCACTGCGAATAGTCGGCCGTGCCGTAACGGTCGCGCAGACAGCAATACTGGGCGTAGGGCACCAGCCAGTGTTTCTCTTCGTCGAAGAACTTCTTGAACTTGGCGCTGGCCAGCACTTTCTTCCCCTCCTGCTCATAAAGCAACTGAAGATATTCGTTCTTGGCATTGTTCACGCGCTCGTAGTCGATCTGCGGCAGGGCATTGAGTTCCTGGCGCAAAGCTTCAAACTCGGCAGCCTTCTTCTTGTCGGCCAAAGCAGGCAGCGAAGTGAAGTCGGCATATTGCGGATGAAGGGCGAAGATGCTGATGCAGGAATAGGGATAGCTGTCGGTCCAGGTGCGGGTGTTGGTGGTGTCGTTGATGGGCAGCACCTGAAGCACACGCTGACGGGTGGCCGACACCCAGTCGACCATCTTCTTCAGATCGCCGAAATCGCCCACGCCAAAACTCGTCTTGCTGCGGAGTGAGAATACGGGCACCAGCGTGCCGGCTATCTTATGGTTGTAGATGGGGAACAGGGCCTCGGGCAGTTCATAGACCACCACGTCGCCAGCCTCGAGCGGCGGCAGTTCCACATAGCGGTTGCAACCGCCTTCCCAGATAGGCGTCACGTCGTCTTCCTCGTCGAGCACCACGAACTTGAATTCGATGGGATTCGTCTGAAGCTTCGTTGCATCCAGATTAACCACCCATTCGTTGAAGTTATGCTCGCTCATGGGAACAGCCTTACGGATTTCCCATCCGCCCAGCACCGGGTCGCTGCCGATAATGGCCAACCGCTCTTCCTGACGAAGCTGCGGGGCACGAACCTTCAGGCGGACCGTAGTAGTGAAATCACGTACCGGACTTTTCACCACGGCATGCCGGGCCACGCATTCGGTGAAGGCAGAACTGTAGAGATAGCTGTCTTCGGGCATGTCAATCCAATGGTCGTAAATGATGTAGTTGACGCCCTTCTGGCTGGCCATTTCCAGCCGATGGGCTGCCACGAGCCACTCGTGGCGGGTGGTCTGTCCGTCGCAGTCGACACTGTAGTGATAATCGATGACATCGCCCACTTTGCGGTGAGCGTTGATTTCGCACGACCAGTGCTGTCCGTCGAGAGAACTCATACGATAAGCCGAGGCCTTGCCATCGTTTCCGTGGATGTTAAGTACCAACTGTTCGTCGAACGATGTGTGATACTCTATGTTAAACCTTAATATCATAGCATGTTTAAGTTAGTTGTTCTTGGGTTCAAAATTACGAAGATTTCGCGTGCGTTGTTCGCAAATCGTTCACTTTTATGCCCAATTGCCGTGCAAACGTTTGCACGACAATTGGGGAAAACATCTGTCCCGGGTGTTATTTTTTCTTGATATAATCGTTGTAAACCTTGATGGCGAAAACAATCAAGCTGCATGTCGTCGTAACCAAGTTGGTGATGAACAACGCCCAAAGTATGTCTGGCTTATGAAACAACCCCTGAAGCATGAAACAGGCACCGCCGACACCCATCATCAGGAAGGTAGGCAGAGCGATACCATCGGTGTCGCGGGTACGAATGGTATGGATAGCCTGAGGCAGATAACCCAGAATCATCGTTATGCTTGCCAGCCAGCCGCAAATTTCGTAAAATAGACTTTGTTCCATATCAAAAACTATTTAGCAAACAATTATCACTTCTTTTCTTTAATAAGGCCGACACAGCAGGCACCAATGGCGAGCAGCACGCCGGCCACAATCATCATGTTAGACTGACAACTGCCCACAAGCGACAGGACCAGGCCACCCAACAGCGCAGCTACAATCTGAGGTACGCAGATGGCACAGTTAAACAGACCCAGATAAGCACCCATGTGACCATAGCCCTGCAAAGCATTAGTAACTAAAGCGAACGGCATGGCGAGCATGGCAGCCCAAGCGCAACCGATGAGCAGGAACGGCAGGAAGAGCACGTACTGATTGGTGATGAAAGGAACGATGGCAAAACCTATGCCACCCAACACCAGACTGAACGCATAGGCCACCTTCATATTGCGGAACGTAGGGAGCACCATTGCCCACACGACAGCACCCAGGGTCTGAACACCAAACACAATACCCGTCCAGTTGCGTGCATCCTGATAGCCAAGTGATTTCACATCGGTGGTACCCCAAATGGTATCGCCAATGGTGCCAGTGGTATAGGTCCACATGTAGAGGAAGGCTGCCCAGCAGAAGAACTGAACCAGGGCTACCTGCCAGAAAGCAGCAGGAGCCTTCTTCAACAGCGAGAGCCAACTGGCTTTTTCCTCCTCGGCCGGAGCAGGATTGTATGCAAGATACTCCTTCGGCGGCCATTCCTTCACCTTCAGCACCGTGTAGATTACACATAGGATGAGAATGACGGCACCAATAAAGAACGAATAGACCACCGAGTCGGGTACCTGGCCTTCAGGAGCAGTATTGGCTATACCGATGGCAGTAAAGAAGAAGGGGAACACAAAGCCCACAAGACCGCCGGCATTACACAAGAACGACTGAATGGAATAGGCCTTGCCCTTCTGCTTCTCGTTCACCATATCGCCCACCATCATCTTAAACGGCTGCATGGCCATATTGATACTGGTGTCAAGAAGCAT
>JAFWQT010000068.1 GCA_017508965.1 Prevotella sp. | reverse complement strand
TCCATAAGGTGGAGCCATACGTGAACTGTCAGATGGTGGCCGGTAAGGACGCCGCCCGTCCCGGCGAGGGCAAGAACTCTTGGCTCACGGGTACCGCCGCCTGGATGTGGCTCACCGCCTCGCAGTACATTCTCGGCATCAAGCCCACCTACGACGGCCTGCTCATCGACCCCTGCGTTCCACAGACCGCCCGTGAATATACCGTGAAGCGCAAGTTCCGCGGCGGCGAGTACCTCATCACCATCAAGAACCCCGACGGCGTACAGAAAGGCATCCGCCAGCTCATCGTCGACGGCCAGCCCGTCAGCGGCAACATTGTGCCTGCGGCTGAAGGCAAGCACACCGTAGAGGCCATCATGGGATAAAAAGAAGACCCTCCCCCTGCCCCTCCCTATAGGGCGGGGAGTGAATAGTAATGAACCGTACAGGACTCCCCTCCCCCTAACATGGGAGGGGATTTTTTCATCTTTAGCGCTATATACTCCCCTCCATATAGGGTGGGTCTTTCCCCCATTTGTCGAAACACATGGGGGCAAACGTCGAAAGTTGCATTGAACTATGGGATTATCGCGTTACCTTTGCATCGAAATCAAGAAACAAAAGTCAAACCAATAAAACAAAAAGAAAATGAAAAAGTTATTTTTTGCAATCGTAACCATGTTAGTGATGTCAACCTCAGTAATGGCACAGTCAAACAACGAAGACGCCCTGAAGTTCGAACGCATGAGCAACTACCTGGAGCTCACCTCCCAGCAGATAAAGCCGGCAAAGAATGCCTTCGCCCAGCTTGAGGCATCTATGAACTACTTCAACTCGATGGACGACTCACAGAAGACATTCGAGGCCTCGAAGAAAATGATCAACCGCCACAAGGCTACCATGAAGAAGATTCTCAGCGAGAAGCAGTACAAAAAGTATGAGCAGGCCTTCGACAGCACCGTACAGCACAGAATCGAGCAGTACATGTAGGAAGAATCAGCAGGTCCTCCTGCGCCGGTAACAACAGAGGTTGGGGATTTTTGTCTCCGACCTCTTTGCCGTTTCAACAAAAAACATTATATTTGCAGCTGAAAACGCATGAAAAAGATACAAAGAAAAGAAATCGGACTTTTTGTGGCACAGGTGATACTGGTGTCGCTGATAGTGCTGTCGCCAGGACTGATCAGTTTCGTCACGAGCAACGATGCCGCCGTGGCCTGGGAGTCGCTTCGCATTTCCTCCTTTTGGCTGGCACCAGCCCTCGTGGTGTATTTACTGAACTTCTACCTCTGCGTTCCGTTGTTGTGGTTTAGGCACCGTTTCTGGCTGTTCAGCCTCGCCAATGCCCTGCTCATCGTGGTATTCAACTTCCACCTGTTCAACCTGTTTTCTGAGAGTACCAACAACCTGCCGGTCACCTATCGTGCAGGGTTTTCCTCCATGCTGATTATCGTGCTACTCGTCAACCTGATGGCCATCGCATTCGCCGTCAGCATCCGCTACATCATGCGGCAGAGCGAGAAGAAGCAGAAAGAGGTGGAGGCCGAGCTGGCCTGGCTGAAGAATCAAATCAATCCCCATTTCCTCTTCAACACGCTCAACAACATCTCGAGCCTCACGCAGGTGGATGCCGAAGAGGCGCAGGACGCCGTGATGCAGCTGAGCGACCTGCTGCGCTACGCCATGTACGAGACCAACAAGAAAAAGGTGCCTATCAGCGGCGAAATCAACTTCATGCGCAACTACATCGAGCTGATGAAACTGCGCTGCAACGAGAAGACGCGCGTCAGCTTCCGAACGATGGTGCCCCAGCCCGATATGGAGATTGCCCCGCTGCTCTTCATCTCGCTCGTGGAAAATGCCTTCAAGCACGGAGTCGACGGCAGCAAGGAGGCTGAAATCGACATTAGTCTCATGCAGGAAGACCATCAGATAACATTCACCTGCGACAACACCAACAACCCCAAGCCCGACATCGACCGCAGCGGCTCAGGCATAGGGCTCGACAACACGCGCCGACGGCTGGAACTGCTCTACCCGGGGCGTTATCAATGGGAGCAGCACGTCACGCCTGAGAACATCTACCACGTGAGAATAATTATAAGTGATAAATGATAAGTGATAAGTGATATGACCTGCATCATCGTAGACGACGAACCCCTGGCCGTCAGACAACTGGCAGCCTATGCCGAGCGCACACCCGACTTGCAGCTGCTCGACACCTTTACCGACTCCATTGCGGCCATCAACGCCGTGAAGGAACAGAAGCCCGACCTGCTGTTTCTCGACATCCAGATGCCCAACATCAACGGCATGGAACTCGCCCGCAACCTGCCTGCCCAAACCCGCGTGGTGTTCACCACCGCCTTCAAGGAATACGCCTTCGAGAGCTACGAGGTGAACGCCCTCGACTTCCTGCTGAAACCCATCCGCTACACCAAGTTCCTCGAATCGGTGGAGAAGGCCCGGCAATGGTTCGGTAAGGAGAAAGAGCCCGAGACCGCAGCCCCGGCCCTGCCCTCCATCTTCATCCGTGTCGACGGAGAACTGCGCAACATCCCCGTCGAGCGGATTACCTATGTGAGCGGCATGAAGGACTACGTGATGTTCTACCTCGACGGAGAGCGCAAGCCGCTGGTCACCCACCTCACCATGAAGGCCGTCGAAGAGATGCTCCCCTCGCAGCTGTTCATGCGCGTCCACCGCTCCTACATCATTGCCGTCGATAAAATCCGCAAGGTCGACCGCAACGACTGCATCTACATCGGCGACGAAATCATCCACATCCCCGACGGCTACCTGGCCGCCTTCAAGGCCTTTATCCAAACAAGAATGCCGAAATAGGAAGGGCTGAACCTTGAAGTCTTTCCTTCTAAAGTATGAACGACATTTAATTAAAGTCTGTTTGACATTCAATTAAAGTCTACTTGCCGTTCATTTAAAGTCTGCTTGCCGTTCATTTAAAGTCTGTTTCCGATGGGCGGAAGCATTACTTCCATCGGACGGAAAGCCTGTTTCTAATGGGCGGAAGCTTTGCTTCCAATGGGCATTGGTTTTCGGGGTGTTTGTGACTAAGAATCTGCATGAAAACTGAGCAAATCTGTTATCTCCTTTCGAAATACAACTTGCGGTCGTCAATCTTCCACATCATACGGGATTCGGTGAGTGTAACGATTTCATATTCGGGGGCTCCTGTGGCACAGAAGTCTGTCCAAAGCATCTTTATATGTCTTCCGCCATTTGTGAGATGATAGTGTTGTTCTAATTGATGGTCTCCCGAAAAGACATCAGAGACTTCTACCAGGCATGTTCCCGTCGTTGGTGATGTCGCATGGAAAGTGTAATAGACAATGCCTTCGCTCACCACACCGGGTTCATAGACTTCCAGCCAGCGGCCTTCCAACTGGCTAATTTCCACCTGCTGTTCATCGTCAGAGGAGCAGGCGCCCAACATACATGCTGCGAACAGCATCCAAACAATTTTTGTTTTCATCTTATTTTCCCATGAATTTACCGACAAAGAGTATGACTCCCGACGACTGTTCGTGAATGACATAGACAAACGGACGATTGGCATGGAATGTGGCCTTGGGCGGTTCCTGTGTGGGGCCAGTAGAAGTCGCAGTCGCGACAAACCCCGCTATAGTGACGGCAGCAGCTTCTGATCCCTCTTCGTTTACCTTGATCTTTGCTTTCTGCTTCATCATATCGACATAAAGATTCTCTTTTTCACACACATTCGGGACTTCTGCATTATACTTATCGAAGACCTGACGGATGCCCATACCCTTGAGCAACTCTATCAGTCCTCCTGCATCATCCGTATCGAATGCCGTCTCGAAGCGCGGCAGCTTCAAATCCACTTCATATCCACGGGCCTCCCGAAGGGGGTTCTTCAGATAGTCGGTGGACCATCCCGACGCTGCCAGACTGCTGATGACGTCGTCGGTGGTCTTACCTTCTTCGGGCAACATCACGGTCATCATCCATTGCCCGTTGCCGTATGGAATGGAAACAGCTGCATACTGGTCGTTACGAAGGTAGTTCATATAAACATTCTGGTGCATCAGCGGCACGCGCGTTTCTCCGTCGGGCGTTGTGAAAACCTCCTCCCGCGTTTCATTCTTCTCGAACATCGATGCCCAATCGGCCTTGAAATAGATGGCATTGAGCAGATAACTCACCGTTCGCGGATCAACTTGTTCCAGAATGTTCGGAATCATCCCGCGGGTCTTCTCATCGCACCACCCGTTAATCCTGTCGAGCGTCAATGGCGAACTGAAATCGAGGGCCTCAGCCTTGGCATCATAATAGTTGGCCATGTCCTGCTGGAACTGCTTTTTCAGCTGGTACTTATCGTTCACGAAGATAGCATTGGCAATATTCAGCTGCACCTTTTCGTCCACATGCGGCAGATTGTCAATAAGGTTCTTGCAATAATCGTTCACGGCCTGGATGCCGCCCTTGTGGAAGCCTAAGGTCTGTTCCAACTCCTGCTCGGTGGTGCCCGTGGCGCCGTCGTTCACCATACTTAATACGTATGTGATGCTCAGGGGCGAACAGACAATACTCTGGTTCTTCATCTTCCCGTTCAGCGACTGGAAGAAATTCAGCGTGAAACCGTTGTTGTCGTTGGCAAACACGGTCTGCTCTGCCGTCAGTTGCACTGGTTTCACTTCCTGGTACATGTTCACATACTTCTTTTCACCTGCTTCCTCAATCGACTCCGACGAAGAACAGGCTCCCAGCATACTGCCCACGAAGAGGGCTGCAATCATCATCTTTGTTTGTTTCATATCTATTTTGATTATGGTTTATTTGCTGCCTATAAAACCAGATAATCCTGGAATCTTGTATGGCTTAATGTTAAAACTTTCGTCCCAAAAGGTTAACAAATCTAAAAGTCCCGTTTTTCATACAAGATTTTGTAAATTCGTTGTTTCATAAGCAGAAGATATCTTAAATGGACGAGCAACTCGTAGTGCGCATACGGCAAAACGACCAGCGGGCGATGGGCCAACTTTACCAGCGTTATGTAGGGATACTGACGTCGGTATGCTATCGCTATATCGTGCAGGAAAGTGACGTGAAAGACGTGCTGCAGAACAGTTTCGTGAAGATTTTCACCTCGCTTTCCAAATTCGAGTTCCGCGGAGAAGAGTCGCTGAGGGTGTGGATGACGAGGATTGTGGTGAACGAGTCGCTCAATTACCTGCAAAGTCGCAGGAAGATGCTCTTCGTGGAAGATGAAAGGACGCTGCGCGAACTACCTGATGAGGAGGAGGTCAGTTTGGACAGGATATCCGACGACGAGCTGCACCAACTGATCCGTGAACTCCCCGACGGCTACCGGACGGTACTGAATCTCTTTGTTTTTGAGGGACTGTCGCATCGTCAGATTGCCGAATTGCTCAGCATCAAGGAGTCCACCTCAGCCTCTCAGTTTTATTTTGCAAAACGGCTGCTGGC
>JAFWQT010000067.1 GCA_017508965.1 Prevotella sp. | reverse complement strand
GTCGCTCAGCTTGCTCACCACCACGGGGTCGGCGGGCAGGAAGAGGCAGGGCAGGAAGCGGTCCTGATACTTCACCCAAGCGGTGTCGGCGGCGAACAACTCCATCTGGCGTTCGGTCATCTTGAATCGCACCTTCGGCGACTTGTCGAACACGCCGTTGCCTATCTGCAGCATCCTCGGGGTCAACGGTTCGGCAATGTTCGAGCCGTCAGTGCGCAGGTAGAGCATATCCACATGCTCGAGGTTTGGACATTCGGCGAAGCACGAGTCCTGAAGCGCCATCTGCAGGTCAGTATAGGCATCGCCCGTCCACAGCCAGCCGGCCACGTCCCAGAACGACACGCTCTTGATGTCGGCATTCTTGCGGAAGGCATTCTTGCGGGCATAGTCGAGCTTATAGTTGTTGTACGAGCCGATGTCGTTGAAGAAGCCCAGCGCACCGTTGTTATCCTTGATATAGTCATCGTCGGGGCCTATGGCGTGCAGGTGCTCGATGGTGTGTCCGCCGAGTTTATCGACATACTGGTTGCTGTTCCGATAGGTGAAGGCATACCTCACGCCAAATTCAGTGAAGTTGGTCACCTCTTCCACGTCCTCATATTTGAAGAACCGCTTGTACTGTCCCCACGACAAGTCGTTCTCGAAGTCCTCGCGGCGCTCATTGGGAATGATAATCTTGAACTTCAGCGAGTCGAGGCCGGCGAAGATGCTGTCGCCACAGAGTACGAAGTTCTCAGGTCCCATGGCTCGCTGTCCGTTCTTTTCAGTCTGCATGCGCAGGTCGAGTCTTTCCAGTGCCGTGCAGCCCACGAAGGCTGAGTCGGGGATATAGATGAGGTTGGCCGACATGTTGTGACTGGTGCGGGCGCTGTTGTCGTGGAAGCTGACGGTTTCCAATTGTTTCTTGTTCTGGAACACCTGGGGCAGCCACGTTGTGGTGCGGGTAACCTTCGACACGCCGGTATAGATAACGGCATCTCTGATATCATCAGGGGCACTCTTAATATAGGTGTGGTAGATGAGGTTCTTGTCGGGCGTAATGATAATCATGTTACTGGCATGTGTACTCACCGCGTGCATGTTGGCAATGATGCTGTTCTGCATGCCCTGCTTCAGCGAGGCGGCGTTGAGACTCGAACTTAAGAGATTGCAGGTAGCAATATTGCTGCCGAGATACGAGCTGAGGAATGTCGGTTGTGTAATCAGCGAGTAGTTCAAAGCCTGTTGTGAGGCAGCAAGCTTTGTCTCAAGTGCCATAATCTTCCCAGCAAGGGCATTGTTAAACTGGAAAACTCTGCTGCTATTCATAAATATAAGGGAGTTGGCATTCGTTTCGTAGTTCATCAGGAATTGTTTGACGAGCAGTCCGCGCCCTGAATCCATGCCTTCTTCTAAAGCCATATCAAACTGAGAAGCGGTCAGTCGGATGATGCCTTTACTATCGATTATTCCCGCCCCCAGCAGATTATTAAACAATGGCGTTCCTTCCTTAACACCCAGTTGGGTGACGTTGTTGCCGAATGAAAGCACGTCCAACTGACTGATGGCTAATTTGTCGATATTCCCATTTGATATATTAGTTAAGGCATTGGACGTCTGAGTTAGCATTTTACTGTAGGTCTCATTCTCAAAGGCCACTTCCAAACCCTTTTCTGAAGTCTCTTTTGCTGTCTTGAGTAATGCCTTCGTAGTGGCAACCTGTTTGATAGCCGTAACAACATTATAGGCCGAATAGGCTATCATAGCCACCTCGGCAGCGATGACGGGAATGCTCCACAGCGAGAAGTCCTGCGTCACCACCTGGTCGGTGTTGTAGGTGCCGTCGCCCGCCGCCACGTAGCCGTAGGTCAGGCCGTCCTTGGTGATGTCGGGCTTGGCCGAGGGCATGTAGTCGGCAGGATGTAGATAGGCGATGTAGCCTACCCAGTTAGGGTCTGCCTCGAACTCGGCATAGCAGTCGGGGGCCACGAGTATACGGAAGTCGGGGTTGACAGTCCATGCGGCATCCAGCTCTTCGCTGCTCATCGTGGCTATCTCGTCGCTAGTCGGCAGTCCAAAGATGTTGTCGCCAGGGATGACATCTTTCGGGCCGAGCACCTGCCAGCGGTCTTCGCCATCCTCCACCTTGTAGAACAGGCGAATCTCCTTCAGGTTCTTGCAGTTCTTGAAGGCGCCGTTCTCGATCACCATCTTTGGTTCGCTGTACGAGTTACTGCTGCGACCGTTGGTCTGCCAGAACTCCACGGCCTTAAGGTCGTCGCAGTTCTCGAAAGCGCCGCGACGGATGGCGATGGTCTTGTAGTTGTAGTATGAGCCCGGGTCGTTGTAGATGCGCAGCACGCCGTCGTGGCTCTTCAGGTAGTTGGCATCCACGCCTTTCACAGTGGTGTACCAGATGTTGGCGTTGTCCGTCGTGCGGCTCTTGTCCGAGAGCAGCGAGGCGGCGTTGAACTGCCGGTAGTCGGCGTTCCACAGGCGCAGCGTCTTCATGATTTCCTCATGCTGTTCGTCGGCGTTGCTCAGGGCGGTGCCATCCTCGGCTTTCAGGAAACTGTAGACGGCGCCGTTCACCGTGATGTCGTCCGACGAATGCTCGAAGGTGGTGATGCGGTTGCGCACCTGCACCCACGTCTGGCTGCCCAAGTACTGCTGATAAACGCTCGTACCCACGCGAATCCACGCCTTGGGCGAGTTGTCGAGCATTGAGCCCCAGATGCGCTTCACTGCCGTCGGCGGCAATGCCTGCCAGTGGTTAGAGCCGCTGGTGGTCCACTGCATCAGGTTCACCTCCTCCAGGTTCTCGCAGTCGGCAAACGCGCAGTCGCCGATGAAGAAGTAGAAGTCGCTGTTGGCCGTATAGCTCATGGCGTCGCAGTCCTGGAAATAGACGCGCCTCACGCCTGGCATGTAGCGGAAGCCATTGTCGGCAATGCAGCCCAGATGCGTATGGTCTGTGACGAAGCCCACCAGGTCGTTGAGGATGTAGACCTCGCCGCTCGACGGGAAGTTGTCGGCATCGATGCTGGCGGCGGTGATGTAGGCCTTCTCGGCATTGACGAACCAGCCCTCGCTGTCGGTGTACCAGCCGTAGTCTTCGGGCTTGTGTACATTGGTGTTGAAGTAACGCGTGTAGTTGTGCTCCGTGATGTAGGTGTACTTCACGCCCTTGTAGGAGTACACATAGTCGTCTTTCGGTGCTCGTTGTGGTGCCTTCTGGGGCTTTTCCACCGTGCTGTCACGCAGCATCACCTCGTTGGCGATGCTGCCGACAGTTTTGTTGGGGCCGACTTGCAATTCGCCTGCCCATGAACTCGTGATGACCGCAGTAAGCCAAAGCGAGAGAAGGATAAAAAACTTCTTATTCATTGATAACATAATTAAGGTATTAGCGATAATCTTTTGTCTTCTTCACATTCAGTTTGCAAAAATACATTTTTCCTTTGACATTTTGTAATGTAAAGACCATAAAAATGCGTATCTTTTTGCGCAGAAAAGGCTGTTATGCGCAGAATGCGCGTTTTTTATTTGTCATTTTTCTATTAAAGTGAGGAAAAATGGACATTTATTTCCCCAAAAAGTAGTACCTTTGCAATATCAAACAAAGCGACGAAACAAATGGAGCAGAACAACGCCAACATCGAAGTGGCCGAAAGCATTGAGAGCAAGTACCGGGTGAATCAGGTGGACAGTGGGTTGCCACGTTGGCTCATCGAGGCAGCATTCGTGTGCTACCTCCTGCAAGCGGCTATCAACTGGTCGCCGCTGATGCATTGGGCAGAGAGCCACGCCCCGCTGGCATCGGCCATCATCCAGACCTTCGGGGCAGTGGTGATGTATTACGCGCTGATGCGCGGCATGAAATCGCTCTATCGCCCCATGACCATCGCGTGGTGGATGGTCATTGCGCTGAATGTCGCGGGGTTTTTCACTGTAGCTATTCCTGCTGTCATGTATTCCTTGGGGCTGCCCATTGCAGTGTCGCTGATGCTGGTCTACCTTCCCTTTGGCTGTGCCATCGCCTTCAGCTATCGGGGGCGACTGCGCCAGGTGGGCATCTGGATGGCGCTCTATATCCTCATCTCCAGCATCATCCCCGTTCTCTCATACCTGCTTGTAGGTCCTGAATCGGGTTTGGCCAACCTGCCGATGGAGATTCCCACCATCGGTGTCATCGTTGTCTATGCTTGGGTGATGAGGAGATGCCTCCTCCCCAGCCCTTCTCCAAAATAAGTTTACCGCCGGGCGGATTTGAGGGTCATTGTCAACCGTCGCCTTCTCCCTTTTTAGAGGGGCTGGGTTGCGAGGCCTGGGATTGTCGGTATTGCAGCGGGGTGATGCCGAGCCGGCGCTTCACCTCGGTCTGAAAAGTGCGACGCCCGCCGAAGCCTGCGTAGGTGCCTACTGCCTCGATGGTCCAGTGGGGCTCTTCGCGCAACAGGCGACAAGCCATAAGGAAGCGTCGCTCGTTGAGGTAATCGCCCAGACTGCCATATTTGGCATGATTCTTGAACAGGCCTCCAAGCCGCTTCTGGGTGATGCCGAGCGTCTGGGCCATGGTCTTCAGCGTCAGGCTGGAATCTCTGAACAGGCGCGTCTCGTCCATCTTCTGGTCTAACCACAGCATCAGTTCTTCATCGGTCATGTCGGCCGTTTGCTCAATATCTTCACGGTACTGACGGGTGTGGTTGCGCAACAACGTCACCTCATCCTGCGTATCCTGTTTCAGCTGTTGGGCCAGCTCCTCCTGTTGGCGCTGCAGCGTCTCAATCATCGCCTTCTGCTCTTCCAACACGGCTTTCTGTTCCACCAACACATTTTTCTGTTCTTCCAGCTCACTGAGGCGTCTTTGCAACTCATTGCCTTGCTTCTTGTTCCGCTCCAGCAATGTGTTATGGTTCTCCACCAGCTTCGCGTTGGTAGAGATCATATTCTTGGCGCTGGCATTCATCAGAAGAATCGTGATGACGAATGCTATCAAAAAAACGATGATGACGGCTGCGATAAGCAGATGAGTGCCTGACATGATTATTCCGTTTTTATTTTGCGACCGCAAAATTACACATTTTTGGCTGAAAACGTATGCTATCATCCCACAATTCCGAAAAAAAATCGACTTGTTGCGGTTGAAAAGAGGGTGAAAGCGTCAGCTGCACTGCTGCTCGGGCGACAAATCCGACAGAGCTGAAGCCACGGAGGGGCGACGAAAATATTTATCATTATGCGTAATCAGGTGATTGAGACGCAGCGTCTCCGCTCAATATCTGCATGTCGTTCCGACCTGCGGATAATAGGTACGGGGGTGATAACAACACTGAAAGGCTATGGGTAGACGAGCGTAGCTCGGGAATAGGGGGCGCCCGTACTCATGAGCGACCACCATCTGAATAGACGGGCGACCCCTTCAGGGTCGATATACCGCCTGTCGCCATATCCGCAGGTCGTTCCGACCTACGGCTATTGAGAGTGGACGCTTTCAGCGTCCTTGTCACCTGATTGCGGAATATATTTTTTTTGATCATTTACTCTGCGCGAGGACCAACCATAAAATTAAAATATATTAAAACGGATGCCTCCCAAAAACGGCTAAAGGCCCTCAAATTTCGAAAATTATCCACGAGAAAACTTTTGGCCGAAAATACGCGAGTTTTGAGAGGGTTCACCAAACGACTGGCTTTCAGACGATTGACCT
>JAFWQT010000066.1 GCA_017508965.1 Prevotella sp. | reverse complement strand
ATTTGTTTTGCTGTAAATTCCATATTAATACATAGTATTTTGATTTGCAAAGATAGTGCTTTTTTACGAAATTCGTTGATAACAGAGGTAATATTTACGAATTTTTTTAGAAAGTAAGGCAACATTCAGAATCTCGGAAGCGTCGGAGATGTCGCGGATGCTGCCGTCGCGATACAGAATGGCAATACGGTCGTCGTTCACGTCGTACATGTCTTTCTGGATGGTGTTCACGCTCATCAGATAGCTGGCATCTTCCCTTGAAATGTCAAAATTATTGGTCATCATTTCAAGCACTTCGTCGATTCGTTTCTGTGGAACAGGTTCCTCATGGATTTCCACGCGGAAGATGTGGCGGTTGATAAGGTTGGAAGAAAGCAGCGCGAGAATCTTGTCGTCGCTCGTCATCCATACCTTCAGGGCACTCCAGATGTCGCTGTCGTCGAGCATGCTGTAGTTATGCAGCGCTTCATCGTGATGCTGCTCAAAGAAGCTGGCATCCACTTCGTTATACAGGAAATAGCGAAGGGCAGGGGAGGCGAAGAGTTCCTTTCCCTGACGGGCGAGCATCTTGGCGCGCCGGAGGGTGTTGACCAGCATTTTCTCGAAGGCTACCGTGGTCTTGTGCAGATACACCTGCCAGTACATCAGTCGGCGTGTGGTCAGGTAGTTCTCGATGGAATATATTCCCTTTGAATTCACTACCAGCTTATCGTCAACGATGTCAAGCATTTTGATGATGCGGGCTGAACCGATATTGCCCTCGGTGACACCTGTGAAGAAGGAATCGCGACGGAGGTAATCCAACCGGTCCATATCGAGTTGCGATGAGATGAGTTCATGGAGAAACTGCTTGGGATAGTCGCCCTTGAAGATTTTCAGCGCCAGATTCAAAGCTCCCTGCATTTCGCGGTTGATCTGTTCCATCATCAAGAGGGAGATTTCCTCGTGCGAGATGCCCGTGATGAGCGTGTCTTCCAAGACGTGCGAGAATGGTCCGTGACCGATGTCGTGCATCAGAATGGCAGCCTCCACGGCTTCGGCTTCAGAGTCGAATATGAAATGCCCTTTCTGCTGGAGCGAGAGAATGGCCTCACTCATCAGGTGGAAGGCACCGATGGAATGCTGAAAACGCGTGTGCTGAGCAGCCGGATAAACCACGTTGGCCATACCCAGCTGCTTGATGCGTGTGAGTCGCTGCATCAGCGGATGCTGAACGATATTAAGCAGAAGACCCTGCGGAATCTTGATGAATCCGAACACAGGGTCGTTAATAATTTTCGCGTCGTTCATATTGTTGACATCGGGTTGTTGTTAGTTATGCCCGGACGATTTGTTTCCATCAAACGGAAGGCTCCTTTCCAATGGGCGGAAACATCCTATCCAATCATCGGAAGCAACCTTTCTGATGGGCGGAAGCGGAATAGCTGATTAGCCAATCTTCTCGAGTTCGATGGCCATCTGCTCCTGCAGTTCCTTTGCCTTCTGGGCTGCCACCTGGGCAAAATCTTCACCATTTGAAGCGTAAATAATTCCGCGTGAGGAATTTACGAGCAGTCCGCAATCCTTGATGATGCCGTACTTGCACACCTCCTGAAGACTGCCGCCCTGGGCACCAACTCCGGGAACCAAGAGGAAATGATTGGGGGCAACGCGACGAATGTCCTCGAACATCTGTCCCTGCGTGGCACCTACCACATACATCATATTCTCGGGTGTTCCCCATTGTTGTGATTTTTCAAGCACTTTTTCAAACAGGCGCTGACCTTCTTTATCCTCCGTCAACTGGAAATCATGGCTGCCCTTATTGCTGGTCAGGGCAAGCAGAATCACCCATTTGCCTTCATAGGTGAGGAACGGACTGACCGAGTCTTCTCCCATATAGGGAGCTACGGTCAATGAGTCCACATCATACTCGCCGAAGAAGGTACGGGCATACATGGCCGAGGTATTGCCGATGTCGCCACGCTTGGCATCTGCTATGATGAAGTGATTGGGATACTGCTTTTTAAGATAGCTCACGGTCTTTTCGAAACTGATGAGTCCCTTCACGCCGAAAGCCTCATAGAAGGCCAGATTCGGTTTGTAACTCACGCAATAGGGGGCCGTGGCGTCTATAATCTGCTTGTTGAAGGCGAAGATGGGGTCTTCTTCCTTCAGGATATGTGCGGGAACCTTCTTTAAATCGGTATCCAAACCCACACAAAGAAACGATTTCTTAGCGAAAATCTGTTCTACGAGTTGTTGTCTGTTCATTTTTTAGATAAGTGTTTAATGAGCAAGAAAACGAAGAAAACGAAGCAATACCAAAGCAGGAATACCAGCATGGCAGCCCAAATGCTGGGTGCATATTGTGCATAGAAGATGGCAATGCAACCAATGGCAATGCATAATGAGATTTCCCAAGGCTTTGCTTTCACAAAAGGTCGGAAGAATTCTTTGATGCTCATTCTTTTCTTTTGCTTTTTAAAGTTCTGCTTCTTTCATGCGCTCGGCATTCTCGGCCACGGTCAGATGGTCAATCATGTCCTGGATATCTCCGCCGAGAAAGCCCTGCAGGTCGTGTGTAGTGTAGCCGATGCGATGGTCGGTTACACGGCCCTGCGGGAAGTTGTAGGTGCGAATCTTGGCACTACGGTCGCCCGTGGAAACCAACGACTTGCGGCGGTTGGCTATATCGTCCACATACTTCTGGTGCTCCTTGTCGTAGATGAAGGTATAGAGACGGCTCAGGGCACGCTCCTTGTTCTTGGGCTGGTCGCGTGTCTCGGTACATTCTATGAGGATTTCCTCGGTCTCGCCAGTGTTTGGATTCTTCCACATATAGCGCAGACGCACACCCGATTCCACCTTGTTCACGTTCTGACCGCCGGCTCCGCTTGAGCGGAAAGTATCCCATTTGATTTCGCCTTCGTTCACATGCACCTCGAACTTGTCGGCCTCGGGCAATACGGCTACCGTTGCAGCAGAGGTCTGCATGCGGCCATTCGACTCCGTGACAGGCACTCGCTGTACACGATGCACACCCGACTCATACTTCAGCGTGCCATAGACATCCACTCCGGAGACCGCAAAGTCAATCTCCTTGTAGCCGCCAACGGCGCCTTCGTTGAAGTCAGTAACGCTGAGCTGCCAGCCTTTCATGTCGCAGAAACGCTTGTACATATTAAACAGGTCGCCGGCAAACAGACAGGCTTCGTCGCCACCCGTTCCTGCACGGATTTCCATCTGCACGTTCTTGGCATCCTCGGGATCTTTCGGAATGAGCAGAATCTTGATTTCCTCTTCCAGTTGCGGCTGGAGTTCTTCGTTGGCAGCCAGCTCCTCGCGGGCCATATCCTTCATCTCGGGGTCGGTCTCGTTGGCCAGAATATCCTTAGCCTCGCGGATTCCCTCCAGACAATTGATGTAGCGCTTGCGGGCATCCATAATGCTACCTAGGTCCTTCCAT
>JAFWQT010000065.1 GCA_017508965.1 Prevotella sp. | reverse complement strand
GGAAAACGTGAGTATCCATTTGTATTTCCATCGCGAATAGACAATGATACCCGCCAATGGCAGGAAGAACGAATACCAGAGGCGTGTCTCACCCATTGTGCGAAGCGGCGGACGCTCCATGGAAATCCACATGGAGAGAATGAACGAGAAGAAGACAACCAGTCCGATGGTGGTTACCGTATAGGCCAAGCCGGTTTTTTCTTTCCATGCCGCCCATGCTCCTATAGCCCAAAGCAGGACAGCTGCCATTGCGAAATAGATAAAATGTCCCCAACTCATGCGCGTCTCCTCCCTCCAATGACAAACATACAAACCGCTCCCGCCAGCATCATATAAATGCCTGCATATACCAACGGCAACCAGGGGTCGCTGACAAGTTCTAATATAGAAATCTGGCTCTCGGCACCCATCTGCGTGTCGTAGCCGTATTGATAGATTTTCCAACCGTCCACCTCGTAGGGCTTGTTCACGTCAACCGTAGTCTCGATGTTCTTGCCCGTCTTGGTCAGGATCTGAATCTCTGAGGCAAAGCGCTTGGGCGAGCCGTTGGCGTAGGTCTCCATAATAAACTTCTTCAGTTCAATGGCTACGGGCATCTCCTTGACGGTGCCCTGCTGAGTCAGCGCCCGCCATTCAGGTTCGCCAACGGTGGTTATCATTTTTACGCGCTGCATGTCGGCATTGCCAAGTGTGGCGGTAGTGAGGGCAACAAACAGGCCCAGGTGGTTCAGTAGGAAAGGCACGTTGCGTTTCCATGAACTCAAATACATCAGCCGGCGTAAGATGATGACTCCCAGAATGACCGCCATATACACATAGATGAGCACGAAGGGCCAGAACGACAGCATATTGTTCAGCCAGGTGCCATCTTTCAGCTGGCGGGTGAGTCCCATGATGATGGTCAGCACTACGGCATACACCAATGCTGGTATGGCGGCTTGGTAAGTACTAACGAACTGGAAGGCATACACCCTCTTTCGTAATAGAAATAGGATGGCGATGATTGCCAGGAACCCTACCAATACAATGCCGTTGGCCGGCCATGCAAACGAGTCCCAATTCACAGGACCGACACTCAGTTCAAGTGCCAGTCCTGCAAAGATAAGGCCTCCTCCAATGAGGAAGCCTTCCTTAAATGTCCAGGGTTTGGTCCACATCAGATTTCAATCAGTTTTCCGCTCTTCTTCGCCTCTTCAATCCACTTGGGTTCTATCTCCTGCAGGAAGCGCTGTTTGTTCTCATTCAACGTCTTCATGTCGAGACCTATATACTCCTGAGCCTTGGCCTTGGTGGAGATGTCGGGCATAGGTACATCGCCGATAAAGCCGTGCTTAGCCAGCACCTTAGCCAGCATCAGACGAGCCTCCTGAGCCTGTACCAGTCCGTCGCTGAATAGACGCTGAACTTCCTGTGGGGCATGGAATGAAGCACCATGTGAGGCAAAGGCATAGTCCCAGCGCCATTGGCTGCTGCGGATTAGTTGCAGTATCGGCTTCATCTCGGCCTCTGTGGCACCCTTCTCCCAAGCAAACTTCGCCTCGATATGGGCAGCTGCCAGTTGCTTCTCTAACTTCGTGCGGCTCTCGCGTGTCTTGGCCTGACGTTCATAGACATTCTGTTTCAGGACCTCTGCATCCTGACGGTGACAGGTCTGACAGGTACGGTCGATATTTGCCAATGGCGAGGTAATGCGGTGGTCGCTGAACTTCACGCCGCCTTCCTGCTTGTACGGCATGTGGCAGTCGGCACAAGAGACACCGCGCTGGCCATGAATGCCTTGCAGTGCCATCTCGTAGCCAGGATGCTGAGCCTTCAGAATAGGGGTCTTTGACAGTGGATGGATATAATCGTAGAAGCCTATTGAGTCGTAATACTCCTCAGCTGCCTCGCAGGTCATTCCCTTATCCTGTGGGAACATCAGGTAGTTGGCCTTGCCGGGATTGTTGGGATCGTTGGGCTTGATGAAGTAGTACTCCGTATGACACTGGGCACAGACAAGCGAACGCATCTCCTGATGAGACGCATCCTTCACATTCAGACCACGACGGGCAAAAGCCTCGTAGAGGGCAGGACGGGCAGGACGCAGATCCATCGTGCGGGCATCGTGGCAGTCGGAGCATCCGATGGTGTTCACCTCTTCGGCACCCAGTTCGCTCCACTTCTTGGCGTAGAAGTTGGCGGGATCCATCACAGACTTCGAACCGCTGAGTTCACGCATCATTCGAGGCACGTCAGGACCCTTGCACGTCCAGCACGTTGCGGGCTGCATGTCTCCGGCGATGGAGTCGGCAGTAATCTGAATGCCGGGATTGCCCGTGCGCAGAATTTTGCGCATGTCCTCCAAGGCATGCTTGTGTCCGCGAGGGGTGTTGTAGTGGCGCGAGAAGGCATAGCCAGCCCACAGCACGACCATCTCAGGACGCTGTTCGAGCACATCAACCTCTTGCGACGAGTTGTACTTCGACTTGAACGTGGTGTCCTCCGTCATTGCCCACGTCTCGTACTCACGCGGATAGTCGGCCTTGAACTTCTCGTTCTGGGCTACAATCGAGTCCTCAAACACGGTGCGTTTGTTGTTGAACACGCTGGCCACCTCGGCCCTGCGCTCCATCAGCGACGACACAAGCAGTCCTAGTATAAAAACTACTGCCATAGATCCTCCGAAGAGTAGCCAACCTTGCCATTTTTTCAATTGCTTTGCCATAATATCTTTTTTTTATTAATATTCGACATTTGCTGAATTACATTCTTCATTTTCTTACCAAGGCAATGATGAAACAAGTCTTTCAATGCTCTGAGGCTGAACGGAAAAAGGATGTTTAGTTCATCATGTTCTGCAGCCATTCAGGAACAGGAGATGGTGGCAGCGGAGTCAGTCCCTCGGCTCCTGGTGTTGCCATCAGCGAGTTCATGCCACCGTGAGGCACTTTGCGGTGACAGTCCCAGCACACCTTGCCTCCCTGGGCCATCTGTTGCATGTAACTCATGCGCCCCGTGTTCACAAACTCCGTGTTCAGCTGTTCGTGACAGCGTATGCAGTTATCCATCACCACCTGACCTGTCAGCGCCTCGGCCATCGGAGCTTGACGTTCTGAGTGCATCACGAAATATGCAGTATGTTTCAGTCCGTCCATCGCCTTGAAACCATACTTCAATGCCAAGTTCTGATGGGGCACATGACAGTCGTTACACGTGGCGTCTCGTCCGTGTGAAGAGTGGCTCCACGTGGCGTAGTAAGGGGTCATGATGTGGCAGTTGACGCAGGCCGACGGATTGTCGCCAATAAAATAAGTGTGCGCCCTGAGCAGATAGACAAACAATCCGCCGAGTCCACAGACCACACCTGCCACGAGCAGCAAACCCACTTTCTGCCTGTACGAGAATTTGTCTTTAAGTGCCAATAACTTCTTCCAACTCATTCGTAGATTAATTTGACAATTGGACAATTTACAAATTTGACAATAATGAAATTGTGAAATCGTAAAATAGTTGAATGATTCTAATTATTGGGCAAATTTAATCATTTATGAAAAAAACTGGAGATAACAACTGTTACCCAAGCCATATAATAATTGTTAATTTTTGGTTTTATTCACACTTTTCCCTTATCTTTGACCCCGTCTAACTAAAAAACATTCAATATGGACATTGATACACTACAGGGGCTGAGACGATGCCCACTCTTCAATGGGCTGACCGAGTCTGAGATCATCGACCTGATGCACACGGTACGCTATAGGGTCATACGATGTCACAAGGGCGACGTTCATGCCATCGAAGGTTCTGTTTGCCAATATGCCGACATCATCATTAAGGGCGAGATGGTTGCAAGCATGATGGGATCCTCCGGACGTATTGTCAAGGTGGCAGGCCATCAGTCTGGAAAACTTCTGGCACCAGCCTTTCTCTTTGCCTCAGATAACCAATACCCCGTCACCATCGAGGCTACTTCAGACACCACCATCTTTCGTCTGATGCCTGCCGATCTTGAAAAGATTCTCAGCTATGACCCGCGACTGATGATGAACTATATCAAGATACTATCAAATGTTGTTTCTCATCTGACCAAGAAAGTCCGCATGCTCTCCATGAGTGTACGAGAAAAAGTGACCGTTTATCTAAAGGAACAAAGCAGGCTCCAACAGACAAAAGATATTCTCCTGACCTTTTCCCGGCAGGAACTTGCAGACCATTTCGGTATTCAGAAATATTCGCTGCAGCGGTGTCTTAATGAGTTAAAACAGGAAGGAGCCATCCTTGTTGAAGGACGCCTCGTCCATATCCTGTCGTTATAGTGGACTATGGATAATGCTACATGCCAAGTAGCGCCCACCGCAAAGAAGTTTCTCCAGCTTTTTTCATCGTTCTCTATTCCTTGTTGAGCTACAAGGGGGTGGGGGCAATTCCTGAAAAAAGCACACGTTATCGGGAATGTGGCCATACACATGGACTTCAAAAACAGTCTCACACTTCCTTTTCTTTCTGTTTCTTTCTTTGTTCACGGGTTGCTTCATTCTCCCAAAGGTCAACGGCAACATCTGTTAATTCCCTGGGCATGGTTTTTTCGTTTGCAGGGAGGTTTGCCCATGGGCACAACTCGGCATAGCGGTCATCAATCACCATAGCCGTGGGAGGCCCGATGGAATTATCCCCACGGTAATAAAGGTGACGCCCGGAGCGAATCAGTTCGTCTGCATCTGTACCAGGCTTTCCGAGCTGGCTGTAAATGTCCTCATTAATCTCATAAAGATCATAGTCGCCTCTCCACGAAGTCTTTGCCGTGTAAAGGTTACGTTCGTCGTCATAACAGGCTTTCCAGCCAATACCTTCTTTGAATTGCATCATATTTCATATTTGTTTTCAGACAGAGCGCATCAGCGCCTCTATGTTGCCTCGTGTTATCATGCGTCGTAGCCTGTCGGACGCAACTGCTTCTGTCGCTCGCTCCACACATAGCCTTTGCCCGGCAGACAGGCCTGTATCTGCTGTGGCTCTCTGCCGAAAGCATAGCCCAACGACTCGAGGCTGTCAGACTCCTTGTCGCGAAGAAGCATGTTGACGCTTGAAACCAGAATGGCAGGGTCTTTGGGCAAAAAGTCCATATTTTTATTTTTATCTCAGTTGAGTGAGAGTGCAAAGTTACTGTTTTTTTATGTATTCTGAGGTTTTTTCGCAAACTTTGCACCTAAAAATAATTAGTCAGCTTTAAGGAAACCATTGTTCGCTAACTTCACGAGCCAGGGCCCGTTAACTGCCGACAGGCTCCAGTCAACTCCCTGCAAGCCCTAATTCCAAGGGCGCACCGTGGAGAGAACAAGCCGTTTGAACTCCAAATTAGGATATGACAATATTTTTTATCGCGACTGGCTTATAATTCCAGTATTATCTCTGTATTTGCAAACGCGAAAGCGTCACGAAAACTAAAGTGGAAACGTAAAATTGTATTTTTTTTGGGGGAATTATGGATAAGAAACGCCCCTTCGTACTAGCCATTGGCAGGCATCTGCCGGAGGTTTTTTTTATTGGTTGAGGCATTGCCGGCCCCGTCTTCAGGGTTCAGCCAGAAAGTTCATGAAAGCGGGGGACTGTCATTGAGAGTTTCCTTGCCCCCCTGATGCCCATGCAAAGCCCATGGCGCGCATGTGGCTCCCCCGATGCCCCGGCCGGCGGGGACCCAAAACGATTATATCGAGAAACAGATTCCCCCTCTACAACAACGCCTACCCCGACAACTCGGCCATGATGGGCAATCACCAGAGCGACCGCTACAAGGGCGACGACAAGGTGCTGCGCAGCCTGACCGTAACCCTCGCGGGCGAGGGCACGCCCTACCAGCTCGACCCCTATACTGGCCGCGTGGCTCAGGTGGCGCACTACGAAGCGGGCGCGGCGGGAGTAACCTTCACCATCGACCGCGTTGACGTGGGCCGCCTGCTGACCGCCGGCCAGAACACGCTCACCCTGCGGCTCAACACCACCCTCTACGGCCGAACCTACTACGAGCACAGCGGCTATCGCGATCGCGGCGCGCCCTTCGGCATGGGCGAGGGCGTGCTCAGTCCGCCCGACGCCGGAACTTACTTTAACGGACTTCAGGGCGTTAGCATCATCCCTTATGTGGCTACAACAACAGATGACTGCGATGCCATCGAGGACGTGCCTGCCACCGGCGGCCAGCCCGCCCCGGCGCCTGCCGCCATCTACAACCTGAAAGGCCAGCGCCTGGGCAGCGCCCAGCGCGGCGTAAACATCGTGGGAGGAAAGAAAATCGTTGTCAAATAAATCTGTTTCACAGATAGCGTCACGATTTTCACTTTTTGCAGAAAATGTGATTTTAATGGCAATAATCAAATCTTCTTGAATCGCTCACCGACAAATCCCTGGCCCACATCTCCTGAAATAAGGTCGAAATGTTGGAATACCGGTGGCGTTGGAGTCAAGTCATAATAGTCTATCTCTGCTATGGGGAGGCAGAAGTATTCCATCTGGTCATAGCTCGAATAGAGGCGCGAGAGCACATCATTATGCTCATAGATCCATCGCTTCACAACATCCGCCACATTGAAGTTCACCATACCTGAGCAGCGAACGGAAATGTTATCAGCATAAGCCAGTATCTCGACATTGGGATTCTGGCGCAACTCCCGATAGACAGCCTTCTGGGCAGAAGTGGCAAAGTAGAGCACATGCCCTTCCTGCTTCATGATTTGGAATATGCGCAACTTAGGCAGATTGCCCTCGCTGGTGGCGAAGGCAATCTCTTTGTGGTCTTTCAGAAACTGAATTGCTCGTTCGAACATACGGCTTACCATTTCAGTTCTTCCTGCAGGATTGTGCCGTCGGTCATAGGGCTGTCAGCCTCCGTGAAGGCATTGGCCTTGTACTGAATGCAGAGCATGGTCAGGTTCTCGCTGCCCGTGTTCTTCAGCGCACGCTTGCCATCGGGAGCCACGCGGATGATGGTACCCTCGCTGACAGGAAATATCTCACCGTCCACCTGATACTGGCCTTCGCCCTTCAGGATGAAGTAAAGCTCCTCATGAGTCTTATGCGTGTGCAGGAAACCGCTGTCCTGACCAGGAACGAGCGTCTGGAACGAAAACTCGCTACCCGTAGCACCTACGGCCTGACCCCCGAACACCTTACCCTGAATGGTTACGTTTGGTCCCATGGGAAGCTCGTGCTCGATAATCTCATTCATCTTACCTACGCATACTGCGCTGTAGTTCTTACCACTCTTAATTGTCTCAATCTGTTTCATTGTTCTTATTCGTTTAAAATGTTATTTACTTGATTTCGACTGCAAAGGTATAGCAAGTTTTCCAATCCCACAAGAAGGCACTTTTTGGTGCCATAGTTACCAAAAAGTAGGAATTGTGATGTTATCGGGCTACCGAGAAAGTGACGTTAACTTAGATTAACCAAGTGTAATTTGGTAATTCAGTAACTATCGGTTACCTTTGCGGCAAAATCAATGGTTATGGCAGATATTAAGGCAGAGTATTTGGCTTGTCCAATCAGGCAAGTGGTGAGTCGTTTCGGCGACAAGTGGTCTATGCTGGTGCTCTATATGCTTCACACCAGCGAGACGGGTATATTACGGTTCAACGAGATTCGTCGGCTGATGACGGACTGCTCGCAGAAGATGCTCTCGCAGACGCTGAAGAATCTGGAGCAGAGCCATCTCGTTCATCGTGAGGTATATCCGGAGGTTCCCCCCCGAGTGGAGTATTCCCTGACAGAGACAGGCAAATCGCTGATGCCCGTACTCACAGCTCTGATAGCCTGGGGCAAGGAGCATTTCAATGAAGTGGTAACAGATTGACACACATGATTATAAACTCAAAATACAGACACACCTACACAGCGACGGCATCGGACATTACGCCATTGTACAGGCTAACGTCCAATGCCATGCTGATGTACTTCCAAGACAGTTTCGCACGGCTGATGACCATCCACAATGTTGCAGCATTTGACATTGTAAAACAGCACCGCATGTGGGTCATCGCGGAGGTTCAGATTGACGTTCAGCCAACAGTCACCTCCTGGTCTGAGGACTTTACTGTGGAGATATGGGTGAGCGAACTGACCTCACTCCGCCTCTACTGCGATTTCCGCATTTTCCGCAAGGATAACGAGCAGCTGATAGCTTCTGGCACAAGCCAGTGGAACATTCTCAATCTCGACACCAAGCGACTGGAGACTACCGATTTCCTTGCCGACAAGCTGACTGTGCTGCCTATGTTGATGACTGGTAGCCATAAGAAAGTACGGTTCCCCAAGCCGCAGTTGATTGACATGCAGATGGAACATCGGGCAACACGTCTTGACCTTGACTTCAATTTCCACGTCAGCAACCGTAGCTACGTTAGCATCGCCCTGTTAACGATGCCAGACGAGGTACTGGCCTCGCAGACGCTGACTTCGCTCGCGGTTCACTGGCTGCACGAGACCTATCTTGACGACACCCTTACATGCCGCATGTCGCGCTTAGACGACGGAAGCTATCTTCACAAGCTTACGAATGCGGAGGGCGTAGTGGTGTGTGAACTTATGAGCCGATGGAAGCCACAGCCAGTAATTCCAGAAGTCAGTGAGGTGCTGAACTGGGATTTATAAAATGTGATTAGATAATCCGGTATTTTGCGATGAAAAGTATAGCACTTATCACCATCTCTCTTCTGTGCTCAATACTTCTCCAGGCGCAGGACATTGAGGGATTTAAAAGTTTAATAGTAGAATAATAGCTTTTTGACGTTGACGTCAACGTTAACGTTAACTATAATTGCAATAAAAGCACGAAAACTACTCAACAATGGCACTTTTATTCGAAAAAGTTTGGAAGATAGAAAAACAATGCTTATTTTCGCAGTTGTAACGAAGCTTTTTGACGTTGACGTCAACGTTAACGTTAACTATATTCGATTGTTCTGCACCAGAACTGGTGAGAATGCATGGCAGCCGGTTTTAAGACTTTCAAATTGAATGAGGAACATTCTTTCTTTTCTCCTGCTCTGCCTCTTGGCAACAGGAGCACAGGCGCAACTGAAGCCCCGTGTGGTTATCCTTACTGATATCGGGCAACCAGACCTCGAACCCGACGATACCGAGTCGCTGGTGCATCTTCTTTGCTATGCCGACCTATTGGAGATTGAGGGCATTATCACTTCAACGGGTTGGAACTGCGACCCTTACCCTGCGCAGAGTGCCGCCTACCGCGATTCGGTGGTAGAGGCATACCGGGCGGATGTACATAATCTCATGAAACGATCTGGCCAAAAGGCATTTGTCAGCAAAGACAAAGAAAATGGCCGGCAGAAGACTGGCTATTGGCCAAGTGCCGAATACTTGCGCAGTCGTTGCGTGATGGGCAGTCAGCGGGCAGGTATCAAGGTGATTGGAAAAGACAATGACAGCGAGGGAAGTGAACTGATTATCCGGCTGGCCGACGAAAAAGACGAACGCCCCATTTGGGTATGCGCCTGGGGTGGTGCCAACACTTTGGCGCAAGCCATTTGGAAGGTTAAGCGTACACGAACGCCTGAACAACTGAAGGCTTTCGTGCACAAGCTCCGACTCTACACCATCACCGACCAGGACATGGTGTATGCCAAGCGCATGGACCTTGCCTACAGTTCTCACCAATGGATGCGAAGAGAATTTGCTCACGACCTACTGTTTGTGTGGGACGAAGGCACCTGGCAGCTGCAATGCAGCCTTGGACAGGAATACTGGCAGCAGATAAAGGAGCATATTCAAGGGCACGCCGCCATGGGCAAGCAATATCCTGATTATAAATATGGCGTGGAGGGCGACACCCCTTCATTCCTCAACGTTATTCCGAATGGTCTTCACAACCCGGAAGAACCTATGCAAGTTGGGTGGGGAGGTTACCACACATGGGCACTCACCAAGGACTCAACCACCTACGCATGGACCAGTTGGCAAGAGCCCGCAAAGAGCATCTCTGAAACCTATTACAGCCAGTTCTACCCCACCCAGCTTAACGACTTCATCGCCCGCATCGAATGGGCTGAAACAGGAAGAGGAAATCATAATCCGGTTGCTATAGTCAACGGACGGAAAGGCACAGATGCTGTTGTCATCAAGGCAAAAGCCGGTCAGACCATCACCCTCGATGCCTCAGCATCATTCGACCCTGATGGCGACGCACTCACTTTCAAATGGTGGCAGCAGAATGGCATCGGACAGACTTTTAACGTTGAAGTTGACGTCAATGTTAACCCGGCAGTCAAAGTACAATTACCGGTAACAGTTGCCTCGGGCGAGCTTCACATTGTCTGCGAAGTGCACGACAACAGCCGCTACGCCCTGACGTCCTATCGCAGAATAATCATAAAAACATGATGAAGAAATTTTTTTTGTTGGCAGCCCTGCTGCTGCCGGTCCTCGGGATGCGGGGGCAGGGTTTCCGCAACCCGGTGCTGCCGGGTTTTCATGCCGACCCCTCGGTGTGCAGGGCCGGCGACGATTTCTACCTGGTGAACAGCTCGTTTCAGTATTTCCCGGGAGTACCGGTTTTCCACAGCAAAGACCTGGTGAACTGGGAGCAGGTGGGCAACTGCCTTTCGCGCCCGTCGCAGGCTGACCTGCAGGGCACCGACGGCAATAGCGGCATCTACGCCCCCACCATCCGCTGCCACAACGGCCGGTTCTATATGGTGACAACGGTGTTTCCCTCGCGCCGCCATTTTTATGTCTGGACAGACAATCCCGCCGGCGAGTGGTCGGAACCTGTCTTTATAGACTTTGCCGTAGGCAGTTGCGACCCTACTCTCTTTTTCGACTGCGGCAAATGCTATTTCCTGTGGAAGGCTGCCGCCGACGAAACCCGGCCGGGTATTAAACCGGGCGAGATAAACATCTGCGCGATAGACATTAATACAGGCAAGCGCACGGGCGACGTTCATCAGCTAGGCACAGGCCTTGGCGGCCGCTATCCCGAAGGGCCGCATATCTACAAGAAGGACGGCTACTACTATCTGCTGCTGGCAGAGGGAGGCACGGAGCACGGGCATCATGTGAACATCCTGCGAAGCAAAAGTCTGTTTGGGCCTTACGAGCCGAACCCTGCCAACCCCATCCTCTCTCATTTCAACATGAAGATGCAGAACAGCCCGCTGCAGGGCCTTGGGCATGCCGACCTGGTGCAGGCTACAGACTCATCGTGGTGGATGATTTGCCTGGGATACCGCACCAGCGGCTATCTGCAACATGTGATGGGACGTGAGACGATGCTTGCTCCCGTGACGTGGGGAAAGGACGGGTGGCCTGTGGTGAACGGCGACGGTACGCTTCAAACGGACATGAAATGTAAGACACTGCCGCTGGTGCCCATGGGAAAAGAGCCTTTGAAAGAAGAGTTTGACTACATCGGGCGCCATGCTCCGTCAGACAGTTTTCACTCTCTGGGCTTGCCCATGGGGTGGATGTGCCTGTGTAACCCCGACTACACCAAATACTCGCTGACTGAGCGTAAAGGATGGCTCAGGCTCTATCCCTCCACGGTTGAAATCAGCCAGACGCCCATTCCCGCTGACGCGCCCATTCCCGCTGACGCGCCCATTCCCGCTGACGCGCCCATTCCCGCTGACGCGCCTACCCGTAGCCTTTCCCGTAGCCTTTCCCGTAGCCTTTCCCGTAGCCTTTCCCGTAGCCTTTCGCCTACGTTTGTTGCCCGGCGCCAGACTGAGCTGAACTTCACAGCTACGGCATTGCTCGACCTTTCGCACCTTACCGAAGGCATGCTGGCCGGATTGACGGCTTATGCAGCTCCGCTAAACCATTATGATGTGGTAGCAGAGAAACGCAATGGAACCATCTACATCAAATCGAATGTACGGTTAGGGCAAACCAGCCACAGCGAGGAAGAATTTGCTATGGCCGGCACAAAAGTCTGGTTGCGCATTTCGTCTGACAAGGATTTCTACTATATGCAGGCTTCGGCCGACGGCATCGGCTACATTCCGCTGGCCAAGATGGAATACCGCTTTCTGAGTACCGAAACTGTCGGAGGGTTTACAGGAGTGATGCTGGGGCTTTTTGTGCAGAGTTGCCGCGCTGATGACAAAGGCTATGTTGACATCGACTGGTTTGAATACAACGATGGCGCTTCGAGAAATGAGAAATAAAAAGTTAGGAAAGAAATTAGAATAATTAGAATAATTTCGCCATGAAATTAAAAAAATCTTGGATAATTATAATAACTATATTATTTAAGTTTCGCAAGCTTCGCTTGCAGGGAGTTAACAGGAGTTAGCGGCAGTTAACGAACAATAGTCCATGATAAGCTTGCTAATGTCCGATAACTTCAGACAACTTCCAATAACTTCCAATAACTACAGATAACTTCCAATAACTACAGTAAAACTTCTAAAATGCGAAAATTGAATAAAGTGATAACCGGCGCCATGCTGATGGCCGTGCTAACCATGAAGGCCAATGCCCAGGCGGCAAGCCCCCTGCCCTGTGGGCCTGTGCCTACGGACAACCAGCTGCGCTGGCAGGACATGGAGATGTATGCCTTTATCCATTACTCGCTGAACACCTATACCGACCAGGAATGGGGCTTTGGCAACGAGGACCCGAAACTGTTCAACCCCAGCGACCTGGACTGCCGGCAGTGGGCGCGCGTGTGCAAGCAGGCAGGCATGAAGGGCATCATTTTTACGGCTAAGCATCACTGTGGTTTCTGCATGTGGCCGAGTGCCTATACTGAATATTCGGTTAAAAACACGCCATGGAAGAATGGGAAGGGCGACGTGGTGCGCCAGCTGGCCGATGCCTGTCGCGAGGAGGGACTGAAGTTTGCCGTATATCTCTCGCCATGGGACAGAAATCACCCTGAATATGGCCGCCCGGAATACGTGACCTATTTCCGCAACCAGCTGCGCGAACTGCTGACCAACTACGGTGAGATATTCGAGGTGTGGTTCGACGGTGCCAATGGCGGCGACGGCTGGTACGGCGGTGCCAACGAGACGCGCAAGATAGACCGCACCACCTATTACCATTGGCCCGAGACGTACAAGATGATTCGGCAGCTGCAGCCCCAATGCCTGATATGGAACGACGGCAGCGACCGCGGCGACCTGCGCTGGGTGGGTACGGAGGCAGGCAATGTGGGCGAGACCAACTGGAGCCTGCTGAACAAGGATGGCGAGGTGACGTGGCCCATGCTACACTACGGGCTGGAGGACGGCGACTCGTGGGTGCCTGGCGAAACCAACACGAGCATACGCCCGGGCTGGTTCTACCACGAGACGGAGAACGAGCACGTAAAGAGCCTGTCGAAGCTGATGGACACTTATTATAAATCGGTGGGCCGTAACTCAACATTGCTGCTCAACTTCCCCATAGCGCCTAACGGCCGCATTCATCCCAACGACAGCCTTCGCGGCATTGCCTTTAAGAAGATGATTGACGAGGTGTTTAAGACCGACCTTGTAAAGAATGCCAAGGTAAAGACACAGGAGAATGTGACACTTATTGAATTCCAGAAACCCACGCTATTCAACCGTTTCTTAGCCGAGGAAGATATCCAATACGGCCAACGGGTAAAAAAGTTTTCGCTGGAGGCTCTTGTCGACGGAAAGTGGCAGCCGCTGAAGGATGCTCTCGTTGAAGGCTACGATGGTCTGACCACCATCGGTCTTCGCCGCATCATCTGTTTCCCTACCGTCAATGCCACAAAGCTACGCTTCACCGTCACCGACTCCAAATGTGAGCCCATCATAAAGCGCACATCCGTCTATCTGGCTCCAGAGCTGACAGACGATATCCCCGATAGCGGCGAGAAGCGAAGCAGCAACCTGCACTACTTCTTC
>JAFWQT010000064.1 GCA_017508965.1 Prevotella sp. | reverse complement strand
GGCGTATTTAGTAGCCTCACCCTTTAGGGGGAGGTTGGCGGGGGCTTCCTGATGCTCGAAGGTCAGCACAGAACCGCAAATCAGGGGCTGGCCAAACTTGTTACCGAAGTCGGAAGCACCATTCGAAGCCTTGATCAGAATCTGCTCAGGTGTCTGATAGAGCCACTCTCGAACGGGCAGGATTTCTTCCCACTTCTGGATGTCATCCTTCTTACGTGGGTAGGAGGTCATATAGACAGCCGTTCCGGCGATAGGCCAAGAACCGACACCACCGCCCATACGGTCGCGGATTTCACCGCCCGTTCCTGTAGCGGCACCGTTGAAAGGCTCCACCGTGGTGGGGAAATTGTGGGTCTCGGCCTTCAGCGAGATTACACTCTCCACTTCCTTTACCTGGAAATAGTCGCTGGTGCTCTGGTCTTTCGGCGCAAACTGCTCAATGACAGGTCCTTGCGAGAAGGCTACGTTGTCTTTATAGGCCGAGAGAATCTTGTGGGGATTCTCCTTAGTGGTCTTCTTGATCATGTTGAACAGGCTCGACTCCATCTCCTTGCCGTCGATGATGAACACACCGCCGAAAATCTTGTGGCGGCAATGCTCGGAGTTGATTTGGGCAAAACCGAAGATTTCGGAGTCGGTCAGCGGACGGCCCAGCTGCTGTTCCACCTTATGCAGGTATTCTATTTCTTCAGGACTCAGGGCCAGACCTTCCTGCTCGTTGTATTCCTCCAGGTTGGCCACGTGCTTGATGGGCTCGGGCTGGATGTTCACCGTGAAGATGTTCTGGTTCAGTCCTGTGTACATACGCTGCAGCATCGGGTCGTAATCAGCGTCCTTACTGCTGACGGGGAAGTATTCCTCGATGCGCTTGATGCCCTTGAGGCCCATGTTCTGCGTGATTTCCACGGCATTGGTACTCCAAGGAGTAATCATTTCACGTCGCGGACCCACAAAGAATCCGTCGAGGGTTTCACCGTCAATCAGCGTGGCATCACTATAGAGCCAGCAAAGTTCCTTGATTTCTTGTTCGTTGAGCTGATGGTCCACTTGCGTGGCAATCACGCTCTTTTCGGGAGTCTTGAAGAAAAGAATCATAATCTTTCGAATTATTGCTATATTTTAATAATGTGTGCAAAGGTACGCATAAGTGAGCACAATACAAAATAAAAATCCTTTTTTATTTTTATTGCCGAACGGAAGTACCTTCTAGAAAACCTTCTAAAAGGTACGAAAATTTTGATTAAGTGAGTGCAGAATAAATGATTTTATTATGCCGAACGTGAAAAATTTATTCAATAAGCGAGGACAATACCCTTTAAAACGTAAAGACTCCCCTCCCATCGTAGGGGAGGGGCAAGGGGTGGGGTCAGTATTCAGAAAATAGGCAGAGTATTAGGCAAAATTTGAGATTACAGACCCCACCCCTAACCCCTCCCCTTGAGGGGCGGGGAGTACGGGGCATCCCCCTTGAGGAGGTTTGGAGGGGCTTCCTTAATAAAATCTGTTCAGCAACGGGAAGGCAGCCTGCTGGATTTTGCCACGAAGATTGTCGGAAAGTGTGGGGTGGGAATCTAAAAAGCGAACTACCGCATCGGCTGCCGCCTTGCTTCGTTGTCTGTAGAGCAGGGACTCGCACCAGTCGAGCGGGAAGAAAATGTCGCCCGTGCGCTGTATTTCTTCGATGATTTCCAGTCCGGGAGCGACGTATTGTTCCACATGCTGCCCTCTGTCGGCATCGGCCAGCAGGGTCAGCAGCTCGGCAGCGTAGGGCTCTACCTTGCGGTTTTCTGCCCGGAGCAGACTTTCAAAGATTTTCTGCTGCTGCAAGGTGTCTGGCGAACAGCCTTGACTTATAAATTCGAACTCTTTTCGTCTGTCTTCGCTTGAAAGTCGTTTCAGTTGGGTTTCTTCGATATGCAGCCTGCGATTTGGTTTATTTGTCATTAAATGGTAGGCTATTCGCATATAGTCGCGCTCGTTTAATAGCGGTTCGTCAGCCTTTTCCCAGATGGCGTAGATGCTGTCGGTGATTTGCGGGCTGATGCAGTTCCTCGAAAGACCGCGCAGCAATTTCTGGCGGAACGACTGCACTGGGTGGCGGCGGAAAGTCTCGAAAAGCAGCGTTTCGGCCATTGGTCTTTCTGCTGCCGACAAGTGGCGCAGCAGCTCATTCAGGTAAGATCCGCATAACGAGAGCGTCTGCTCGTTGTTGATACTGGCGGCAAGCATCCAATAGGCCGTAAATGCCAGGTCGGCAGTTGTCCTGTGGGCCAGCCAGTTCTCGTGAATGGTCATGATGGCTGCCAGTTGGCTTTGGTCGGTCTTCAGCTCATCCCACAGGTTGATATACGCCATTACGGCTATGGAATCTTTCAGCAGGTATCTTGCATAGTCGGTGCCGTCTGGGTTGGGCAGTCCGTCTTCCAGATTCCATTCGATAGTCTTCACGCCCTTGCTTTTCACCCATTCCCGGTCGAACTTTTTGATGTCTGCCGCTGGTTTTACGCTGTCCAGGATGCTAATTAGCTCATTCCACGAAGAATTACTGTATTTAAAGGTGCGAAGATATTGTTTTAAACCATCTCTTAATCCGTCTTCGCCCATTCTTTCCTCCAGTTTTCTCATCATGATGGGTGCTTTGTGATAGACGATGTTTCCATAGAGCAGTCCGGCCTGGTTCAAGTTGTCCAAAGGCTGCTGTATGGGGTGCGTTCCCTCCGTTCGGTCTGTTTCCAGCGCTGGGATATAGTGTGTCTTGATGAAGTTCAGGTCGTGGTCGACGTCGGGAAACTGCTTTTTGGCAATTTTGTCGGCCATGAAGTTGGCAAAAACCTCCTTGGTCCACACGTCGTCAAACCATCGCATCGTCACCAGGTCGCCGAACCACATGTGACTGGTCTCGTGGGCAATCAGGTTCAGTCGGTTCATTTCCTCGTCGGGTGTGGGATGCTCGCCCAGGAAGAGCGTGGCGTCGCGGAACTGGATGCAGCCGGGATGCTCCATGCCGCCAAACTGATAGCCGGGCAGCGCCACGCATCCGTATTTCTCGAATGGGTAGGCAATGCCCGTGTAGTCTTCCATCCATCTTAGTGAGAGAGCTATTTCGTCGAACAGCTTCGGTATCTGTGCCACTTTCTTCGGATTGGTCTCTCTATATAATAAGGTGAGTGTGCGTCCGTCGCGTTCGGCCTGTGCCACGCTGAATTTCCCTGCCGTAAAGCTGAACAGATAGGTGGAAATCGGCTTTGTGGTCTGGAACCGGCAGGTCTGGCCCTGCTGTTCGCCGTTCCCATTGCTGATGGCCGTCCAGCCATTCGGAACCTTGAGCGACAGCGAGAAGGTGGCTTTCAGGTCGGGCTGGTCGAAGCATGGGAAGGCGCTGCGGGCATGGTCGGGCACGAAGAGCGTGTAGAGATAGTCGTCGTTGCGGTTTAGCGCGTTGTCGGTGCTTTCGAAAAAGAGGATAAGTTGGTTTTCCTTTCCCTTCTTTCTCAGGTCTTTCCTGTCGATGATGAGATGCTCGTTCAGATACCTGCAGACCCTCGGCTTGCCGTTCACGACGGCCATTCGGACTCCGTCCATCATTTTTCCCTGGAAGTCGAGTTGCAAATTTTCCTTGCCGTCGTAGCCGAAGCTGATGACCGCTGTGCCCGTCACCGGTTCTTCCTTCCTGTCGGGAATGCTGAAGTTGAGCGTGTACCGAACGTCGGTGACGTGGGCAGCACGGTATTCGGCCAGTTCTTTCGACACTCCTTTTTCGATGTTCAGGGCAAAGGTGGTGCTGCAAAGACAGGCTGCCGCGAGCATCAGGGCCATCTTCAGGCGTTGTGTGGTATTCATGCTGTTTTGTCTGTATTAGTCAATTCCGCGGCAAAGTTACGATAAACTTCTTATAAAAGTACATTAAAAAAGGCATATCCACGGTTAAAATTCCATAATCGGACGAAACTTTGTTTGTTTTGTTTCGTCAAATCAATAAATTTGCACCCGAAATCCGAATACTCACTAAATAGAAAATGAACATGAAAAAGAACATTCTGACGATGACCCTGCTGGCCGGAGCCCTGCTCGTGAGCAGCTGCGCCAGCAAGAAAGACCTCGAGAATTGCAGGATGGACAACCAGAACCTGCAGAACGAGAACAAGGAACTGAACACCAGCTATCAGGTGACCAAGGAGCAGCTGGCTGCCGCCAATGCCCGAGTGACCTCTCTCGAAGAGCAGCTCGCACAGCAAAAGTCGGCCTATAACCGCTTGCAGCGCTCGCTCGACAAGAGTCTGGCCAACAGCAGCCAGAACAATATCTCTATCGAGAAACTGGTAGACCAGATCAACGAGTCGAACCAGTATATCCGCCATCTGACCGACCTGAAGACCAAGAGCGACTCGCTGAACATGGTGCTCACCAACAACCTTACCCGTTCGCTCTCGAAGGAAGAGCTGAAGGAAGTCGACGTGCAGGTGCTCAAGGGCGTGGTCTATATCTCGCTGGCCGACAACATGCTCTACAAGAGCGGTTCTTACGAAATCAACAGCCGTGCTGCTGAGACGCTGAGCAAGATTGCCAAGATTATCAAGGACTACAAGGACTACGACGTGCTCATCGAGGGTAACACCGACAATGTGCCCATCTCGCGCGAGAACATCCGCAACAACTGGGACCTCTCTTGTCTGCGTGCATCCTCTGTTGTTCAGGCTTTGCAGAACGACTACGGTGTGGATCCCAAGCGCCTGACCGCCGGTGGCCGTGGCGAATATAACCCCCTGGCTACCAACGACACCGAGATTGGCAAGCAGCGTAACCGCCGCACCCAGATTATCATCACTCCGAAGCTCGACGAGTTCATGGAGCTGATTGATAAGGCACCGGAGGAATAAAAAAGAAAATCCGGTCCAACGAACCTACGGACCCACCCCAAAAGACCCACCCCCAGTCCCTCCCTATAGGGAGGGGAGTAATTACTGACAAACAGCAGTTTTAACTACTCCCCTCCCTTCGGGAGGGGTTGGGGGTGGGTCTTTTTTTCAATAGAGTCGGCCAGTTCTTTGTGTTCTTGTTCGAACATCGAGGGACCACCGTACATGCATTCCACCCGCTCATGGTTTCTACAAGAGTTGAATCCTACGAGCGAAAGCAGGAAAGCACAGACGGCACCCGCCACAAATAACAGTTTCTTCTTCATTATATATTATTTATAATCTTCCTTCGTACTCCCCCTGCCTCCATCACTATTTGCTCCCTCCCTATAGGGAGGGCTGGGGTGGGTCCGTGGCTGGGGTGGGTCCTTTTATCTCCTACTTCCCAGCACAATCAGCGTGTCTTCCAGCTTGGCCCTTGTGGAAGCCTCTTCATTCTGCAGTTCTGCGATTCGGCCCTCAATGGCCTGGGCCTCCTTCCGGGCAGCCTCCTCTTTCTCCCTGACGGCCCTCATCATCCGTTCGCGCTCTTCCTGAGTCATATTCGGTCCGCCATACATGGTGAGCATGGTCTGCTGCTTCACGGCCTCCAGATGAGCGTGCATCTCGCTAATCTGGAACATCAGTTCCGAGAGTCTGCCGTTCAGCGAGTCAACCCTCTGGCCCAGTGCTGCACGCTCGCGGGCAGCCAGCTTACCGGTCTTGCAAGAGCCGAAGCCCAGACCGGCAATCACGGCGGCGCAGGCAATGCTGGCCACGGAGAAAAATTTCTTTTTCATATCTCAGACGTATTTTTATTCTGCCGCAAATATACTAATTATTTTTCAATCGGCAATGGATGTAAGCCAAAAGAATTGTCAGCCTACCGCCGTTCAGGCGAACCAACAGACAGAACTGGTACAAAGTAATTTAGTTTGTTCATCAAAAACCTATTAAATGACATGCAAATAATCATTATTTGACGTACAAACTAACTTAGTTTGTAGTCGGTATGATGATTCCTCCATACGCGAAAAAAGATTTTTACCCCCTATACCTACTACTTTTTCTTTAAAGCGTTGAGTATTAGTCTGTTATCGGTAGTAGGAAGAGGCGTTTTACCTACTACCTTCCTACTACCGAACCCCCTATTTTTGACCGAAAATCGGAAACGAAGCCGTTTTTTGCCCTTTGGAAGATGTTAAATGAGCGGCCCCCGAGGCTCTCGCCCCGGGGACCACTCATAGAAACGATATTCTACTAACCTAAAAACTATTAACTATTACTCATTCAATTTTGTTTAATCTAAATATTAGTCTGTCGCGTGTTTTGGTGGTCTTTGTTTTTTTTCTGATGCAAAGGTACGCGTTTCTTCCTTGCCGCAATTGTTTTTTGGCTGTTTTCTTCCTAAATTGTTGAGACTAAGAGGCGTTGTTGAGACAAATCGGGGGAGGGGTGCCGATTTTTGTCCTTAGGTTGAAACGTTGAACAGTTAATTGTTCTGAAAATAAACGGCAATCGTAGCAGGCAGATAGTTTTTTTCTTTACCTTTGCATTTATAAGGAAACAAAGACAACGTATGGATATGAAGAAAACGTTTTGGCTGTTCTTGGCTGTGATTCTTATGGCAGCAGGACTGGCAGGATGCAGCGGCAGCGACGATGATGACAGCGGAAGTGGCGAAGATACGTCCATTCCCGTAATTGCGGAATCGGCGGTTAGCAGCGATATCGTGGCTTTTTTCAATACCGAGCTGCCCAAAATGTCGGGCAGTCTCTCACCAGGCTTCTTCGTGGGCTCTAACCAGAACGTCTGCCGTATCATCAACAGCAAGCAGGAACTTGAGAAATATTATGATGGCGAAAGGGAACTTCCGGCGATCGACTTCAACGCCTATACACTCGTGGTGGGCCAGCAACGCATGAGCCACAGTTCCTGCTATGCCGAGAAGTTCACGATTCGCAGGGGATACAATTGTGTGGTGCTGAATCTCTATGTGAATTCGGCCGACAGTCATTATGATGTTGTCACAAATATGTATTATTGGGGCCTGTGCTCCAAATTCTATGCCAAGAACGTAATGGTGAACATCATTCAGCAAAATTGACCTTTTTACCTTTTTACTTTTTTACCTTTATTTGTCACAAAAAGATAGCTGATTGTATCATATTGGCTGGTGTTTACATGTTGAAATAACTATTGAACATAATGACATTGCGAAGAGGCGATTTTCTTGTATCTTTGCAATGTTTCGACAATGGAATAGTATCAATTCTTAACATCAAGCCTATATGAAAAGACTGTTTCTTAGCCTGATGCTGGTTATTACCGTAGCATCGGCGCAAGCCCAAAACCCTTATCTGCCCCTGTGGGAGCATGTGCCCGACGGCGAGCCCCGCGTGTTTGAAGACCCCGATAATCCCGGGAAGTTGCGTGCCTACATTATCGGTTCGCACGACGTGACCTACAGCGCTTATTGCGGTCCCGACATCCGTATGTGGTCGGCTCCGGTGGAAGACCTGAGCAAGTGGCGCGACGAAGGTCCCATCTTTACTTGGTTTGTCAACGGACAATGGGACACGATGTTCGCCCCCGACCTGGTGGAGACCGTTGAACGGCTGACGGGCAAGAAGACCTACTGGCTGTATCCCCACAGCCGCGGCTGGGGACGCATAGCCATGGTGTGCAAGAGCGACCGCCCCGACGGTCCGTTCACGCCCGTGAACCTGACCCCCGACGGCACGCGCTGCGTGGATGGCTCGCTCATCGACTTCGACCCTTCGGTGTTTATCGAGAAGATAACCGACAAAAAGGACAAGGACTACGACAAGGGATTCCGTGCCTACGTGTTCTACGGATTCCAGCACTCCACGGCCTGCGAGCTCGACCAGAACACCATGTACTCGAAGCGTCCGGGCACCGAACTCATCGACCCCTTCATTCCCGCCAGCAGTGCCGACGGCCGTCTGCTCGATAAGGAAGGCTCGGAATACAAAGCACTTTACAAGGGACAGAACCCGCTCGACTTTAATTTCTTCGAGGCATCGTCCATTCGTCAGGTGGGCAATAAATATGTGATGGTGTTCAGCGGCTATTCTGGTAAGGAATACGGACTGGGCAACACCAACTCGGCCCTGCGCTATGCCTACGGCGACTCTCCGCTGGGTCCGTGGCGAAGCGGCGGCGTGCTGGTAGACTCTCGCGGCGTGGTGCTCAACGAGGATGGTTCGAAACTCATCACCACCAATGCCGGACACAACACCCATGGTTCGCTGCAGGAGATTAACGGCCAGTGGTATGTGTTCTATCACCGTCCGCCACGCGGTTTTGGCAATGCCCGGCAGTCGATGGTGGCCCCGGTGAAGATTACTTGGGACAAGAAACCCGTGGCCAAGGGCGGACGGGTGACCATCACCGGCTACGACCCGTTTGTGAAGAACAACGAGTGGACGGCTCGTGCCGGCGACGGCAACGAATACACAGGTGCCGAAGTGACCAGCGAGGGTTTCCAGATTTTCGGTCTTCCACCTTATAATTATTATAGCGCCGGCTACGCCTGCTTCATGTATGGTCCCGGCAGCAACAACTGGATGCAGGACAACCACGACGTGTGGAACAACTCGATGGACCTGACCGGCATCCAGAACGGCGGCATCGTAGGTTTCAAATACTTTGGATTTGGCGGTTTGGCCAAAGACACCAAGGGTGTGAAGGCTTTCGAGGGAACCAAGAAGGGCAATGGCACCAGTCTGACCCTGAACCTCACTCCCAGCGGCAAGGGCGCTTTCAAGATTCACGTGCTGCTCGACGACCCATGGAAGGGTAAGGAGATAGCAACCATCAACGTGCCCGCAGAAGCCAAGGGCGTGATAGACTGTGTTGCAGATGTGCCCGCGGTTGAAGGTCTTACCGGCAAACATGCCATCTATCTGGTGACCGAAGGACCTGAGGTGCAGCAGCCCCAGCAGCCACAAGGACAGTGGGGGCGCCGCGGACCTCAGCAGCCCCAGCGTCCGCAGGGTTTGTTCGACCTTCACGGAATTGGTTTCGGCAAGACCGGCAATCCCTGTGTGGCTCCCCGCGTGCCGCAGGTAACCCTCACCGCCGACGGACAGAAACTGAGTATTCCCGCTACGCCCATCCGTTTCAGCAACCAGAATGGTTACAGCGACCAGATACGCTATCAAGTCTATGCTCCGCTGCAGGCTGGCAGCAAACTGGAGGCCACGTCGGATGTGCCTGGCGTGAAGTTTGAAATCAGTCCCATCACGGAAGGCCGCGCCACGGTGAAGGCCACCTATAATGGTTTGACAAAGATTTATCTGATTAATTAGTTCCCAAACGGATATTTAGGCACGGATTTCACGGATTTCCACGGATTTGTTAATTCTGTTATTTGTTTGGCAGAAGAAAATCAGTGGAAATCTGTGAAATCCGTGCCATAAAGAGTCTCTAGAATGTGAAAGGGTGACGTTTTTCACTCATCATTTCTCACTTCTCATAACAACCGCTTCAGGTGGCAGACTTTCAGCTGACCTTCATCGTCGCGCAGATGAAGGCTGTTGCCATGGCAATAGCGGAAGAAGCGGCACGTGGCGCAGTCGCCTGTGCGCTTCCATTCGTCGGTGCGGTGGGGCTGGTAGCGGTTTTGCCATACATCCCAGAACTGATCTTCGTAGATGTTGCCCTGGTGGTAGCCCGAACGGATGCTGGCACAGGCAGCGATAGCGCCGTCGGCCATGACGGAACCTACGGTGATGCCAGCCTGACAGAAGAAGGGAAGGTCGCGCACCTGACCTTCGTAGTTGCCCACGAATCCTGAGCAACCATAGGAGGCGTGGATTTCTCCTTCGCTGCGGGTTTGCTTGATGAAGTCGAGCATGCCGCGGTATTCTTCGTTGCTGAGGCGCATCATCGGGTCGTTAGCGGCTCTGCCTGAAGGGAAGATGCTGAACAGGCGCCATGCCTTGACGCCCTTCTGGATGAGGAAATCGCGGATTTCAGAAAGATGGGGATAGTTGCGGCGGTTGACGCAGGTGACCACATCGAACTTGATGAGCGGCTCGGCGACCAGCAGGTCGAGTGCCTGACTGGCGCGGTGGAAACTCTCCGGGTGGCCGCGCATCCAGTTATGGTCGTCGGCCAGTCCGTCGATGCTGAGGGCCACGGTGTAGAGATGGGCGTCGAGGAGGTTGCTGAACCGCTCGGGGGTGAGCAGGAATCCGTTGGTGACCATTCCCCATGCGAACCCTCGCTCGTGGAATCCGCGTCCGCATAGCTCCAGGTCGTCGCGCATGAGCGGCTCGCCTCCGGTGACGATGATGAATACCTTCGAAGGATCGGTGTTGGCTGCCACATTGTCGAGCACGCCGAAGAAGTCCTGCCGCGGCATGTCGGGTGTGGTCATCACCTTCCGGCAGTCGCTCCCGCAATGGCGGCAATGCATGTTGCAGCGCAGCGTACACTCCCAGAACAGCTGTCGGAGTGGGTGGCGGTTGATGATGTCGCGCCGGATGACACGTTCCATCTCGAGTGCCACACGCTGTTTCAGCTTCAGATGGTAGTCCATTTTTCTAATGTAGAATGGAGAATGGAAAATGTAGAATTATGATTACTGTCGGAGACAGCATGCTGCGCAAATGCTAGGCTTGCCTGGTAATCATAATTCTACATTCTACACTCTACAATTTCAATTAAAACTACATATATCCCAGCCAGCGCAGGATGTCGTTGAGATTGGCCACCACCATCAAGAGGATGAGGATGCCGAAGCCAACGTATTCGGCGCGGATGAGGAATGTCTCAGAGGGTTTGCGCCCTGTAATCATCTCGTATAGCAGGAACAGCACATGGCCGCCGTCGAGTGCCGGGATGGGCAGGATGTTCATGAAAGCGAGGATGATGGACAGGAAGGCCGTCATGCGCCAGAACATCATCCAGTCCCAAGTGGGTGGGAAAAGGCTTCCGATAGCACCGAAACCGCCGAGCGACTTGGCTCCGTCGGCCGTGGCCACATACTTCAGGTCGCTCACGTAGCCGCGCAGTACGTTGATGCCGTACTTGATGCCGGCAGGGAAACTCTCGAAGAAACCGTAGGATACCTCCTTGGGCTTGTAGTAAGAGGCGAGGCTGGTCTGGGTGACACCGATTTTCAGGTCTTCGGTAAGCACCATCCGAATGGTGTCGCGGTTGGTGACGATGGTAGCCGTGCGCAGTTTCAGGCTGTCGCCTCTTGTCTTGGCTGTCGCCATCATGTCGCTCAGTATTCCTATCTGATAGGTGAACTCGTTCCAGCTGTCTATGGGTTTCCCATTGACGGCCAGAATCTTGTCGCCCTTTCTGATGCCGGCTTTCTCAGCCGGAGATGCGGGCATCACGCTGTCGATGTCGGCAGGGATGAAAGGACGGCAGAAGGCAGGCTCGGTCTTGAGCATGTTCAGCAGACTCATGTCCTCGGGTATGTTGATGCTGACAGTCTTTCCGTCGCGCTTCACCTGAACGGTCTTGGCATCGGCAATGTGGCGATATACGTCTACGTCGAAGCGCTCGAATGTCTTGCCGTCGTAGCCGGTGAGGATGTCGTGGTCGCGGAAGCCGATGGCCTTGGCATCGTCGTTGAACTTGAAGCCCATGGTCATGTCCTGTGTGGTGAAATAGCTGTCGCCCCAGGTGAACATCACCATACTATAGATGAAGAGGGCGAGCAGGAAATTCACCAGTACGCCGCCAATCATGATGAGCAAGCGCTGCCAGGTGGGCTTGGTGCGGAATTCCCAGGGCTGCTCGGGCTGAGCCATCTGTTCTTTGTCGAAACTCTCGTCGATCATGCCCGCAATCTTGCAGTAGCCGCCCAGGGGCAGCCATCCTGCACCATACTGGGTGTCGCTGTTTTTGGGTTTGAACTTAAAGAGTGAGCCGTCCCATTTGCCGATGCCGACGTCGAAGAACATGTAGAACTTCTCGACGCGGACACCGAAGAGCTTGGCAAAAAAGAAGTGGCCGCCCTCGTGGAGCAGTACCAGAAGGGAGATGGCCAGAATGAATTGTAACAGTCTTATCAAAAATACTTCCATATACTTTTTATTATTTTTTCTCGATATGTCGTTATGACGTTATGTCGTTATGACGGGATGATGGTTTTCTTTATTTTAGGAAATCGCCGGCTATGCGACGGGCCTCGGCGTCGGTCTGTACGTAGACGTCGTAGTCGGGATGGGGATTGAAGGTGGCCTTCTGCATGGTCTTCTCGATGATTTCGCCCATCTGTAGGAATCCGCAGCGGTCTTCGAGGAAGGCGCGGTTGACAATTTCGTTGGCCGCATTCACGATGCAAGGCATGTTGCCGCCCTGACGGATGGCCTCGAAGGCCAGTGCCAGACAACGGAATTTCTGAAGGTCGGGCTCGAAGAATTCCAGCGGATGACTGAACAGATTGAGCCGCTCACCGCTCAACGGCAGACGGTCGGGATAGGAGAAGGCATATTGGATGGGGAGCCGCATGTCGGGCACGCCGAGCTGCGCCTTCACTGAACCGTCGGCAAACTGCACAGCCGAGTGGACGATGCTCTGCGGATGAACCAGTACCTGAATTTTCTCGGCAGGCACGCCGAAGAGCCATTTGGCCTCGATGACCTCGAAGCCCTTGTTCATCATCGAAGCAGAGTCGATGGTGATTTTTGCGCCCATGTCCCATGTGGGATGCTTCAGGGCATCGGCCTTGGTGACGTGGGCTATCTCGTCCATGGATTTCAGACGGAAGGGACCGCCCGAAGCCGTGAGCAGTATCTTCTCAATCTCGTTGTCGCCCTCGCCCACGATGCTCTGGAAAATGGCCGAGTGCTCGCTGTCGACGGGCAGGATGGGTGTGTGATATTCGTTGGCCAGCTGGCAAATCAGTTCACCGGCTACGACCAGCGTCTCCTTGTTGGCCAGGCAAATCTTCTTGCGGGCCTTGATGGCATGAATGGTGGGAGAGAGTCCGGCAAATCCCACCATGGCGGTGAGTACCATGTGGATAGGCTCTGCCTCCACTATTTCGTCGAGTGCTTGCTGTCCGGCATAGACTTTCACATCGGTGTCGGCCAGTGCTTCTTTCAGTTGTCCGTAGTAGGTTTCGTCGGCAATGACGACTGCCGCCGGATGAAACTCGCGTGCCTGTTGGGCAAGCAGTTCCCATCGGCTGTTGGCCGTCAGGGCGTAGGCTTCGTAGCGGTCGCTGTGTTCACGGATAACGTCGAGCGCCTGTGTGCCGATGCTTCCGGTGGAGCCTAAAATACATATCTGGAGTTTCTCAAGTTGAGACGTTTGCTGTTTCATTGTTTCTTTTCTTTTATTTTTTGTTGCTAGGCAACATGCTTGACTATTGAAGGTCTAGGAGGCCCTCGGGGAGCGCCACGCTGATTTCCCGTTTGTCGTTGTCGATGCCGGTGATGAACTCCTCGGCTGCGGGAATGAGTATCGGCGAGTCGTCGTCTGTGCCGGATTTCAATACTTCGAAGAGAATGTTGGCGGTGGAATCGTCTATACCGGTGATGGTCCCGATTTCCTGACCGTCGGCATCGTTGACGAGCCGGTAGCCGATGATGGCTGCCATGGAAGGCTCGCCGGCATCATCTGAAAGCCGCCGCTCGAAATACACGTCGCTGTTGGTCAGTTCGCGGGCGGCCTCCTGCGTGTCGATGTCCTCGAGTTTCAGCAGGGCCGTCTCGTCGGAACGAAAACGGTATTCCTCGATGAAGAAAGGAACGAGAATGCCGTCCACTTCGATGATGAGGTAGTCGGCATCCACGCGGTCGAACACGTCGTCGGTGAACTGAAAGGAAATCTCTCCCTTCACGCCATGCGGCTTGCCCAACCGGCCAATCTTATAAACATCTTCTTGTCGGATCATTATTTGTCAACTCTGGTTATCTTGGCGCCTAAGGCGTTGAGGCGCGACTCGATGTCTTCGTAGCCACGGTCTATCTGCGCAATGTTGTCGATGCGACTGGTGCCGTTGGCTGAAAGGGCAGCAATGAGCAGAGCGATACCGGCACGGATGTCGGGGCTGGTCATGCGCCCGGCGCGCAGAATCTTCTTGTGGTCGTGTCCCACCACCACAGCCCTGTGCGGGTCGCAGAGTATGATTTGTGCGCCCATGTCGATGAGCTTGTCCACGAAAAACAGGCGACTCTCGAACATCTTCTGGTGGAAAAGCACCGAACCGCGGGCCTGCGTGGCTACGACAAGCAGCACGGAGAGCAGGTCGGGCGTCAGTCCTGGCCATGGGGCGTCGGCAATGGTCATGATGGAACCGTCGATGAACGAGTCGATGACATAATGCGGCTGACGCGGAATCAGCAGGTCGTCGTCCTCGACCTTAATTTTCACTCCGAGCCGACGGAAGGTATCGGGTATGATGCCAAGGTCTTTCAGCGAAACGTTCTTGATGCGGATGCCGTCGCCCACCATGGCTGCCATGCCGATGAACGACCCTACCTCAATCATGTCGGGCAGGATGCGATGGTCGGCTCCGTGCAGACGGTCGGTGCCCACGATGGTGAGCAGGTTGCTGCCAATGCCCGAAATCTCGGCTCCCATCTTGTTCAGCAGATGGCAGAGCTGTTGGATGTAAGGCTCGCAGGCTGCATTATAGATAGTGGTGGTGCCTTTGGCAAAGACGGAAGCCATGATGACGTTGGCCGTTCCGGTGACCGATGCCTCGTCGAGCAGCATATAGCAGCCCTTCAACACCGAAGCATGAATCTCGTAAACATTGCGCGCTTCGTTGAAGTCGAACCGGGCTCCGAGTTTCTTGAATCCCAGAAAATGGGTGTCGAGCCGGCGCCGTCCGATCTTATCGCCGCCGGGCTCGGCCACGACAGCCTTGCCGAAACGTGCGAGCAGCGGTCCGATCATGAGCACCGAACCACGCAGGGCGGCGCATTTTCTGACGAACTCATCACTTTCCAGATACGACAGGTTCACCTCGTCGGCCTGGAACGTGTAGTCGTTGCGCGACAGCCGTTCCACCTTTACGTTGATGTCTCTGAGCAACTGGATGAGATTGTTCACATCAAGGATGTCGGGAATGTTGTGAATGGTGACGGGCTCACTGGTGAGCAGTGTGGCGCAAATCACCTGTAAGGCCTCGTTCTTGGCACCCTGTGGCGTGATGGTTCCGCTGAGTGTGTGCCCTCCTTCAATGATGAATGACTGCATTAGCGGCGTTTCCTTTTGCTATTGGTTTGTTGGATGGATGGGGAATTGTCGATATGCTCAAACTTGAACGTGTCGAGGTCGAGTTGTATTTTGCCGTCGGTGAAGCGTGCCAGGTCGCTGGCAATCTTTTCATCGTCGGTCGATCCGTTGCTCCACTGGTGCAGGTTGCGCTTCATCTGGTTGGCGGTCTGCCTCACCAGTTCGTCGCGTTCCTCGCCTTCGGGCATGGTTTTCAGTTTCTCGAAGAGTTCGAACATCATTTTTCCGTAGTGACGCACGGGAATGGCTGTCATGGGATAGTCGAGCGGCTCAGGCTTATGGGCTATCTGAGTGGCTCCTGAAATGTCGTAGGGCCAGTCGATGTCGAGCTGGAAATTACTCATGATGGCCAGGTGGTCCCACAGTTTCCGCTTGTAGTCGGGGTTTTCCCTGTTCTGTGGTGACATACGGTCCATGATGGCCACGATGGTTTCTGCACAGTGCTGCCGTTCTTCCTTGTCGGCAATGGTCTGGGCATAGTCCACCATTTCCTGTATCTCACGGCCATATTCGGGCAGCACAAGCTTTTCCCGCTGGGTGTTGTAGTCTAATCCTTCAATATTCATATCTCAATTTCTGGTTTTCAATGTTCAAAGCAGTTTCTTGGGCATTTTCGCCACGAAGTCCTTCAGGTAGAAGGGCACGAAGTAGGCAGTGTCCTCGTATTGCTCCTGAAAATAGTTGCGCTCGGCCAGCGGCTGCATGTATTTAGCCAGTGGTTCAATGTCTTTTATGAACCGGGCGTTGGGGTGGTTGATGGCTTCCATGCACTTGGCGGCTCCGTTGCCGAGGAAATAGACGGGATGCTGGTCGAGGTATTCCCGGTAGGTGTTCTCGTCGACGATGTCGGCCTGAATGGGTCTCACCTCTTTAAGCGCACGCGTATAAAGTGCGGCATAGACCTCCATTCGCCGGGCATCGAGCATCGGACATAGCAGTGCATCTTCTTCCGGAATCATTTCGCGCAGCAGCACGGGAACGCAAATCAGCTTCAGCGTAGGTACCGAGAGCAGTGGAATGTCGAGACCGTAGCAGATGCCCTTGGCCATCGAGGTGCCTATGCGCAGACCGGTATAGGAACCGGGGCCGCAGCTCACGGCAACAGCATCGAGAGGAATGGCGTGGCTGTCGATGAAAGAGAGCGCCTCGTCGACATACACCCCCAGGCTGACCGAATGGTTATGGCCTGAGTGGTCTTCTTTGTTGAAGATTACTTTCGAGTCTTCCGAGACGGCCACGCTGCACACGTCGGTGCTAGTTTCTATATGCAAAATACACGGCATAATCAAATATCTTCGAAATAATTTTGCAAAAATACGTATTTTCCGCCAAAAAGTAGTAATTTTGCAGAAAATTTAACGTTAATCAAGAAGTATGATACAATCTATGACGGGGTACGGCAAGGCTGTCGCTACCTTCAGGGATAAGAAAATCAATGTTGAAATCAAGTCGCTCAACTCTAAGACTCTCGACCTCAGTACGCGCATTGCACCCCTTTACCGCGAAAAGGAAATGGAGATGCGCCAGATGGTGTCGAAGGCACTGATACGGGGAAAAGTGGATTTCAATGTCTGGATTGAGAAAGAGGCCGGCGTTGACGCCACGCCCATCAACGGTGCACTCCTGGAAAACTACTGTAAGCAGATCAAGGAGATTTCGGCCAAGACCGGAATCCCCGAGCCTGCCGACTGGTATGCCACCTTGCTGCGCATGCCCGACGTGCTCACCAAGACAGAGGTGGAAGTGCTCTCCGACGAAGAGTGGGAGGTGGTGTGCTCGGCTGTAGCTCAGGCCCTGGACAATATCGTGGCATTCCGCAAACAGGAAGGAGCCGCCCTGCAGAAGATGTTCACCGAGAAAGTGAACAACATCGCCGCCCTGCTGGATAGTATCGAACCTTTTGAGAAGAGCAGGGTAGAGAAAATCCGCAGCCGTATCATCGAGGGACTGAAGACCATTCCCGAGGTGGATTACGATAAGAACCGGCTGGAGCAGGAACTCATCTACTATATCGAGAAACTCGACATCTCAGAGGAGAAACAGCGACTGGCCAACCACCTCAAGTACTTCCGTGAGTCGATGGACGAGCCTGCCGGACAGGGAAAGAAACTGGGATTCATCGCCCAGGAGATGGGACGCGAAATCAACACTACGGGTTCGAAGAGCAACAACGCCGAGATGCAGAACATCGTGGTGAAGATGAAAGACGAACTGGAACAAATCAAGGAACAAGTCTTAAACGCATTATAATAATGAAAAAGGGCAAACTACTCATTGTCTCAGCCCCCAGCGGCAGCGGCAAGTCAACGATTGTGAACTGGTTGATGAACGAGCATCCGGAACTGAAACTGACCTTCAGCGTCTCGTGTACCAGCCGTGCCCCCCGAGGCACGGAACAGAACGGCGTGGAGTATTTCTTCATCACCGCCGATGAATTCCGCGAAAAGATTGCAAGGAACGAGTTCCTGGAATACGAAGAGGTTTACGAGGACCGCTTCTATGGCACGCTGAAATCGCAGGTGGATGAAAAGACGGCCAAAGGGCTGAACGTAGTGTTCGACGTGGATGTGAAAGGCGGCATTAACATCAAGAAGCACTATCGCAAGAGAGCCATGAGCATCTTCATCCAGCCGCCTTCGATAGCTGAATTGCGCCGCCGGCTGGAAGGTCGCGGAACGGATACCCCCGAGGTTATCGAACAGCGCCTGGCCAAAGCCGAATACGAGCTGACATTTGCCCCGAAGTTCGACCATATCGTGGTCAATGACGATTTGACCACAGCCGAAGCCGAGGCATTGAGGCTGGTAGAGGATTTCCTGAACTAACCACCAACACCCAACACCCATCACCCATCACCTAACACCCATCACCCATGAACATCGGACTCTTCGGCGGTTCCTTCAATCCCATCCACAACGGGCACGTCTGGCTGGCCAAGGCATTGCTCCGCGAGACCGGACTCGATGAGGTGTGGTTTATGGTGTCACCACAGAATCCGCTGAAGCAGAACCGGCAGTTGCTCGACGACAACCAGCGGTTCCGGCTGGTGCAACTCGCCCTGAATGATGAACCCCGGTTGCGACCCTGCGACTACGAGTTCCATCTGCCAAAGCCTTCCTATACTTGGAATACCCTGCAGGCCCTGAAAAAAGACTACCCCGAGCACCGCTTCACCCTGCTTATCGGCGGCGACAACTGGCAGTTGTTCGACCAATGGTATCGGTATGAAGACCTTCTCAGGGAATATCCCATCGTGGTCTATCCCCGTCAGGATGCCAATCCCGATGACATGCAAACCGCTTTTCCCAACGTTACCTTCGTAAAGGTTCCCCTCATCAACATCAGCAGCACGATGATTCGCGAGCGGCTGCGTCAGGGAAAGAGCGTTCGCGGACTGGTGCCCGGTCATGTGGCATCGGTTATCGAGCAAGAGCATCTCTACGCTCACGATGATGTTTGAACAGGATTTCCCGGTGTTATATGGACAGCACACCCAAAGAAAAGGTGGAAAAGTCAAAGTTTTAGCCTGCACATTTGGCAGTTTCGAAAATAATCAGTAATTTCGCCCGCAAAATCTGTCACACGCAATGAGAAAGCGAAGAGAAAATTTTTTTGTGAGACTTTTGGGCCTGTTCTTTCATCCTATTCGCCAAAACAGCGCCTTCTTCATATTTATGTATCTGCTCGGGACGATATGCACGTTTGCCGTGGTTCCCGACAATCCCAAGGCTCATGCCTATTCCTTGTGGTGGGTCGAGCTGTTTGCCGATGTGTATCTGCTTTGCGTACTGCTGTCGATTTTGCCTAAGGTCGTCAGGAAATGGGTGAAGCGTCTGTTCTATGTCATTGCCTATGGCGTCGCCATTGCCGACGTGTTCTGTTTCTCAAAGTTCGATTCCACGCTTACGCCTACCATGCTGTTGCTGGTGGGAGAGACCAACGGGCGCGAGGCGGCCGAGTTCATTTCCACTTTCCTTTCGCCGTCAATCGTGTTCGGACGAACGGGATGGGTGCTCTTGCTTATGCTAGTGCATGTGGCGTGGAGCATCTTCTGGTGGCGTAAGACGCGCCCCAAGCATTCCTACCGCTATCGCGAATACCATCGGCCGGCGGGTCCGCAGCTGACACCCGAGGCCGAAAGGGTGGTGAAGGTGGTGATGGGACTTGCATGTGCTGCTTTCTTCGGCTATTGCGTCTGGCAGACCTGGCCCAACAAACAGGCAATGTCGAGACTCATGTCGTACGACCGTATCGGCGATGTGGAGCATGAACTCACCAAGCCCGACAAGGCTGTTCTCTATCAGCCTGTCTACAGGCTGGCCTTTTCGCTCTATGCCAACCGCCTCACCTCTACGCAGGTAGGCACCATCATCGAACGCGAAGACCATGTGGACGTGGATTCCTGCTCGTTTAAGAGTCCGAATATCGTGCTCATCATCGGCGAGAGCTACAATAAGAGTCACGCCCAGCTATATGGCTATGAAAAGCCCACCACGCCCCGACAGCTGGCGCGCGCCATGAACGGCGAGCTTTATCCGTTCACCAATGTGGTGGCTCCGTGGAACCTGACCAGTTTCGTCTTCAAGCACCTGTTCTCGCTCTATTGTGTGGGCGACAGCGGCGAGTGGAGCGACTATCCTTTGTTCCCCGAGGTGTTCCGCAAGGCCGGCTATCATGTGACCTTCCTCACCAATCAGTTCCTGCCGCAGGCTAAAGAGGCCGTCTATGATTTCTCTGGCGGTTTCTTCCTCAACAATCCCGAGCTCTCGAAGGCTATGTTCGATACCCGCAACGATAAGCTCAGTTATTTCGACGAAGGTCTTCTGAACGACTACGACCGCCTGAAGTCCGAGAACACCGCGCATAATCTGATTATCTTCCATCTGAAGGGGCAGCATGTGGATTACCGTACCCGCTGCCCGAAGTCGAAGATGAAATTCAAGGCCGACGACTACGACCGCCCGAAGTTGAATGCCGCCGAACGGCAGCGTTTGGCATGGTACGATAATTCGCTGCTCTACAACGACTCCATCGTCGACCAGATTATCCGTCGCTTCGAACAGCAGGAGGCCATCGTGTTCTATGTTCCCGACCACGGTGAGCAGGTGTACGACAACGATGTTCACTTCATCTGCCGCAACCATGCTTCCGAAATTAATGCCCACATGGCCCGCTATGAATACGAGATTCCGTTCTGGATTTATATGTCGCCGTCCTACAAGGAGGCGCATCCCGACGTGGTTTGGCAGGTGGAGCAGGCGCTTCATAAGCCGTTCATGACCGATGCCCTGGCCCACATGCTGGTCTATCTGGGCGGTATTCACACCAAATCCTATCGCCGCGAACTCAATCTGCTGAGCATCAAGTACGACGAGGCCCGCAAGCGCATCCTGAAGGATAAGACCGACTATGATGCAGTAATAAATGGGGAAAAAGAGAAAATGAAACAATGAGGAGTGGGGAATTGTTGAGCCGCACGGAATCGTCGGCATTGCGTGGCATTGCCATTCTAGGAATTATCCTGCACAACTATTGCCACTTCCTCGGTTTTGCCGTGAAGGAAAACGAGTACAAGTTCGATGCTGAGCGGCCCATGCAGTTCCTCGATAAGCTCTTCTCTCTCGACAGCGACCTGTTCATCCATTTCTTCTCGTTTCTTGGCCACTATGGCGTACCCATATTCCTTTTCATCAGCGGCTACGGACTGGTGAAGAAATATGAGGCCCAGCCCCAGCCCCTCCCGGAGGGAGGGGAGATTCTTCACTCTTCACTTTATTAAGAAGCATTTCCTCAAGCTTTTCCGCCTGATGATCATCGGCTACCTGTTGTTCATCGGCGTGTATCTGCTCCGCCACAGCGACGGGGCGCAGGTATATTCATGGGACCATGTGCTCACACAGCTCACCATGACCATCAACTTCCTATATTTCGATCCCGACCACATCATCAAGCCCGGTCCCTATTGGTTCTTCGGCCTGATGTTGCAGTTGTATGCCCTTTACATCCTGGTCATACATCGTTGGCGAAGCAAGTGGCTGTTGCTGGCATTGGCGTTGGGTTCTGTTGTTTTGGAAGCATGTTTCGCCGAAAGTCAGGACTGGCTCAACTATATCCGCTATAATTTCATTGGCGGACTGTTGCCCTTCTGCATGGGCGTGTGGGCAGGAAGAATGGAGAATGGAGAACCAACGGTCGCTGGCCGAAGGGAAAAGCAATTGTGATAACCTGTCAAGCGCGGAATCTGCTCAAAATACAGCTTCAACAAGTAATCATAACTCTACATTCTACACTCTACACTCTACATTTATTATTTTTCTTTCCGCTCTTTTAGTCCTTTTCGGCAGCCTGAATTACTGGACGTGGTTGTTCGTTCCCGCCTTTGTGGTAACGGGTGCCATTGCTACCGTAAAGCTCCTTATTGCCAGCAAGGGTTTTCTCTCTCCTCTTAGTTGGCTCGGCAGCATCTCTGCCATGCTCTTTGTGATGCACCCCGTGATGCGCGAACTGATTATCGGTCATTACCGAAAGGTCGACATCTACGGCGGCATCTTCATCTACCTGCTCTCGTCTGTGGCCCTGGCCATGCTACTCAAATGGATTCTACGTTACATCCCTAAACCATAACCTGTTTCCCCCTCCCTAAACAGGGAGGGCCGGGGTGGGTCTTTTTTATGAACTGGAACGACCTCAGCCGATACCGTGCACCGTTGATGGGCTTTGCGATGATTATCGTGATGCTTTTCCATGTGCCCCTCTCGCGCAGCGATGCCTTCTACGGGCTGATGCGCTGCGGCAACAATGGCGTGGATATGTTCCTGTTCCTCAGCGGCATCGGCTTGTGGTACTCGTGGACAAAAACCCACCCCCTTGCCCCCTCCCGAAGGGATGGGGAATTGGATGATGCGCCAAATAGTAATGAAAATCCCTCCCTTCGGGAGGGACATAGGGTGGGTTCATTCTATTTACGGCGCTTCCTCCGCCTTTATCCCGCATGGCTCATCATTGCCAGTCTTTATTACATTCCCCAATACTGGCCCAATGGCGGCGGTTACAGTCCCAATCTGATTCATCTCATTGCCAACATCCTGGTGGGCTGGAGTTTCTGGCGTATCGACGACCTCACGTTCTGGTTCGTTCCCGCCATTATGGCCCTCTATCTCATCGCCCCCTTCTATATGCGCCTTATCCAGCGCGACCGCATCTGGCGATGGCTTCCGCTAGTGACGATTCTCTGGTATCTGCTGGTGCGCGACTGGCCTCCACTCTGGAAATCCGTCGGCTATGTGGAAATCTTCTGGAGCCGCATCCCCGTCTTCCTGTTGGGCATTAATGCGGGAGAGTTGGTGAAGGCCCCCCTCAATCCCCCCTCAAGGGGGAAGGATTCTTCACTCTTCACTCTTCACTCTTCATTTATTTTCCTCCTCTCCCTCTGGTATTGCGTCTATGTGGAAGGTCATCGGAGTGGAGCCTTCCCGCCTGCCGCCGAGCGCATGGTCTACATTCCCTTGGCTGTCAGCGGCATGTTCCTGATGTGTTGGTTCTTCCGTCATGCCCCCCAGTGGTTGATTCGCTTTTTCACTTTCGTGGGCGGCATCTCCCTCGAAATCTATCTCATCCATATCCATTTCGTGCTGGTCTACATCAGACCCTACCACCTGGGTTACTGGCCCACCTTCCTCCTGATGTTCGCCTTCACCATCCCCCTAGCCTGGCTCCTCAGCCGCCTCGTTTCTCTGCTCATCAAGCCTCTGAAGAAGTGAATCTTTCCCCATAACAGCTATTCTGCTAATCTTCACCACGGGAAGTATCTAATATGATTTCAGGGTCTTACGGTGAAAGGTTTTCTTGCCCTGCCGTGTTGGTAACGGTGAACGGGGACTGTTCTCCGTTCACATTACCCGTTCACACAAGATAACCCCATTGTTTTTGATTTACTTTTTTGAAAACAAGCAATAAAGGCAGTACACCATAGATAACATGGAAATAACACCAGGAACCATCTTTTCAGATATGAAGATGTCCATTTGCGTTTGTGGTGATTATGTTTCAGGTTTCATGACTCCCTTGCGTTTTCACTTCTTTTTCCTATTAAATGGGTCTTCTTCTTTCCAGGCAAATTCCTTGATAGTGTAAATGAAATTCTTGTCCTCAAACGTTTCCTCATTAATTTGACGGAAACTGGCGGCATCAATTCCTTTCAGAAGATGTTCGTGATAGAACACATGTTGCCCGTCAGCGGCAATGTGTCCGTAGAAATAGAATCTAGCCTTGTCCACATTGAGACGATTCTTGAGAATCTGCTCTCCATTAAGAAAAAGCATATTGTTGACAATGCACTTTCCAACACCTACATTTTCAAATCGCTTTACATCAATATCGCTCAGGATGACTTTATTCATATGAATGATATCCCGCCCGTTTCGAAGATATTGACTTCCTGCAACAAGGGTGTCGAGGGGAGGCTGAAGGGAATCTACCTTTTCGAGTTTCCATTTGGAATCTGTATCAAACCACGACAGGATATATACGTAGTTCTTATCCGTTAACCAATAACTATTACCCAAAGCCTTGAACGTGTTCCTATCGACATCCACCTTTTCTTCGTCTAAATAGACATTCTCTTTATCCCGTACCAACATCCCGTTTGCCCATCTGTTTTGTCTATTAAAATATTCGGCACTCTCAACATCTATGCTGCTTTTGGAGGGATGGCAACTATACAAAAGTCCATCGTCTGGTAAATAGATGTAATTCTTGTCTTTGGGCAGTCCGCTCTTGTCAATATGAAACGATGCCACATCTGCTTGTTCTATCACATCATAGCAATACCAAACGTGATTTTTGTCCTTTGCCCAGTTGTTATCTAAAACCAAAAAAGTCTTTGAGTCACAATCATTTAGATAGCGATATGTGCCGACATTCAGTAAAGCGAGCCTGTTTTCAACGGAAATGTAATAGATGCCCCAAATGTTCTTTTTGTAGGTATAGTATTGTTCATTTACCCGTACCCCCTTGGGAATAGGGAACATATTCATCAGTAACCACATCCAGAAAAGGATGGTTACAATAATGCCTCCAATCACTACGTGCTTAATGCCCAATTTCATTTTTTAGTTTTAGAATCACGGGATAGAATCACGGAAAGGTTCTTTGATTCAATTCTTGAACGGGGGATGGTTCTCCGTTCACATGTAATATATTGTTGTTAGCGAGAATCGTTTTTCTCACCACTCTCTTCGTTTAAGTATTTCTCAAACTCTTTAACAACATCCTTCCTGTCGAATGTGAACACATGACCAAACACCCCGATGGAAACGGTCTTTTTCTCTCCTTCATCCTTAACCGCAGTAGTGCTGAGCACAAAATAGTTCCTGTAGTCTAGTTTATTCTTCCAAGCTGTCTCCAACAATGGCAATGCTAGCGACTTCACGACCTGATAGGCTGCATTATCTCCTTCTGACTTTACATTATCAGCCATAATATCATCTATGGCCATGCTGAATTCGTTACGAATCACATCCATGTGGGCATTTTTGTCGGGACAAGTCACCACCATAACTGCAGCAATGACTATCACACAAACCAATCCAAGTAGCTTCTTCATATTTTCTGTTTTTTGTGCAAAAATACATATTAGAGAGCATATATGCAAATTTATATACTTATTTTTCAATAGGAACAAACGAGGATGTTTCCGGATTAAAGGGGACGTTGAAATCCCCTAATGGTTCCACATGAACGGGGGAGCCCCGTTCACTTTGACATCTGCTTGTTCGGTATTATAATATCTATATTCTTTATTCCGAAATTATATTGGAACTTCTGAAATCTCCTTTTCCAATTCTGAAAGCGGATAAACTAAATATTGATTCCATATTAAGTAGTTGGGACAAGATATTGCTGTTTCTTGTTTCGGCCTAAGATACGGTTTCAGTCTGCAAATACTATATTCTTTGAATTTGTAATACTTATAGTATTTGCATAAAAAACAATTTCTTAATGTCAACCCTTTTTTCATCAGATAGACAAGCCCTTTCCAGCATAGGTCACTATCAAGTTGGTTAGGCTGATAGAAATATTCGTCAATATTAAGTTCTCGCACCGCTTCGGGATCAAATCTTTTGTTTAAATCCTCACAGGTAACAAATTTGACTGTTACCGTATCGTTCTTATTGAGAATGAATCTAGTATATCGGTGTTCGTACTCCATGTCTTTAATAGGTGGGGTTGTAGGCGGAAATTTCGGATGGAAATTATACAGTTCACAATTTACTGACTCGATAAAACCACGCCTGACGATGTCGTCGATGTCTGCCTCGTTCTCAAGTCTTTTTGTTTCTATTATCCTATATTTTGAATCCAATTTTCTTTGGTCTGACTTGTGGGTCTTGTAGACCTCTATAAAGATTGGCTCCCTATCCGGCTTCGCCGAGTTTGTCAGGAGCAGATCCGGTTGGAACTCTCCCAGTCTGACTTCTTCCTGGCAGGTATCATAGACGGCCTTAAGATCAAACTTAATAAGTTCGCCTCTGCTTACACATGTGTAATCTTTGTAGAAAGTGCAATTATCGGCGTTCTTGCAGGGAATATCACGTACAAAATTAAGAGAAAAATTGTCTGCAGACATAAACTTCTCAAGGATCCTTCGCTTCGCCAGTTTGTGGAGGTATGACTCCCCATTACAGGCAGTGTCCACTCCATGGGCGAAGTGAGGAACCTTGATTTTGCCTATTTTGGCTATCAGTTCCTGTCCGCATTCTATGCAGTGGAAAGTATGGCTATGCCTGTTATCTACAGTCACGCTACTGATGTGAACGAGTTCGTTGTTCTCATTCAGGCAATAGCTATACTTGATTTGCTTCATCTATCTCCGTATATGCGCTGATACTCGCTCTTTGCTTTTGCGTAACCACAATGGGCCGACATCAAGAGGTAATTCTTTGAGTCAAGCTTGCTTCCATGATCCTGTTCTAAAACTGCAAAATAGAACAGGTTCATAGCAAACATATCAAGAAGATTTTGGTTGTATGGGTCTTTGACAGAGAAATCGCTTCTTAGAAGGACGGAACGTGACGTTTCGAAATAATCAAGAAACTTGTTTATTCCTTTCTCGTAGAATGAAAAGGCTGTGGTGTACTTTCCTAATTCACTATAGCAATAAGCCATGCTGCAAAGGGTAGCACCTTGACTTCCGATATCACCTGTTTTTGTATGGTAGTACAAACTGTTCTCTTTAGAACGAATAGCTTCAAGATATTCCTTAAGAACGATGTGGGCATTCCCCTGCTGACTGTACATATAAGCAGCTGCCCTATCGTCGATGTCACTCTTATGAACAGAAAGACATTCTTCGGTTGTCTTTACCACCTCTCCATACTCTTCAAGGCTCAACAGAATATTTACCTTGGTTTCGTACATTCTTGTAGAGAGTTCCCGCCCCGTCATATATTTACAGTTTGCTTGAATGGAATCTATCGTTTCAAGGGCTTGCATGAATCTCCCTTCATTCTTCATAGAGTCAACGGCAGCAAACATAAGATATTCTAGTATTGCGAAATGTACATCCTTTTCCTCTTCAGAAAGTGAAATGGTGGAAGAATTAATGTGTTCTTTCACCTCTTTCCAGCTTCGGTTCTGAGAGAAGCCACAGGTCATTGTTAAGGTGGCCACCAACAACAATAGAAATCTTTTCATGAGATTTTTGTATTATAATAGATTCTCGTTTATTGGGTTTGCAGGCAAAAGTACAAACATATTTCCAATTGGCCAAATTATTTATGCTATAAATGTTCCGAGAAGTGAATGATGATACATTTTTGGATGCATGGAGATAGTATTATTAAAGAGTTGCAACAAATAAAAATACTTCACCGTGCGGTGTAACACGGTTGATGACAGGGGGTTAAGGTGAAGGGTTAAAAGACAACCCCACAACAGGAGACCCACCCCACCCTCCCTGTTTAGGGAGGGAGCCTTGTGAACGGGGCATTCGTAAATGTGTCACTTGTGCATCGTAAATGATAGAGTTATGCTCACAGGATGCCTGTAGTAGTAAATAGGCTGTTTAAATGTAAGCGTATGCTACTACCTTTCGTGGGCTTTGGAGATTGTCCGGATTCACGTTATTAATTCACGTAAATTGCATCGCGAGGCATTGCTGACCTTTGTCAGCAATACTACTGACATGTGTCGGCAATGTTGCTGACGTTCGTCAGCAATGCTTCCTTCACAAGAAAAGGAGAATTATTATAGGGTGGTTTGAGGATATCTCATAGGTATGTGGGAGTTTACCTGCCTGTTGAGAACAAATGTGGCGGGGATGCAGGCTTCAGTGGTCTGTGGTGAATGGGTGTTAGGTGGTGGATGGTGAATGGTGGGTGTTAGGTGATGGCGGATAGCGTCTGCGGGCATGGGCGGCGAACCCTTCACCGCAAAGCACTGTTCTTCAATATGTTATGAGGAAAGGTGAAAAGTTTTTGCAGCGATGAAGAACTAAAATAAGTAGGTATTCTCTTCGCCGTATCATTTTTTTTATGCTATCTTTTGATAAGGTACTTTCGTTCGACAAAGCAAATTAAAACAAGTTTTATTTGCATTTGTGCTCGCTTAATCGTACCTTTGCAACCATGAAGGACGTTTTGCGGCTGATACGGCCGAAACAATGGCTGAAGAATGTGTTTGTGCTGGTGCCGATGTTTTTCGGCGGGGCACTGACCAACGGGGCTACGGTGTATGCCTCGCTGGTGGCTTTCGTGGCTTTCTGCTTCATAGCGTCGTCGATTTATTGTTTTAACGACATCATCGACGTGGAGGCTGACCGGCGGCATCCGGTGAAGTGCAAACGGCCGATTGCCTCGGGGGCTATTACCATGAAGGCTGCCTACGGGCTGATGGCGCTGATGGTGGTGTTGGCGATGCTGACCACCCTACTGCCGACCCCCCTCCTGCTCCCCCGAGGGGGAGAGATTGAATCCGCTTCTGAAAGCCTCCCCTCGGGGAGGTTGGTGGGGGTTTCTTCTTGGGGAGGTTTGGTGGGGGTTCTATTGTTCTACTTTGTGCTGAACCTGGCCTATTGTGCCTGGCTGAAAAAGTATGCCATCGTGGATGTTTGTATCATCGCCTTCGGGTTCGTGCTCAGGCTGCTGGCCGGTGGCTTTGCCACGGGGATTGTGCTGAGTAAGTGGATTGTGATGATGACCTTCCTGCTGACGCTTTTCCTCTCGTTTGCCAAGCGGCGCGACGATGTCATCCGAATGGAGACCACTGGAGAAGCACCCCGGAAGAATACCATCCGCTACAACCTGACGTTCATCAACCAGGCCATCACCATCACGGCCTCGGTGACGCTGGTGTGCTATATCATGTACACGATATCGCCCGAAGTGGTGGCCCGTGTGCATACCGATTATCTGTATCTGACGACGGCTTACGTGCTGCTTGGACTGCTGCGATATATCCAGATTACGGTGGTTGACAAAAAGAGCGGCGACCCGACGAAGATGATGCTGCAAGACAGGTTCACGCAGGTGGTGGTAGTGCTTTGGGCACTTACGTTCTTATTAATCATTTATTTCCTATGACCATACACGCTTTCGATTTTGACGGAACGCTCACCAGGCGCGACACGCTGATAGAGTTTATCCGCTATGTGAAAGGCAACAAGGAGTTCCTCATCGGGTTCCTGAAGCATCTTCATCTGCTGATTTTGATGAAGATTGGCATCATGCCCAACTGGAAGACGAAGCGCATCATTTTCCAGTATTTCTTCGGGGGAATGACGCTGGAGAAATTCAATGAATACTGCGAGAAGTTCGCCCAGGAAAAGGCTTCGTTGCTCCGTAAGAAGGGAATGGCTGCCGTGAACAAGGCGATGATGGACGGTGACCGGGTGGTAGTCATCTCGGCTTCGGTGGAGAACTGGGTAACCCCCTTCTTTACCCACCCTCAGCCCCTCCCGAAGGGAGGGGAGTCTGACTCCCCAACACCCAACACCCAACTGCCACCACCTATAAAAATCATCGGTACGCAGATTCAGGTGGTTGACGGGAAGCTGACGGGTTATTTCCTGACCAAAAACTGTTACGGGCAGGAGAAGGTGCGCCGGCTGCTGGAGCAATATCCTGACCGTCGGGAATATAAGCTGGTGGCATACGGCGACAGTAGGGGAGACGTTGCTTTGCTCGACTTTGCCGACGAAGGGCATTATAGGGAGTTCTAAAGACCCACCCCAACCCTCCCTAAGGGGAGGGAGCTAATGGTGATAAGGCATGAAGTTATTCGGGTTGTTCAAGATTAAGAAGGAGGAACGGTGGCCTACAGCAGTGGTTGCCCTGTACTTTGTGGTTGTCAATGCTTTGGTGACCGCCTGCTACGCCCATCTTTTCATGTGGGGCGACAAAGACAGCTGGAAGGATTTCATGAAGCTTTTCTCGGTTTCCGGCTTCGACCCGATTACCTATTCCGTGATGACGGAGTGGACGGCCGGCTACAATGTCTACCGCCATCCGCTGCTGGCGTTCTTCGTCTGGCCTTTCTCCATGCTCAATCAGGGAATCCTTGCGCTGACGGGACTCAACCTGGTGCAAGTAATCGTGGCCTTGCTGCTTGTGGCGGCGGCAGTCTATACTTTCGTGTTTCTTTATCGCATAGCCCGTGAGCTGATAGGACTGGCAAGGCGTGGTGCCCTTCTGTTGTCGGCCTATTGCTTCTCTTTCGGTTATGTGATGCTATCCTTTACCGTTCCCGATCATTTCGGCCTATCGATGCTGCTGCTGGTCATGGCGCTTTATATCTCGGGGAAATGTATTCAGAAAGGCCGGCAGCTGACCATCGTGCAGACCGTGCTGCTCTTTGTCTTTACGGCAGGCGTGAGTCTGAACAACGGACTGAAGATTTTCATGGATGCCTTCTTTGTGAACGGAAAACGGTTTTTCCGTCCAAAATACCTGCTGCTGGCGGTCATCCTGCCTGCTGCATTGATGTGGGGATTTGCCCGCTGGGAGTATCACACCTTCGTGTGGCCCAAGGAAATGGCGCGCAAGGAGGTGGCCAAGAATGCCCTTGAGCGACAGCGGCAGCACGTGATAAAGACATTCCGCGACACCACCCGGCTGAAAGACACGGCAGCCATCCGGAAGGGCTATGAGCGCATCCTTGCACAGCGCGACAGCGTGAGGGCTGCCCGAAAGGCACAGCGGGCCGTGAACCGTCATTCGGGAAAACCCATGATGGAGGGAGAATTCATGCGATGGACCGACGTCACCACTCCGCGATGGCCTTCGCTGGTGGAGAACGTTTTCGGCGAGAGCATCCAGCTGCACGAAGACCATCTGCTGGGCGACACCCTGCGTTCGCGGCCTGTCATCGTGAAATACAATTGTTGGATTAACTATATCGTCGAGATACTCATCGTGGTGCTGTTTCTTGCCGGCATCTGGAAAGGCCGTCGCGAGCGGTTCCTGTGGATGGCGCTGGCCGGCATGGCACTCGATTTCTTCTTGCATGTGGGACTGGGATTCGGACTGAACGAGGTATATATCATGACGGCCCACTGGGCGTTCGTGATTCCCATTGCCACGGGGTTTTTGCTGAGGAAAGAGCAAAGAGGAGAGAGGAAAGAGGAGAGAGGAAAGAGGAAAGATGAGAGTGCAGAGAGCGTCTCCTCTCTGCTAAGCAAATTGCTGCTGATTCTAACCATCTTCCTCGTCCTTTGGAACACGTCGCTCTATGTGCAGTATCTTTTATTCTAACCGCTGAAGAAGGATGTTTAAGATAAAGAAAGACGAATGGCAGTTGCTGCTGGTGGGCGTGCTGGTTTTTATTGCGCTCAACTGGCTGATGGTGCAATACGACTTCGACACCTTCACGCATGCCCGGCGCGGCGGATTCTACAGTATGTTCCACGGGCATGTGCCAGTATCGGGCTACGACGACTACACCTACATCACGCTCTCCAAGTGGCGCATCCTTTACCAGCTCTACCGGCATCCGCTGCTGGCGGCCATGCTTTATCCTTTTTCGGCCCTGAACGACTGGCTGATGTTCGAGTTGCATATCAATTTTGCCATCATCATCTGGGCCGTTATCATGGTCGCTTGCGATGCCTTCAGTCTGCTTTTCCTCTATCGCATTGAGCGCGAGATTATCGGACTGAAGAAAGCCGATGCCATTCTGCTTGCCGCGTTGTTCTTCTCGTTTGCCCATGTCATGATTAGCTGTTTCGTGTGCGACCATTTCGGGGTGTCCATGATGCTGCTTCTGCTGTCGCTGTATGTGGGCGGTAAATACCTGAAAGAGAAACGGCCGATGCCGGCTTGGCTGACGGGACTTCTGCTGCTCGTCACGTCGGGCGTGACGCTTACCAACGGCGTGAAGCCAGCCCTGGCGGCATGGTTTACCTGTGGCAAGCGGGTGTTCCATTGGCGCTATCTGCTGATTGCGGGTGTGCTGCCCGTTTGTCTGATGGGCGGTGCCTATTGGTATCAGAACGAGTACGTAGTGAAACCCGATAAGGAATGGGGCGAACGGATGGCTGCAAAGCGGGCTGCCACCGACAGTACGTTCGTGAAACGCAACGAGGCCCATAGCCAGGTGATGAACCGCAACAAGCAGGGGCAGATATCCGAAAACCCGCTTTTCGAATGGACCGATACGGAAGCCTCGCGCTGGGATGCCGCAGTGGAGAATCTGTTTGGCGAGAGCATCCTGCTGCATCGCGACCATTTGCTGGAAGACGTCAATGTGAACCGTCCCGTACTGGTGCGCTATCGCCATGCGTGGCAGTATGGCGTGGTGACCGTTGTAGTGTTGTTGTTGCTGGCGGGCATCTGGTGCGGCCGTCGCGAACTATTCCTTTGGCTGTGTCTTTCGTGGTTTGCCTTCGACATGGTGCTCCATCTGGTGCTTGGCTTCGGCATTATCGAAGTGTATATCATGGCTGCCCATTGGGCCTTTGTCATTCCAGTGGCGGCAGGCTATCTGCTGAAAAACGTCTCGTGGAAACCGCTGCGGGCCGGCATTTTGATCCTTGCATTGCTGCTATGGGCCTATAATGGCACGCTCATCGCCCAATATCTCATCAACCATTAAGCATGATGAAAATAGGATTCTATTATAAAAACGAACTGCTGGGCCGCATCGACTGCATGCGGTTGCTGGACGGAAACCCGGGCATCAGCGGGACGGCCTATATGTTCGCACTGATTTCCACCCAACTGGCCGAGAGGGACAACGGACTCGACGTCACCTTCTTTGCGCCCCATCCGGTGAATGCCTCGCCACGGTTGCATACAGAACTCGCGAGTGATGTAGTGGAAGCCTACCGCAAGGCTAAGGCTGCGGGACTTGCTTTCCTGGTGGTGAAGGGCAACGAGGCCAGTCAGTTGTTGGATGCTTTTCCCCAGACTTCACCCACTACCCGCATCGTGGTGTGGT
>JAFWQT010000063.1 GCA_017508965.1 Prevotella sp. | reverse complement strand
GTGAATATCCCGCCATTTTCTGTTAAATTCCCTTAAACCGTCGTACCTTATTTCAGCACCAGACGGGCTGCAGGCAGACCTTTGGCGGTGACGGTCAGTGTGCTCTTGCCCTGCCGGCCCGTGTTGCGGACCACGGCAAGGGCGCGTCCGTGCCATGCCCGGTGACGGTTGTCGAAATAGGGGTCCTCGTCCTTGATGTCGGCATTTCCGGCTGCGAGCAGCGAGGCATTGCCCGCTACGCTGAAGGTCATCTCGGTGTCGGCCGTAGGCACCACGCGGCCCTGGGCATCCGTAATCTCTATGGTGACGAAGGCAAGTCCGCCAGTCGCCATGCGGTCGCGGTCGGCAGTCAGACGGATACGGGCAGGAGCTCCGGCCGTCTGCAGTTCGCTCTGCTCGTTACCCGCAACAGCACGAAGCGTGCCGGGCTGGTAGGGCAGGGTAAAGGTGGCCTTCATTTCTGCGGTCGGCTGTTCTGCCACTAGCTGGTTGTTCAGGTAGAGGCTGACTCTCGGCTCGCGGCTGTACACTTCCACCTCGATGGGCTTGCCTTCCCATCCCGGCCACGTCCAGCTCTCCTGGGTGGGCCATGTGCTCCACATCGAGGTCTTTACCTTGCCGTGATAGCCGTCGGGTTCGCGCACCGCGAGGAACAGTTTTTCGCCTTTCTCGTTCCAAATCATGGAACGGTAGTGGCTGATGGGCTTGCGCATTCCGGTAAAGTCAACATCGCCGCAGTAGGCAGCATGCCAGGGATAGAGCGGGCGCTCCCACGACTCGCCCGGCACCTCGCCTTCGTAGTAGTAACGGCCGATGCCCGACTCGCCCAGGTAGTCGAGACCTGTCCATACGAAGTCGCCGAAGATATAGCTGTGGTCCATCGTCTGACGGTAGTTGCGCCATGCGTCGCGCGGATAGCTCTCCGTCTGCATCATGACTCGCTTGGGCACGCGCTTGTGGTCGCCCTCTGCCAGGAATATCAGGTAGTTATATCCCACGATGTCGTGCTCGGCAGCCAGCGGGTCGTAGATGTCCCAGTCGCGGTCCCATGCGGCCAGTGCCGAAGTGACGGGACGGTGCTGCGGGTCGTTGGCACGAATGCTTTCGGCCAGGTTGTGGGCGGTTTTCACCACCTCAATCTTCTTGCGCTCGATGACCTCGTTGCCCGTCGACCAGCAGAAGATGCTGGGATGCAAACGGTCGCGGCGCACCATGGCCTCCACATCGCGCTGCCACCACTCATCGAAGAGCGTGGAGTAGTCGTGTACGTTCTCGTTCTTATGCTCGCGCCATCCGTCGAACGACTCGTCGATGACCAGCAGGCCCACTTCGTCGCAGGCACGGAGGAAGGCCTCCGACGGCGGGTTATGGCTGGTGCGCACGGCATTGAAACCGGCCTCTTTCATCAGGCGTGCCTTGCGGTATTCGGCTTCGTCGTAGGCAGCGGCACCAAGTATTCCGTTGTCGTGGTGCACGCAGGCTCCGTTAAGTTTTATCGGCTTGCCGTTGAGGCGCAGTCCTTTCTCGCCGTCGAACTCAATGGTACGGATGCCGTAGGTGACGCTGATGCGGTCGGTGCCCGGCACTTCGAGTTCCGTCTGGTAGAGATAAGGATCGTCGGGCGACCACAGTCGGGGCTCGGCCACCTCGATGGTACGGCTGATGGGGTAGGTGGTGCCGTCTTCGCGGATAACGGTGGCAGAGAGTTCCACATGGTGAATGTCGGGGGTGTTCACCTGTACGCTCCAGTCGTCGATATAGGTCTTAGGCGTGGTGACTAGCCAGACGTTGCGATAGATTCCCGAACCAGAGTACCAGCGGCAGTTCTTCTGCTGCGAATTGTCAACGCTGACCACTATCTCGTTCTGTCCTATTTTAATATAAGGTGTGGCATCTACCCAGAATCCCGAATAACCGTAAGGCCAGCCGCCGGCCAACTGGCCGTTGACATAGACGTGGGAGTTCATGTAGACGCCTTCGAAGTAGAGGCGCACTTTCTTGCCCTCGTAGGCCTTGCCCAGCGTCAGCTGGCGGCGATACCATCCTTTTCCGGCGGGCAGGTAGGCACCGTCGTTGCCGGTGGGGGCATTGACGTCGAACCGTTGCAGTATGCTCCAGTCGTGGGGCAGCGTCACCGCGTGGGCTTTCGTAAAGTTGCTGTCGTTCTGTACGAACTGCCACTGGTCGTTAAGCAGCTGTTTGCGAGGCAGTTTTTCTGATTTGGCCGATATCTCACTTGCCATGAGCAGCATCGCTGCCATCAGCATGACTGTTATTCCTTTTTGTCTCATATCCTTTATTCTTTTACTAATCTTACTTCGTAAATCTCGCCAATCTGGCGGTGTGGCTTGGCCACAAACTTGATGCGCACCTGACTCTTTCCCTTCAGCACTTCGGCGGGAAGCGGGTAGGTCTCGTACTTGAATTCCGAGATGCGGTACTTGCCCGTGTTGTTTACTTCTTTCACCAGCACGTCGTCGACGAAGATGTCGAACTCGTGGGTCTTCCATTCGCCCACACCCCAGTATTTCAGACGCAGGCTGAGCTGTTCGTTCTTGCCGGTCTGCATCAGGTAGCTGAAGTAATGGCCGTCGCGGGCATCGCGGTAGAACACGTCGTTGGAGTTGCCCGTATATGACTGGTCGGTCATCATCTTATGGTCGGTCTCGGGCTGCTGTTCGCCGGGCTGCACCTTGTCCACGGTGCGTGCCTCGAGTGCCTGCCGCTCCTGCTCCTGTTTAGCCAGGTCGTCGAGATAGCTCTTGTAATTCTTTTCCGATAGCGCCAGCCAGTACATCATGTAACGCGAGTCGTGAACCTCAAAGAAAGGTTGTAGGGTAAAAGCCTTGTCGTCGGGAGCATTCACCACCTTCGTCTCCAGCATGAAGTGGAGCGGTTGGTCCCCAATGGGCGTTATCTGGCCGGCAATGGCGTCGATGTCGTTGTTGATGAGAATGGGAGCCTCGTTGATGGGCAGCTTCTTGCCGCTGGCATACTGTCCGAAACGGCTGTCGTCGGCAATGAGGTGTGCCATGTCCTCGGTGCCCGTCTTGGCGGCAAGCAGGATGGGGCCGTGCATCAGGGCGATGTATTGAGGTACGTTGGGCAGGTATTTGATGCTGTTGTGCATGGGGAACGTGATGTCGATGACATCACCCTTCTTCCACTTGCGGTCGATGGAGATGTAGCTAGACGGTCCGCTGATGATGTCTACGGGCTGGCCGTTTACCTTTACGGTGAATTGTCCGGGCTTTACCCAGCCTGGATAGCGCACCAGCAACGGGAACTCACCCTTGCCCTGTGTGATGGTGATACGACTCGTTTCGGCATAGGGGAACTGTGTCTCCTGACGGATTACGATACCTTTCTCTTTCCAGTTCAGCTCTGATGCTACGAAGAGGTTCACGTAAAGCGCATTGCCCACATGGGTATAAATGAATTGTCCGTACTTGCCGTGGTTCTCCATTCCTGTTCCCACGCAGCACCACATGGCCTCGTTCGGAGCCGAGTAGTTGCGGTAGTGACGGGGACGGGCGGGTGTGAAGTAGACGTAACCGCCATGCTCGGGATGCTGCGACGAGAGGATGTGGTTGAACGTGGCCAGTTCGTAGTAGTCGGCATAGCGCGCCTCTGGATTACGGCGGTGCAGGTCTTCCGTCAGCTTCAGCATGTTATTGGTGTTGCAGGTCTCCGGACCGTCAATGTCGTTGATGAAGTCGGTGCAGGACTCCTTGCTGGGGAAGTGCTCGCGGCGGCTGTTTCCGCCGAAGGCCAGTGAGCGCTGGCCGGTGACGATATCCCAGAAGAAACTGGCGGCCTCGTGGTATGGCTCGGTGTTTGATGACCCGCAAACCGTCTTTCCGTTTTCATCACGCCTGCAATGCTTAATCGGATAAAGGTTTGCCAGTTCGTCGATGCGCTCAAAGCCCACAACCTTTGGCACCTGCGTGTTGGCGTGCATGTTGTCGAGGTTGTCCACGCGCTGGGACATGGGCGTAAGCAGCCTGCGGTGTGAGAAGCGCATGGCTACTTTGAGGTATTTGTGATCCTGCGTGATGGCATAGGCGTCGGCCAGCACCTCGTTCATGCCGCCGTGCTCGTTGCCCAGCATGCTTTCCATCTGCTCATCGCTCAAGCCCGCGGTCAGCTGAATAGCCCAGTCGCAAAAACCAAGGAACAGCTGTTTGGCCTGTTCGTTGCCGCAGTAGAGCCAGGCATCGCGCAGTCCGGCATACATTTTATGCAGATTGTAGAACGGAGCCCATGAGCCGAAGTACACGCCGAAGTCGCCTTTCTTGAAGTTGCTCCAGATGCGTTCGCTGCCGGGCATGCCGCCCACATAGCCCTGTCCCCAATCGGGATGGTTCTTGTTGTTGGCATCAGCACACTCCTGCAGTTCGCCTATCATGTATTCCATGCGCTGGCGGCATTCATTGCTGCCCGTGGCGGCATTGATGGCCATGGCAGTCAGGTAGTGGCCTCCCACGTGTCCGTCGAGTCCGTCCCAGTTGGGATAGGCCTTCGCCTTTGGTTGCAGTCCGGCCTCTTTGCGGTAAGGTGCCAGCAGCCGGTCGCAGTCGTATTTCAGCAATGTCTTGATGTTCAGGTCGCGTGCATGTTTCAGCGGACCGTCAAGCAGGGTGACGTCGCCCAACGGGAACTCGTTGGCATACAGTTTATCCTGTGCCCATCCCGTTGTGGCAATCATTGTGAGAAAGGGGATAGCAAGTATCCTAAAGCAATTGACTATAGTTTTATTCATGTTATTATAATAATGTATTATACTTTTTATAATATTGTTGTTTAAATTACTCTACGACGATGACAAAACCGCCACGGGGCTGGCATGCCACCGAAGAGGGCGGCGTGCTTATGGTTGAAATCTGCCAGGGCACATTGGCATTGCCGCTGTCGGCAAACAGGGTGGCTTTCCGGTTTGTGCCGATGAAACTGAGGTCGCACTTCAGTGCTTGAGGCTCGTCGGTACCATTGATGCCTGCCACAAACCAGCGGCTGCCGCTACGGCGTGCCAGCACCGCGCTTTGTCCGGGATAGCCGCTCACGTAGCGCGTCTCGTCCCATGCGGCGGGAAGTAGTCCAAAGAAATCCTGTACGGCCTGCGGCTGAGCCAAGAAACTCTCAGGGCGGTCGGCCAGATGCTGTAGTCCGCTCTCGAAGAGAACCGTAAGTGCCAGTTCGTGGGCATGGCTCGTGATGTGCGGATGCTGCGAATCGCTGAAGGCGCAGGGCGTGTAGTCCATCGGTCCTATCACGTTGCGGGTGAAGGGCAACGTGGCGTTATGGCTTGCGGCACGGTTGGTGAAGGTGGGCACGTTGTTGTACCACTCGGCACCATAGACACCCTCGGTAGAGAGCAGGTTAGGATAGGTGCGCTGCCAGCCGCGGGGGATGGTGGCACCATGGAAATTCACCAGCAGGTGGTGGCGTGCCGCGCTCTCCAGCAAATCTATGCAATAGTCCATGTTCATCTGGTTGTCGCCTGAGAAGAAATCTATCTTCACGCCGGCCACCCCGATTTTCTCACACCAGGCAAACTCGCGTTCACGGTCTTCTGGCTTGTTGAGGCGGAACTTTGGTCCCGGCGCTCCGTCAATCCAGCCCACGCTTGAGTTATACCAAATCAGCGGACGAACGCTCTGCTGACGGGCGTAGGCAACGGCATCCTCGATGGTTTTGCCGTTGGTCATCTCGTCCCATTCCGCATCGATAAGTACATAGGGCAGATGCAGCGTAGCTGCCATGTCAACGTATTTCTTGATGATGTTGTAGTCGTTGGAACCATGGTTGTAGGCCCAATAAACCCATGAGACCACGCCAGGATGAATCCAGCTGGTATCCTCCAGAAGGCATGGCTCGGCCACATCGGTGACGAGGGTGGATTCCACCACGTCGGCCAGCGAACCCACGATGACCACACGCCAAGGCGTGTGCCATTCGCCATTGAGTCGCTTCTCGTTCTTGTCGGGCACCACACGGAACCGTTCGCCGTCGTTATAGAGACACGAGGCGCTCTGCTGTCTTTCGATGTTTGCCTCTGTAATCAGGGCAAAGACACCGTCGGTAGGCTCCAACAGGGCGGGGTAGCCCCAGCGGTTGTTGAAGCCGTCGGGAGATGTGAAGGTGCCGCTGAAACTCGGCACGGGTTTCTCCTTTGCCGTAGTGCTGAACGGGAAGAATCCCTCGTAGGATTCTGCCCATTGCTGCATCCATCGGCGTGTACCCTCGGGAATGCGGTAGGCCGTCAGTTCCTCGGGCTGTTTCGCGTCTTTCAGTCCATTGTACTCGTAGCGCAGGGCGATGCCGTCGTTGTAGATGCGCACCACCAGTGCGCCGCATCGATACTCGTTAGCCTCGTTGGTGCAGTGGCTTTTCTTGCCCGCAATCATCTGGTAGTCGGCGCTGATGCGTTTCGGCTTACTCTTTCTGAGGGCCGCCGTTTCAATGCCGGTCTCCACTTCAATAACCGGCTGCTGCTGATAGCTGACCACCAGCTTCTGCTGGCGCGGTTCAACCGTCAGTTTCCCGTTGGGCGACTGCTGCGCCATCATGGTGGTGGCGCAGCATAAAATAATGAATAGTGATAACAGTTGTCGTTTCATTTCTCTACTTTTCGCTCTTGCTTACGTTGAAGGCATCTATGTCAACATAGCCGCCTTTTTGCTTGGTGGCATAACAGAAAATGCCGAACTTAGAACCCATGAAGAACCTGCGCCAGTCGAACCGCAAACGGTAGTCGGCGGTTCCAATCTTGTTCCATTGGACGCCGTCAAGACTATAGTAGAAGTTTGCGGCATCCCGTCCGCCGCGTTCAGTAGGACGGAAATCAGCATCGATGCGCAACCAAACCTTTGTCTGTTTCAGTGCCACCTGTTCGATGCATTTGTCTTCCACCTTCGTCACTTCTTTGTCGCGTTCAGAGAGTTCCACGGTCATCTCGTCCATCTCGAGTACGAGTTTTCTGCCGTTCTTCTTTATCGTCAGTGCACCGGTGTCGCTGTTGAATGCTGCCAGTCCGGCACAGTCGCCGTCTTTCATTTTCGAGCAGTCCATCGAGATGATGCCGCTGCACGTCGGACCTTCCATGCGCTGCGTCAGCGTGTTAGGTGCCAGATAGAGCGTGTTCACCACGCGGTTGGTCTTCAGTCTGAGGAATCCCGGGCGTTCCGTGAGCGACCATGCCTCGTTGATGGGGTTGTGGTTCCACTGCCAGTGCAGTCCGAGCTTTTTGTCAGAGAAGTCATCGCTTTTGACGATGCCCGTCTCGGGTTGTCCGCTTACTAGCGGGCGCACAGTTTCCGGCACCTTGCCGTTTTCGTCGCCCAGCATGGGCCATCCGTTTATCCATCGGCAGGGCATCACGGTGAGCACACGTCCCACGCCGCCACGGTCTTGGAAGATAATTCCATACCAGTCGCCGTCCTGCGTGTCAACGATAGTTCCCTGCGCCTCGTACGAGAAACCGCCGAACTCAGATTCCAGGATGACCTGTTTCTCGTAAGGTCCATGAATGTCGTCGGCTCGGTAGCACACCTCGCGGCGATGGCGTCCGGGAGCATAGGTGTGCGATATCATCAGCAGGTAGTATTTGCCGTTGTGCTTAATCATGCGACTGCCTTCCAACAGTCCCTTCTCGTCTTCCTCGCGCTTGAAAATCTGCTGGTGGGTTCCCTCGATGACATCCGAGAGGTCGGGTTTCAGTTCCATCAGTTCGCCGGTGCCATAGACCACAAACACCCGTCCGTCGTCATCGAAGAAGAGCGAGCAGTCGTGGAAGTGGCGCATCCTTGAAACAATCTGCCAAGGACCCTCGGCCTTCTCGGCAGAGAAGATATAGGTGTCGCCCATGGCCCCGCGCTCGTTGGGAGCCAGCAGCGCATAGAACTTGCCGTTGTGGTATTTCAGCGAGGTGGCCCACTGGCCGCGGCCGTAGGCGGTGCCTTGCTGCAGGTCGTATTTCGGCGAATCAGTAAGCCGGTCGAAGATATAGCCCACGGTCTCCCAGTTCTTTAAGTCTTTCGATTTCATCACCGGAGCGCCGGGCATCAGGTGCATGGTGGTGCTCACCAGATAGAAAGTGTCGCCCACGCGGATGATGTCGGGGTCGGGCACGTCGGCCCAGAGCATGGGGTTCTTTATCTTCTCGGTTTTCAGTGTCTCGTAGTCTCCTGTCTGTGCCGTTGCCGTTAAGGTGAGGCACAGCATCAAAATGGCCGTCAGAAAATGCTTCATCTTCACTAACAATCGTTGGTGCTTATTTTACGCTCTTGTCGAACAAATCATTTTTCTCGATGGTCCATCCCTCCCGTTTCAGCAGTCCGCAGTCGGGTCCTGTCAGCATCTTGGCGGCCTCTTTGTCGCCCTTCAGCTGCCAGTCGAGCCATGCAAGGGCTGCGATGGTGAACTCTCCGCCGTGAGGCTGGCGATAGGTGCCGCCGTGTCCCACGGGAAAGTTCAAGGCAGCGGCCGGCACATGGCTGATGCGGTGGAAGTCGTCCATGCCGTTTCCGTAGGCAATGTCTTCACTTCCGCCCAGGATGTAGATGATGGGCGTATGGATTTCGTTCAGCTTCTCCTTCGGGGGCATGGGCATTCCGCCGACGGCCTGTCCGGCATTCTGCTGGTTGAAGAGTCCGCTGTTACAAATCATCAGCGCCTTGATGCGCGGGTCGGCGCAGTTGAAGAGCGTCTGCAGTCCGCCGCACGACATACCGGCCACGCAGAGGTTCTTCAGGTCTATTTTCTGATAGAGGGGCGACTTGGGGTCGGCATTCTGTGCGTAGGCCCAGTCGATGCTCTCAATCTGCTGTTCCGATTTCGACATCGGCCCCCTGTACCATTCGTCGGTCATCGGGATGATTCCCGTGGCCAGCACCAGATAGCCGTGCGAGGCAATCTCGTTAAGGAAGTTCATGTGCTCGAACGGAGAGTTGGCACAGGCACCGTTACCCCATACGAGTACGGGCAGGGGATGCTGGGCGTTGAACACACTGAGGTCTTGCGGCACGAAAACGGTGTGCTCGGGCAGTCCTTCAGCTTCGGTCATCACAATCTTGTAGGGGCCTGTTCCGCCGTCTTCGATGACGCGCGATTTCGGCTGTGCCGTCATGCTCATCGACAGGCACATCATGCTAATCAATAATAAGTTCTTTTTCATATTCTTTGATGGTTTTTAGTTACGAATGCCGCAATCAGCCCAAGCTATGGGTTGATGGATGCAAAGTTACAAAAAAGAATATGAAAGGTGTAGTTCTATTTGTATCAGATTCTTTAGAAAAAGTTTCAACACTTCCTGTTTTCGGTATATTTCTTCCTTTCGCCGCAGCGGTGCTTCTGTTGTGCTATTTCATCTTCAGTATGTAGGCCCTTCCCCTGTCCGACTCAATCTTCAGTTCCGAATGCTGCTCGACGATGGGCTTCAGCCGGCTGATGAGTGCATAGAGCGTCTCGCTGGCATCGGTCTTCTTGGGCCAGAGAGCATCGCAAATCTCCGACTTCGAGAGCTGATGCCCGGGCGAACGGAAAAACATCTCCATCAGTTGCTGCTGCATGGGCGTCAGCCTTACCTGCTGCCCCTGCGCATCGTAGAAACATCTTTCCGGTTCGGCATAGCGTAGTCCGCCGTAGTTCAGCGGTCCGTCGGGAAGGGCGTTCTCCTGACGGTGACGACCATAGAGACAGAACACCGCCCATGCCGCCGTCAGTATCCACATCACGGCCGACGGCCGCTGGTCGGTCAGTCCCAGCACCGTAGCCCCCGGGCAATGGGCGTATGCCCTGAACTGCCTCCCCCGGGCATCCACGGCCAGCGTGGCCTTTCCCCTGAGGGCAGCAATCTGCAGGTGGCTATTGAATGTGCGTATGGTGTCGGGACTGATCACCTCGTCCTGCTGTTCGGCCATGGTCAGCGCCAGCGCACGGTCCATGTCGGCCTCTACGGCGCGGGCCGTCATGCGATAGCTGCCCAGACTGGTCATCATCGAGGCAAGAATCAGCGCGAACAGAATCGTCGCAGCATGGTTTTGTTTCATATCTGGGGCAAAGATAATTAAAATCTGCCGCCGTGCCGCTCTTTTTAACGAGGTTTAACCGTTATGGAGGGTAAGCGCCCCCCCCCGGGGGTGGCTCATTTCTTATTTTCAGCCTTACAACAAGAACCGCCCTTGCAGCAGGATGGATGAGCTGCTTCTTTCAGGAAGAAGGCAGTCATTTCACCGAAAGTCTCTTCGTTGAACGTCACCGGTCCGTGTTGGCCACCGGGCACAATGTGCAGTGCCTCCAGTCGGCTGGCATCTTTCAGTGTCTGTGCAAAACGTTCGCTCTGACAACAGGGCACCACGTTGTCGGCATCGCCATGGAAAACCAGGAAGCGCGGACCTTCGGCCGTCACGTAACTGATGGGACTGATGAGGCTTACCATGTCGGGCAATTCTTCAGGAGCGCCGCCGATGAGGGCTGCTTCGGGCGACTTACCGTCGTTCACCTTCTCGCAACCGTTCATATGGGCCATGTCCACCGGACCGAACCAGTCGGCCACGGCATCCACGCTGCTCGAAGCTTCCAGGCAGTTGCCCACCTTTCCCTCGATGTCGACGGTGGTGTTGCCAACGGTGCGTTCCTTCATGCCGTTGGTGACGCCTGCCAGCGAGGCCAGATGTCCGCCCGACGAGAATCCCGTGATGCCTACGAACGAAGTGTCGAGGCGGTATTCGTCGGCATGGGCGCGCACAAAGCGAATGGCGGCCTTCACGTCGTTAATCTGTGCCGGAAACTTGGCGTCGCCACTCGAGCGGTGGTTGATGCATACCACGGCAAAGCCCGCGTCGGTGAGCGGCTTGCCCAGCGACATATAGGTCATCACCTTCATGTTGTTGGAAAACCATGCGCTGCCGTAGATGGCAATCACCACTTTATATTTTTCCTGTTGCTTTTCGGGCAGGTAGATGTCCATGCGGTGGGCATCCAGGTCGTCGCCCGCATAGTTGATGTCCTTGTAGGTTGCCTTGTTTTCCGGCATCTGGAATCCGCCGAATCCCTGTGGCTGAGCTGTGGCGAGGGTTGCCACGCAGAGCAGTAATGCTGTCAGCATGCTTTTTGTTTTCATTGCTTATTCTGTTTTTAGTTATTATTGACTCAATTTTCGCCTGCAAAGATACGCATAATTCCGTTCCGATTCTTTCCCTTGCGTAACCAAAACTTATCCAAAACTCTCACTTCGGCCCTGTCAGGGCTGTTGATGCCTGCAAGTAAATTCCTGGCCAATAAATTTGCAATTCTCCCCGTTAAATTGTATCTTTGTCCCAAATAATAGAATAAAGGCATGAAGATGCGTAAACTGCAATTACTTTCGATAATACTAATGACTATGATAATGAACTCATGCAACGGACAGGCTCACCAGCCAACGGTGAGGCCTGCAACGCAGGCGGGAAGATTCTACGAGGCTGACCCGCAGGTGCTGAGCCACGGAGTGGACAGTTTTCTGGCCCTCCATGCCAATGATAGTGTCAAAGAGCGTCCTGTAGCTATTATCGTGCCCCATGCCGGCTATTATTATTCGGGCAATGTGGCGGCTGCGGCCTATATGGCCCTGAACCCCAAGCAGCCCTACAAGCGCATTTTCCTGTTGGGTCCCAGCCATCACGAATGGCTCGATGGCGCATCGGTTGACAGCGAGGCCGACTACTACGAGACGCCTTTGGGCGAGATAAAGGTAGATACCGAGACGGTGAACCAGCTGAGAGAGGCCGACAGCGTGTTCTTCTATCAGCCCAAGGCCCACGACCGCGAGCACTGCCTGGAGGTGCAGTTGCCATTCCTGCAGCGCCGGCTGGGCGAGGTGCCGCCCATCGTGCCCATCATCATCTCTACCAACGACTACCAGAAACTGAAGCGGATGGCAAAGGCGCTGAAACCTTATCTCACCGAAGAAAACCTCTTTGTTATCAGCAGCGACTTCTCCCACTACCCATCATATAAGGATGCCTATAAGGTGGATAAGCGGACGGGCGAGGCCGTGGCCAGCGGCGATGTGAACCGTTTTATCGACATCCTTGAGGAGAACGAAGGCCTGGGCATTCCCAATTTGGCCACAAGTGCCTGCGGTGAGTTCCCCATCATCACGCTGCTGATGATGCTCGACAAAAGCTACGAGGTGCGGCATCTGATGTACCAGAACTCAGGCGACATCACGAACGACGATTCCAACCGCGTGGTGGGCTATCATGCATTTGTCGTGTACAGGAAACAACAGGCTGAGGGAGACTTTGTGCTTAGCGAATCCGACAAGCATCTGCTGAAAGAGATTGCCTTGCAGAGCATCAAGGACTCGCTCGACGGACTGCCGATTTCGAACGCGACGCGCTACAAGCTGGACGCTTCGCTTCAGCAGAAATGCGGTGCGTTTGTGTCGCTCCATCAGAACGGACGGCTGCGGGGCTGCATCGGACATTTCGGCGAAGACTATCCCCTGCACGAGATTGTAGCCGTGATGGCCCGTTCGGCGGCTTTCGAAGACCCGCGCTTCATGCCCTTGCGCCGTGAAGAACTGAAAGACACCGACATCGAGATTTCGGTGCTTACCCCGATGCGCCGCATTCATAGTCTGGATGAATTCCAGCTGCACCGGCATGGCATCTATATCCGCAAGGGAGGACGCAGCGGCACTTTTCTGCCGCAGGTGGCCGACGAGGTGAACTGGACCAAGGAAGAGTTCGTGGGCCATTGCTCGCGCGACAAGGCCGGACTGGGATGGGACGGATGGCGCGATGCCGAGCTCTACGTCTACGAGGCCATTGTTTTCTAATGTAGAATGGGGAGTCTGGAATGGATAATTATGATTACCGGGCAAGCCATTATAGGCAGTTGGATGATGGAACGGTGGAGTGTATGCTTTGCCCGCACCATTGTCATATAGCTGACGGCAAGACAGGCGTCTGCCGCAGCCGGCGCAACCGGAACGGCGTGCTTTATAGCGAGGTGTACGGAAAACCCTGCGCGCTGGCCATCGACCCTGTTGAGAAGAAGCCGCTCTATCATTTCCATCCGGGCACGACGTGCCTCTCTGTTGCCTGCACCGGGTGCAACTTCCGTTGCCTGAACTGTCAAAACCACGACATCTCGCAGGCCTCGCCCGACCAGGTGCCGCACTACCGGCTCTCGCCCGAGCAACTGGTGGCGGTCTGCGAAGAGCACCATTGTCCGGGCATTGCCTACACCTACACCGAGCCGCTTACCTATATCGAGTACGTAACCGATGCCGCCCGCCTGGCTCACGAACGCGGATTGTGGAACATTCTCGTCACGGCGGGCTACGTCTGCCAGCAGCCGCTTGCCGGCCTTTTGCCCTATCTCGACGCGGCCAATGTTGACTTGAAGTCGTTCAGCGACGAAATCTACCAGCGGGTCAGCGGCGGACACCTGCAGACGGTGCTCGACACCATCCTGGCCATGCGCGATGCCGGCGTGTGGATAGAGCTGACCAACCTGGTGATTCCCGGCATCAACGACGACATGGAAATGATTCGCAGCATGTGCCGGTGGATGGCCGACAACGGACTTGCCGGGGCTCCGCTCCACTTCAGCCGTTTTTTCCCCAAGTATCGGATGAAGGATGTTCCGCCCACGCCTGTGGAGACGCTTAGGCAGGCCCGCCAAATCGCCCTCGACGAAGGCATACGTTACGTTCACTTGGGGAATGTCTGATTGTAAAATTTATTCTGAATTTCGGGGGTAAAACTTGCGTTTTCGGCAGGAAACATAGGGAGGGACGCAAATTCGCGAGTTTTGAGCAGGTTTCGCTAATGCTTTGGTAAAGAATGAGTTATGGGAATTTCAGGAGGTTTTGAAGGCGGCGGACGGTTGAAAAGCCTATTAATTGGACGAAATTCTCTAGATTTTTTGCGGCAAACGATTATTATTTGACCGGCAAATGAACTTTATTTGCTGATGAAAAAGACTCTATTTCATCAGCAAATGGACTTTAAACGACGAAAAAATGCAGATTTTACGGTCTTGAAATGATTATCCCGGGCTTTTCGGCGGGTGGGGAATCCTAGATGGGGAAAAGGCGTTGTCGGATTTTTTCCGAGGTGCTACCGCATAACACCTGACGGCATTTGGGCGGCGGGAGGGGATGCGGCTATTGGGGGGAGCGATAGCGTGACTGCTTGAACCACCTTAATCCAATCAGCAGTATCGGCAGGCAAACCGCAATGAACATCACGCATGCCGTCTTGTCGGGTTCCCAGTCGGGGATAAACTTCTCCAAAATTACGGCCGTGGAGTTGTTCACGATGTGGATAATCATGCCCGGCAGGAGACTTCGTGTGCGCCAGAAGAGCCAGCCAGTGATGATGCCGAACACCATGGTGCCCAAGAGTTGCAGGTAGGTGCCGTGGAAGAATGAGAATACGGTGGCCGACAATATGATAGCCACCCAAGGCTTGCAGCGCATCCTGAGCAGTCCGCCCATCAACACTCCCCTGAATCCTATTTCCTCGGCTATCGGTGCCAGTATGCCTACCGAGATGGCTCCCAGTGTGCCCCCCATCATTTTCTCAAACTCTTCTAATTCCTCCCAGTCATCGGCAAAGAGTTTATCTGCTTCAGCAAGTTGCAGGATGGACACCTCGGTGAACATCCACCCCAGGCTGATAAATACCGCCATGCATGCCATCATCCCAAAGGTGCTGCGCTCAATGCGTCCCATTGAAATCCTGACATAGCGCTTGCCCAGAAATACCGCAATGGTGAGCACGTATCCCAGTACTTGCGACCAACCGACAATGTCTGATTCGACAGCAAACTTTAATAATGCTTCCTCGTTCCTTTCGACACCCGCCGCAAAGGCTTGAATAAAGACAACAATGATGCCAAGGGCCCAAATCCCCTGACTCAGGAGCAGAAAGAGCAGAAACTGTTTAACAGTTATCCAAAATTGCTTCTTCATGATTTCTTCTGAAAGAAGTGATTACAGCTTGACGGAAGCCAGCACTTTGTCGGTGGCACCGGCCTGGTCTTTCACGAAGTGTCCGGCCTGACTGCCGCTCTGTTTCAGGAATGATTCGTCGGAGGCGAAACGCTGCATCAGGGCGGCAAACTCATCGTAGTCTTTGATTTCGAAGCCGCCGCCGCAGGCCTTCAGTCCCTGTGCCTCCTGGAATTTCTTGTTGTTCGGGCCGAAGATGACGGGCATGTCCCACACGGCTGCCTCCAGCGTGTTGTGGATGCCAACGCCGAAACCGCCGCCTATATAGGCCACGTCGCCATAATTATAGATGCTGCTCAGCAGTCCGAAACAGTCGATGATGAGCGTGTCGGCCTGTGCAGCCTCCTCGCGGGTGGTCTGGGTGAAGCGTACGATTCGGCGACCCCCCTCCGTCGCTCCCGAGGGAGAGAGTCTGGAGATAATCTGCTGCAGATGGTCTTCGCCGATGACGTGCGGGGCAATGATGAGCTTCCATTCGCGGTGCTCGTTGAAGTAGCGGATGAAGATTTCCTCGTCGGGGGGCCATGAAGAGCCGGCAACGAACACCCCCTCCAAACCTCCCCGAGGGGAGGCCGGCTCTCCCCCTCGGGGGAGTTGGTGGGGGGTTGTAAACGCCTCCACTATCGGCAGTTGCTTGGCCAGCGACTTGATGGTCATGACGCGGTCGAAGCGGGTGTCGCCAACGATTTCGGTTTCGGTGATGCCGATTTTGGCAAGCAGCTGGCGGCTCTCCTCGTTCTGCACAAAGAACTTGGTGAAACACTTCAGCACGCGCGAATAGGCACGTCCGTACCAGCGGAAGAAAATCTGGTCGGGACGGAAAATGCTGCTCACGCTATAGGTGGGAACGCCGCGATGCTTCAGGATATGCAGATAGTTGTACCAGAATTCGTACTTGATGAAGAAAGCCATGACCGGACGAATGGTGCGCAGGAAACGGCGGGCATTGGTCACGGTGTCGATGGGCAGGTAGGTGATGATGTCGGCACCCTCGTAGTTCTTTCTCACCTGATAGCCCGAGGGCGAGAAGAAGGTGAGCAGAATCTTGTATTCGGGATGCTGCAGGCGGATGCGCTCGATGATAGGACGTCCCTGCTCGAACTCGCCAAGCGAGGCGGCATGCACCCACACATACTTGGCGTTGGGGTCGACTTTCTTTTTCAGCGTCTTGAAGGCAGCACGCTGGCCGCGCCACAGCAGACGGACCTTATGGTCGAAGATGGCTGCAATGGCGATGCCCAGCTGTACGAAATACATCGCGATGTTGTACATTTCGAATTCGGATTTTTTCTGTTTTTTTAATTATTTCGTTATAACGTTATAACGGCATAACGGCATAACGGCATGACTGCATGACGGCATGAGACGACATTAAGAAATCATTTCAATCGCACGGCGGGTGCGGCGGATGGTTTCTTCCTTGCCCAGGAAGGCAGAGATGTCGAACATGCCGGGGCCCTTGCCGATGCCCACCAGCGCCAGTCGCCAGGCATTCATAATGTCGCCCAGCTTGTAGCCCTGCTGTTCAATCCATTCCTTCACCACCACTTCCTGGCCCTCTACGCTGAAGTCGCTGATGCCTTCCAGCACCTCGCAGAGCTCGCCGAGCACCTTGGGTGAATCTTCCTTCCAGCGTTTCTTCACCGTCTTCTCGTCGTATTCGAGTGGCGGGATGAAGAAGAACGAGCAGAGCGGCCACAGTTCCTTGACGAAGTTCACGCGGTCTTTCATCATGTGAACCACCTGTTCGATGCGCTCCATGGGCTCGTCGACGCCGTTGTTGGCCACGATGGGGGCAAACATTCGGGCAATCTCCTGGTCGCTCTTGTGCAGTATATACTCGTGATTGAACCAGATACCTTTCTGATAGTCGAACTTGGCGCCGGCCTTTGAGCATTTCGAGATGTCGAAAGCCTGTACCAACTCCTCCAGCGTGAACAGTTCCTGCTCGGTGCCGGGGTTCCATCCCAGCAGCGCCAGGAAGTTGATGACTGCTTCGGGGAAGTAGCCCTGCTCGCGGAATCCGTTGCTCACCTCGCCCGTCTTGGGGTCGTGCCATTCCAGCGGGAACACGGGGAAACCAAGCCGGTCGCCGTCGCGCTTCGAGAGCTTGCCCTTGCCGTCGGGTTTCAGCAACAGCGGCAGGTGGGCAAACTGAGGCATGGTGTCCTCCCATCCGAAGGCCTGGTAGAGCAGCACGTGGAGTGGGGCAGAGGGAAGCCATTCCTCGCCGCGGATGACGTGGGTGATTTCCATGAGATGGTCGTCCACGATGTTGGCCAGATGGTAGGTGGGCAGCTCGTCGGCACTCTTGAAGAGTACCTTGTCGTCGAGTATCTCGCTCTTGACGACCACCTCGCCGCGGATAAGGTCGTGCACATGGACTTCCTGTCCGGGCTCCACCAGGAAGCGCACCACATACTGCTGGCCGTCCTGTATAAGCTCGTCGACCTCCTCCTTCGGCATGGTGAGCGAGTTGCGCATCATGCCGCGGGTAGAGGCGTCGTACTGGAAATTCTTTATCTCGTTGCGCTTGGCCTCCAGTTCCTCGGGGGTGTCGAAGGCAATGTAAGCCTTGCCGGCCTCGAGCAGCTGGTCAACATATTTCTTATAGATGTAGCGGCGCTCGCTCTGCCGGTATGGTCCGTGCTTGCCGCCGAACGACACACCCTCGTCGAACTTGATGCCAAGCCAGCGGAACGATTCGATGATATAATCCTCGGCTCCGGGAACAAAACGATTGCTGTCGGTGTCCTCGATGCGGAACACCAGGTCGCCGTTGTGCTGGCGGGCGAACAGGTAATTATACAAAGCCGTACGCACGCCTCCTATGTGCAAAGCACCCGTCGGACTGGGTGCAAAACGCACTCTAACTCTTCTTTCTGACATAAATTTACAAAATTTTTTGCAAAAGTACGAACTTTTTGCCAATTATGCGAGATTTTTTCGTAATTTCGCAGAGTAAAACCCAAATATGCTTAAAAATCGATGGCACGCAACAAGAATATGCTTTCTCCCTACTGGCGTAACGTGATTACCAGGCTCACCCTGATTCTGGCCAGTGTTGTTATCATTGTGTGGTTCTTGCCGCGCAACAGCGGTCCCCAGTTCCGCTACGACGTGAAGAAGCCGTGGATGTATTCGTCGCTGATTGCCAACTTCGACTTCCCCATCTATAAGACTGACGAGGCCATCCAGGCCGAGAAGGACAGTCTGACGAACCACTTCGAACCTTATTATAATTATAAGGAAGATGTCGAGACCGAGCAGATTGCCCGGCTAAGTAACGATTTCAAGACAGGAATTCCGGGAGTGCCGGCCGACTATATGAGCGTCATTGCCGACCGCCTGCACCGCCTGTATCAGGCTGGCATCATCCGTACGCCTGAATACTCGAAGATAGCCAAAGACACGATGAACATGGTGCGCGTGGTGAGCGGAAAGACGGCACAGACCACACAAATCAGCTGCATCTACTCGGTCATTGCCGCCTACGAACAGCTGCTTTCCGATGTGAAGCTGGCTCCTTACCGGCAAGCTCTGCAGCGGAGTAACCTGGTGGACTACATCCAGCCGAACCTGATTTACGACCAGGAACGCTCGGAGACCGAGCGTAACGACATGCTGAGCTCGGTGCCTATCGCCAGCGGCATGGTGCTGGCCGGACAGAAAATCATCGACCGAGGCGAGATTGTCGACGAGCACACCTATCGCGTGCTGTCCAGTTTTGAGCGCGAGATGAAGCGGCGCTCGGCATCGTCGAGCACCATCAGCAGCACCATTGCCGGTCAGGTCATCTTCGTCGCCATCATGATGGCCCTTTTCACCATCTATCTGGCGCTGTTCCGCAACGACTATTTCGAGAAACCCCGCTCCATCACCATGCTCTACGTGATGATCACGGCCTTCCCCATCGTGGTGTCGATAATGATGGAGCACAGCATCTTCAGCGTCTATGCCCTGCCGTTTGCCATGACGCCCATCTTCGTGCGCGTGTTTATGGACTCCCGCACGGCCTTCATCTCGCACGTCACCATGGTGCTCATTTGTGCGGCGGCCGTGAAGTACCAGTACGAATTCATCATCATCCAGCTCGTTGCCGGACTGGTGGCCATCTACTCGCTGCGCGAACTGTCGCTGCGCGCCCAGCTTTTCCGCACGGCCTTCCTCGTCACGCTCAGCAGCTGCATCATCTATTTCGCCCTCCAACTGATGCAAGACAACAGCATCCTGCAGATGGACCACGACATGTACAAGTATTTTATTGTCAACGGCGTGCTGCTGCTCTTCGCCTATCCGCTGATGCTCATCGTGGAGAAGACCTTCGGCTTCATCTCCAACGTGACGCTTATCGAACTGTCGAACACGTCGAAAGACCTGCTGCGCAAACTCTCGGAAGTGGCTCCCGGCACGTTCCAGCACTCCATCATGGTGGGTAACCTGGCTGCCGAGATAGCCAACAAGATAGGTGCCAAGGCCCAGCTGGTGCGTACGGGTGCACTCTATCACGACATTGGCAAGATGTTCAATCCCGCCTTCTTTACCGAAAACCAGGCCGGCGTGAATCCTCTGGCCAAGATGAAGCGCCCCGATGCGGCACAGATTGTGATATCGCATATCTCCGAGGGACTGAAGATTGCCGAGAAGTATAACCTGCCCGCCGTCATCAAGGACTTTATCGCCACCCACCACGGGCAGGGCAAGACCAAGTATTTCTATGTATCGTACAAGAACGAGCATCCCAACGAAGAAATCGACGACAGCCTGTTCACCTATCCCGGACCTAATCCCTTTACCCGCGAGCAGGCCATACTGATGATGGCCGACACCGTGGAGGCCGCCTCGCGCTCGCTGCCGGAATACACCGAGGAAAGCATTTCCATGCTGGTGAACCGCCTGATTGATGAAAGGGTGGAAGAGGGCTTCTTCGAGGACTGTCCCATCACCTTCCACGATATCAACGTGGCCAAGCAGGTGCTTATCGAGCGTCTGAAGAGCATCTACCACACCCGTATCTCGTATCCCGAGCTGAAAAAGAAGAGCTGAAAAGCGCTTTCGTAGCATAGAAAATGTGCACAAATTAGCCGATTTGTGCACATTTTGGGGTTGATTGTGCATAAAAAATGTTAATTCTGTGTGCGATAACAGTGCGATTAGGAACAATATACTTACCTTTGCAGCCAGTTTTTTTAAAGGTAATTAAGATGTATAAGGTTAAATTTATCAGCGTAGCAGTGATGCTCGCTACCGCTACCACCGCTCTGGCCGGTGGTATTCTTACAAACACCAATCAAAGCGTAGAATTTCTGAAAAACCCGGCCCGCGATGCAGCCATCGGTCTGGATGGTGTTTATTCCAATCCTGCCGGCGTGGTGTTCCTGCCCGAGGGTTTCCATCTGGCCATCAACTGGCAGTATGCCCATCAGACGCGTACCATCACTTCCACGAATCCCCTTTTCGCATTGGGAAAGAAGAACGATGGAAAGACAACCAAGGTTTTCGAAGGTATTGCCGATGCACCGTTCATCCCCTCCATTCAGGCTGCCTATAACACGGGCGACTGGAGCATACAGTTCAACTTCTCCATCCCCGGCGGCGGTGGTGTCTGCGAATTCGATAACGGTCTGGGCTCTTTCGAGAGTGCCGTGGGTATGATTGCCAAGCAGCTGAATCAGCTGGAGCAGTTGGATCCGCAACTTGGAGTTAAGGGCTATGATGTGGATGCCTATATGCGCGGCCGTCAGTATTATTTCGGTTTCCAGTTGGGTGCCGCTTATAAAGTTAATGAGCATCTGTCGGTCTATGGTGGTCTGCGTGCCCTCTATGGCAATGCTTCCTACAAGGCACGTCTGAGCAATATCCAGGTGAATACCCAGGGCGGCTATGTAAACTTTGATGCTTACTTGAATGCTGCTGCCGCCGCTATCAATAAAAAGTTAGGTCAGGCAGAAATCGCCGCACAGATGGGCCAATTACCTCCTGAACAGTATGCAGCTGCCAAGGCACAGGCTGACGGCGCACTCGCCCAGCTGGCTCCGCTCGAGAAATACTCCTTGGGCGTAAACCTGATGAGCAACCAGACAGGCTTCGGCGTTGCTCCCATCCTCGGTATCGACTATAAAACCGGTGCCTTCAACTTCGCTGCCAAATACGAATTCAATACGCAGATGAAGATGAAGAACAATTCCACGCTCGAGAAGGCCATGGAGGTGGAAGCCGTGAACAAGTTCCAGGATGGAACGAAGGTCGACGAGGATGCTCCCGCCCTGCTCGCCCTTGGAGCTCAGTGGAGCGTCGTTCCCAATGTGCGCGTCAATGCCGGCTATCATCACTATTTCGACACCAAGGCCCACTGGTATAACCATTCCGAGAAAAAACTCGGCGGCGACACCAACGAATACCTGGCAGGTGCCGAATGGGACATTAACGAGAAGTTCAACGTCTCTGCCGGCGGACAGCTCACCCGCTATCAGCTTACCGATGAATACATGAACGATATGTCGTTCGTGGTGAACAGCTACAGCTTCGGCTTTGGTATAAGTTACAAGCCCACCGAGAAAATCAAGGTGACGGCAGCCTACTTCCAGACCAACTATGAGGACTACGACAAAGTCACCACTGCCGATCCCGCAACAGGTGCCACCATCGTAGGCGATTCCTTCACCCGCACCAATGGCGTGTTGGGCCTCGGGGTTGAACTGAGCTTTTAAGACTTAGTATAAACAAAAGATGCAGGACTCAAGAACTTGACTTGAATCCTGCATCTTTTTTATACCATCACCCATCACCTAAAACTTATAGTCGATACCCACGCCAATCACATGGTTCGTGCGGCTATAGGTCTCTGTGCCGTAGGCGGCCTGCTTGTTGTAGTCGCTGTAGAGGGTGCAGAAGTAGCTGGCATTCAGGCGCACCTTCTCGCTGATGTTCCAGGCGCCGCCCAGGCCCACCGAGTAGCTGTCGCAGGCAAACGAAGTGTTCTGCTGGTAGCCGTCGCTCAGGCCGTAGTCGGTACGCTGGCCGCCGCAACTCACGGTAAATTTGTCGTTGATGTCGTACTCTATGCCGGCAAGAATCTCGTGCGTGCCGTGCGTCAGTTCGTTCTGGCGGTCGTTGGCCATCTTCGCATTCTTGTCGTCGAAGAAGTGATACTCCAGCGCGGCCCGTATTTTCTCCGTGAACTCATAGCCGGCAGCAATACTCAGCAGCGCGGGCATGTCGTAGCGCGTGCGGGCACCGTCCTGATAGGGAGTGGTATAGGTACCCAGCGAACTTTCCACCGTGTTACGGATGCCTTCAGCCATTGCCATCGCATTTTCAGCAGGCAGGGCACCGGCAACCACCAGTTTAGCCAGCGGCTCCTCAACAAGTTTTGCGGTGTTGAGCGAGGCCTGCAGACTGTTGGTCTCGTTCTTGGTCTCTATTTTTGTGCGGAACTCATAGCGTGCGGTCAGCGTCAGGGGACCCTGGTGGAATGCTAGGCTTACCAGCGGAGTGAAGCCCCAGCCCTTCTGGTCCACGTCGAGCGAGAGACTGGCCAGATTCCCTGTGGAGGAGTGGTTCGCGTTGACATGGCCGCGATAGTAGCCGTCGTAGTAATTTGCACGTACGCCAGCCGCAGCCGACAGGCAGTCGAGCACCTTGTAGGTGAAGTTAAGCTGTCCGCCATAGATATATTGCTTGCCCTTCATTTCCGAATCAAATTCGTCGGGCGTAACCACAGGGGCAAAACCGTTTGTAGCATCATGCAGGCCCTTCGTCAGCGTGGTGATGGTGCTGCCCAGCAGCACGTTGAACATGGGCACGCCCTCCTTGTATTCCACGAATCCGCCGCTTCCCACGATGCCGATCATTGTCGAGAGGGCCCAGCGGTCCTTCTTATACGAGGCGAAGAGCGCCGGCACGATGGGTGCCGAGGCCTTGCCCTCATACATCTTGCCATTCAGTTCGATGTCACGATACTGCCATGGCTTCTGGAAGTTCAGCGACAGCTGCCATCCCTCGTGTCCCCATGCCAGTCCTGCCGGGTTAGAGTAGGCTGCGTCGATGTCGAACGTGGTGCCACGTGCGAACATACGGTCGAAGGCGATGTGATAGTTTGTGTTTGTCATCAGGCCACCCGCCTGAGCGGCAGTGGCGGATAGTGCCAGTGCGAGCACCATTCCCCAGAATCTTTTCATACTGTTCAATCTTTTTTCCATATACCTATTTTATATATAATTATCAGTAATCACACTATAAAAGCATTCCAAAACAGCGTATTCCAATCGAAGAATCACAAAGCGGGGTGTTCCTTTCAATGGTTTGCATTTGCAAAAATAAGCTAAAAAATGCGCTTTCCCTAACCAAATCCGTTCTGCTTTTACGAATTTAATTATCGTTCAAGTTTTTTTTATTTTATTTACGGCTATAGCGGATCTACGTCGAAGTAGATGAGCAGCGAACCGTAGCGCGGGTCTTGAAGGAGCTGGCCCTGTGCCCTGCGCAGGTATTCCTTGGCCAACTGCATGTTGATGCCGTTCTCGAGCTTGAGCACTATCTTGCGGATGTTCATCTGCTTCACCTTGGCAATGGAGGGCTTGTCGGGACCCAGCACGCGCTCGCCAAACCACTGGCGCAGGCGGCAGCTCAAATCGAAGGCTGCGGCACTGACCATGGCGTCGTTGCGATGCTTCAGGTAAACATAGATAAGATGATAGAAGGGGGGATAGCGGAAGGCGCGGCGCTCGTCGAGCAGGTCGCGGTAGAAGGCTTCGTAGTCGTTGCGCACCACCTGCTGGATGACGGGCAGCTGCGGACTCTTGGTCTGCAGGAGCACTAGCCCCTGGCGACCTTTGCGGCCGGCCCTGCCGCTAACCTGTGCCATCATCATGAAGGCATGCTCGTAGGCGCGGAAATCGGGATAGTTGAGCATGGTGTCGGCATTGAGGATGCCCACAACGGAGACTTTGTCGAAATCCAATCCCTTGGTGACCATCTGTGTGCCGATGAGCAGGTTGGTGCGTCCGGCGGAGAAGTCGCTGATGAGGCGCTCGTAGGCTGAGCGTGTGCGGGTGGTGTCGAGGTCCATGCGGGCCACGCGGGCCTCGGGGAAGATTTCCATCACCTCGTCTTCTATCTTCTCGGTGCCGTAGCCGCGCCCCTTCAGTTCGGTGGAGCCGCAGCAGGGGCATACGGTGGGCACCTGGTAGGTGAAGCCGCAATAGTGGCAGGAGAGCTGCTGGATGTTCTTGTGATAGGTGAGCGATACGTCGCAGTTGGAGCAGTGGGGCACCCATCCGCATTGGCGGCACTCAATCATGGGGGCAAAGCCGCGGCGGTTCTGGAAAAGGATGACCTGCTCGCCAGCGGCCAGCGCTTTCTTGATGCTGCTGAGCAGTTGCGGTGAATAGGGGCCTTGCATCATCTTCCGCCTCTGCAGGTCGCGGATGTCGACCACCTGAATCTCGGGTAGTTGCAGGTCTTTATAGCGGGAGGTGAGCGTGACCAGGCCGTATTTGGGAGCCACCCCCTGTGCGCCCGAAGGGAGGGGGCTCGGACTGCCTACGGCATTATAATAGCTCTCGACGGAAGGCGTGGCCGTGCCCAGCAGAACCTTGGCGCCGGTGCGATGGGCCATCATGATGGCCACGCTGCGGGCATGATAGCGGGGTGCGGGGTCTTGCTGGCGGAAGGATGTCTCGTGCTCTTCGTCGATGATGACCAACCCGAGTTTCTGGAACGGAAGGAAAACGGCGGAGCGGGCGCCCAGGATGACGTCGTAGGGATTTCGTGAGAGTTGTTTCTTCCATATCTCCACGCGCTCGGCATCGCTGTACTTGGAGTGATAGATGCCCAGCCGGCTGCCGAATACCTGTTGCAGCCGCTGGCGAATCTGAACGGTGAGTGCAATCTCGGGCAGCAGATAGAGCACCTGTTCGTGGCGTTCGAGTGCACGGCGGATGAGATGGATGTAGATTTCGGTCTTTCCTGAAGATGTGACGCCATGGAGCAGGGTGACATCGTGCTTCATAAACGACATCAGTATCTGGTTGTAGGCATTCTGCTGTGCCTCGTTCAGCTTCTTTATGTTGTCGAGATGGGGCTCTCCGGCATGGTTCAGTCGCCCCACTTCTTTCTCGTATGTAATCAGGAACTTGCGGTCGATGAGGTTTTTCAGAACGGAAGAAGTGCAGTGGCTGTAGTTCATCAGTTCGTCGCGAGAAACCTCCGTTAATGGAGAATGTAGAATGTAGAATGGAGAATTATGATTTGTTTTTTCCGCTTCATTATCTGCATTATTATCCGGGCTTGCAGGGTAATCATAATTATCCATTCTACATTCTCCATTCTCCATTGAGAACGCTTCGTCCCAGTGGCTCATGGTGAGGTAGTCGATGAAGACCTTCTGCTGTTTGGCGGCACGGACAAGCTGGTTAAGTGCCACATGGAGCGCCTGCTCACTCTGATATTGTGGGGAAAGGGTGACGTAGGTTTCCATACGGGGCTTGAAGCCGTCGCGCTGTTTCAGTCCTAAGGGCATGGCAGCGTTATAGACCTCGCCCAAGGGCGACATGTAGTAGTCGGCAATCCATTGCCACAACTCGTATTGCAGGGGAGTGAGTACGGGCTCGGTGTCCATGACGTGGAGTATGGGCTTCACCTTGAACTCAGGCTGATCGGAATGCACCTTGACGGCGAGTGCGACGTAGGTCTTGCTGCGTCCCAATGGAACGACCACGCGCATGCCGAAACCGACATGCGCCTCCATCTCTTCGGGTAATGCATAGGTGAACAGCCCCTCGAGTGGTAAAGGAAGAAGAACATCTACGTATTTCATGGCGAAAGTGCCGACAAAGGAATCAGAAATAATATGCTGCGCTGATTTTCCAGGTCTTGTAGGTTCCCTTGGTGAGCACTTGGTCGGTGGCATCCTTCAGCTTCACTTCGCCTGCCTTTCCCAAGGGTATGTTGTAGTTGACGGTCAGTTCGATGCGGCCTAAGTTGAGTCCGCCGCCGATATCGAAGCTGAGCTGGGAGTCGCGCGAGCGCCACGAGGCCACATTGTCTTCGAGGCTCTTTTCCTCGTCATCGAGATTAAACCCGAACTGCGGACCGGCAAAGGCAAAGATGCCGCCCTCGCCGAAGTCGATGCCATAGCGCGCATGGACGGGTACGACAATCATCTTATCGGTGAACTTATACTTGCCGTCGAGTCCGGCTTCGGTAGAACCTTTCAGTTCTCCGTTGCGCCGGGTGTAAAGGGCTGCAATGTCGAAGCCAAGCCCGAAAAGGGGAATCTTCAGGATGGGACCGACATAGAATCCCATGCGGTTGGATTTCTTGAACACATCGCCGCTGAACGTCATCTCAGAGACGTCGATGCCCCCCTTGATGCCAAGTTTGGCCTGAGCCCTGGCACCGGCTGGCAAAAAGGCCATCAAACAGACGGGTAAAAGCAGTTTTACCAACAGTCGTGTCCCACCGCGTTTGAATGTCTTCAGCTTCATGCTTCCTGTCGTTAGGTTGTTTGTTCCTTTTCGATGTTTCCTTTAGTGACGCTGGCGGCGCACCGATACCCTGGCCGAGCTGCCGCTGGATGAAGAAGGCTTCGACTTGACGGTCTTTTCCTTTTCTTTCTTCGCCTCGCCACCGGCACGGCGGTTGCGCTTCGTCTTCTTGGCGCCCTTCACGTCTTTCTGCAGGTTGGCGATGCTGTCGAGCGAATCCTTTTTGGCGGTGTTGCCCCAGAGGTTCTTTTCGAACTGCTCTAGTTCCTGCTCGATGCGTTTCTGCTCTTTGGTGAGCGCCGAGTCGGTGTTGCAATACTGTGCCAGGGTGCGGCCCAGCATGTTGGTGGTCTTGTAGATTTTACCCTTGTACATGTTCTTGGTAAAATAGTCGTCGACCGACATCGTTGCGGCGTTGTTCAGGTTGCTGGTCATGATGGTCTGCTTCGAGAGGAAGGGGGCGATATCGTCGTATTGTACCCAGAAGAGCGGGTATTTGGCCGTGCCGTCGCCGAAGTCGTCTTCGCGGCTCATGATGGGGCAGAGGGCAAGCACCTTGGTGTGGAAGGTTGCCGACGTTTGGTCGTAGTAGGCGCTTTCCTTGATGTAGTAGCCCTTCACCTCGCGCGAGGGGATGTCGGAATTGTCGAGCCGTATGCGCCCGTTCACCTTTTCGTAGAAGATGTGGTAGTTGTCGAGGAATGCCAACGGCTTGATGCGGGCCGAGTCGGTGAACACCTCGTTGCCGTCGAGCCGGTATTCATAGCAGCGCACCTGTCCGGTCATCATCAGTTTGAAGATGTAGGTGAACAGGTTCATCTGCGAACCGACAGCCTCCACGGGGTAGTAGAGTCCGGCATTGGCATCATCGTTCAGGTCGAGCTCGCGGTAGATGTCGCGCCGCCATACCACATCCTCCGACATGGAGGCTGAAGTGGGGAACGATATCTGTGCACGCGTGGAGAGCGTCTGACCGGCCTGCTGCCGCTGGCTCTGCTGTGCCTGCTGGCGGGCCCTGGGCTGGGCCGATGCCGTAAGGGAAAGGAGCAGGAGAAAAAAGAGACCCACTCCAGCCCTCCCTATGAGGGAGGGAGTTATTACTATTGGCATATTATTTATTATTCTGCTCATATTCTTATATTTTTTATTACTATATCTCATTTTATCCATCTGCCCTAAAGACATATTGTCTTCCCCCTATAGGGGGATAAGAGGGGGTCCTTTAATTCACGATGATTTCCATCGAAGAAGGCAGATTGCGTGATATTCCGTCGGGACCGACAGCCGTTACACGCGAGATGTAGAAACGGCGGCCACGCGAGAGTTTGCGGAAGGCATCCTTCTGACGCTCCGAGAACGAGGCGCCGTTGCTTACCATAGGCACGGCATTACCCATGTTGTCGAAGAAGACGGCCTCGAAGCCTGTCACCCGGAACTCGATGTCGAGCAGGCCGTCGTCGATGGCGGCCTTGATGCCACCGGCACCCATCAGAGAGGCCTTGGCCAGACGTCCACCCTTGAAACGGTCGGTTCCCACAATGATATATGGCGTGGGATCGGGCAGCTTGCGCACCTTGAAGGTGGCCTGTCCCATCTGGCGCGTCTTTCCCTTGTCGTTGGCCGTGACTGTGAACACCACGTCCTTGCCCACGGCAGAGGGAACGGCAATGTAGTGGCCGTCGCCCTTCGGCGTCAGGGAACCGCCCGACATGCTTACCGACACGGCATTGGCAGGAACACCAGGAACGCTAACGCTCATGGGGTTGCTGTAGCCGGCATAGAGCACGTTCATCAGGTCGGCAGCCACCGTGGCACCGCTTGGTGCGGGGATAACGGTGTATTTCTGCAGAAAGTTACGGCGGATGTCATCGCCGGCGGCATTGCGCGTCAGCAAGTAGCCCTGGAACGAATGCTCGCCCACGCTTCCGGCGGTGAACGAATACTTTCCGGTAGAGTTGATGCGCACGCCGTTCACATAGATTTCGGGCGTCTGCGTGGTGTCCACGGCAGCCATCACGATATTGGCCGTGAACTGTTCGCCGGGGTAGAGCGTTGTCTTCTCGGGAATCACAAAGGCATCGAGCTTGTTCACACGGATATCCTTCAGGTCGATGTTCGACACCAGCGTGTGAAGCACCTCGCCCTCGGCATAGCGTACGTCGCTCTGTATCTTCGAAAGCAGCGTGACGGCAGCGGCCACGGGCATTCCCTCGAACATATATTCCTGCCAGTTCTTACCCATGGCATGGGCATTCTTCGGCAGCTCCGTGGTCAGGTTGCCACGGATAATCTCTTTCTGGTGCTCGTCGGTGATGTTCTCCAGAATGCGCTCGCGGAACGAGTTGATGGCATCGTAGAGTGCCTTTCCCTTTCCTGTTCCGGGTGCCAGCATCACCTGCGAGGCAGCCTCCAGGTCTTCTTTGTTCTTTATGTTTTTCAGGTCGCCGTCGGCTCCGTCGGCTTCGTGCACAATCTCTTCCTTGAGCTGCTGGGCGAAGTTGAAGAGCGAGTCGCTCATCTGCTTCACCAGCGTAGCCTTTTCGAACCATTGCTTCACCTTTCCGGGATTCTTCTTCATCTGTGTCTCAAAGTCACCGTAGATGGCCGAGTTCTGCTTCGTGGAGTTTGCCGTGGTGCGGTTCAGGCTTTCTTCCACCAGCGAGAAGCCCTCGAGCACCTCGGTGGACACGTTGAGCGCCAGCATTGCCATGAGGACGACGTACATCAGGTTGATCATCTTCTGGCGTGGAGATACCGGTCTTTTCTTTATTGCCACAACTTTATAACTTTATGCTTTAACCATTAACCTTTAACCTAAAAACACTTACACCTGCGGGCGAACGGCTCCGGCGGGCATGTTCACGGTCATGGCCTCGATCATGCGGGTATAGATACGGTTCAGTTCCTCTATCTGCTTGGCCATCTTCTTGGTCTGTTCGTTAATCTCGTCGATGGTGCCAATCTGCGAGCTGGCACTCTTCAGCTGCATCTCATAAACCTTGCAGATGCCGGTCAGCGTGCGGTCGAGGTTGTCCATCTCCTCGGAGTTGCGGCCCAGTTTCTCGCTCTGTTCTGCAACCTTCGAGAGCATTTCCGTGAGTCGCTTCAGTTCAGCCACATAGTCGGTAGTGGCCTGCTCCAGTTCGGGATCCATCTTAGGCAGCGGCTGCTGGCCTGCAGCAGAGCCTGCCATGGTGGCTACCGATGACGAAACAGCGGCCACGGCCTCGGTGTTCACCCGTACAGGTGTAACCTTTTCATTATCGTCGGTGGAAGCAGCTGCTGCCGGTGCTGCACCTGTTCCGCCGCCTGCTCCGCCGCCAATGATGATGGTGCCGCCGCCCACCACGGGACTGCCGCCCTCGATGACAGTGCCGCCTGCCACGGAACCGCCGCCGCTCACTACGGCAGCAGGCTGCAGCTGTTCGGCATTCTCGGGAATCTCGATGGTCTCAGGAGTTCCCGTCACGTTACCCACATGGGTGGGCAGTTCCATGCCGTCGGCAGTCTTGTCGAACGGGCGGTCGAAGGCCGACAGGAAGAACACGAACACCTCGGTTCCCATTCCGAGGAACAGGAAGAAGTTGGCTCCCGGCAAGTGAGTCAGTTTGAACAGAGTACCCAAAATCACGATAGAGGCACCCCAACTGTATGCGTAGTTCAGGAACGTCTGTCCTGGCACGCTGTCCATCCACTTCTGCAGGCGGTAGATGACATTGAATTTGCTATACTGTGTCACTTTTTATTCTTTTTTTGCGTTATTTCGTTATGGCGTTATGACGTTATGGCGCCATTATTTCTTTTTCTTCGTCTTGATTTTGTCGCTCGAAGAGCTGGCCAGCGACCTTACGCAGCGGAATCCGATATACGAGCGGGGCTGGTTCTGGTATTCCCACGAACGCCAAGCCGAGCGTATCATGCTCTCGGGGTCTTTCCACGAACCTCCGCGCACACTCTTCTTCTTCAGTTTGTAGGGGTCTTCCTTGGCGGCATTGTAGCGCAACTGGGGGTTCAGGTCGTTCATGGCTTCCACACCAGCCTCGGTATAGATGGTGCTGCACCATTCGGCCACGTTGCCGGCCATGTCGAACAGTCCGTTAGAGTTGGCCCCGTAGATGCCCACCTTCGAAGTAATCAGGTTGCCGTCCTTGGTGTAGTTGCCGCGGTCGGGCTTGAAGTTGGCATAATAGCAGCCGCGGTCGCTCTTCATGTCTTCGTTCTCCCAGGGGAATTCGTTGCCTTCTTTGCCTCGTGCGGCAAACTCCCATTCGGCCTCGGTCGGCAGACGGTAGCGCTGAATGTAGCGGGCTTCGCCGCCCAGTCCTTTCAGCAGATAGTCGGTACGCCATGCGCAGAATGCGTTGGCCTGCTCCCAAGTGACGCCCACCACGGGATAGTTGTTGTAGGTGGGGTTGCTGAAATAGTAGCGCAGATACATCTCGTTGTCAGAGTTCTGGAAGTCGTTCACCCAACAGGTGGTGTCGGGATAGATATTCACGATGTAGGTGTTCAGGAAGTCCCACGGTCCGGAAAGCGGACGGTCGATGGTCTGGCGCACGATGCGACCTTCGTCGTCGATATAGGCCGTGTCCTTGGAAATCATCACCACCTCGTCGGGGTCAACCGTGATGTCGGTATTGAACTGACGCTCGTCGGGGTTCAGGCGGTTGCGGCGAAGTGCTGCAGCCGTGTAGTCGTACACTTCGTAGCGATAGTTCATCTGCCGCCAGTCAAGCAGGCGTTCGCCGGTCACGGGGTTTATCTCGTAGAGACTCTCGATGGCGCGCTGCTCGTCCTCGTTGGGCTTGCGTGGCAGACTCTTCTTCCAGTTCAGATGAGGCGTCACGGGGTCGCCGTTCTTGTCTTCGGTAATCATGTATGATTCATCACCTCCATACGAGGGGTCGGCCAGGCGCGTGCGCAGAATAGAATCGCGCACCCAGTAGACGAACTGCTTGTATTCAGAGTTGGTCACCTCCGTCTCGTCCATCCAGAACCCGTCGACAGAGATGTCCTTCAATGGAGTCTGCTTACCCCAAAGAGAATCCTCCTTCTCGATACCCATCTTCAGGAAACCGCGTTTCACCAGCGTCATGCCGTAGGGTGTGGGCTCCGAGAACGACTTGCCGCCGCCTACGCCCGTCACTTCACCGCCGCGTCCTGACGACGACGACAGCTTGCTGCCTGCGCAACCTACGAAGATCAAGAGGAACGTAGAAAAAGAGAGGACGAAGAATGCACTACGCATCATTCTTCCCATCTTCTCACGATTCTTTTCGCTTTCTGTTTTCATCTCTTTGTATGTCATTATCTCTATTTGTTGTTTGTCCTTATTTCCTAAATGCTTGAAGGTTCTGCTGCCATCAGAGCAGCCTCACGCTTTTGTGCTTATTCTTACCTTTCTTATAAAGATTAAGGTCGGTCTGGTAGCTGACGAACAGCTCGTGGCTGCCATTGCCCAGCGAGATGCCGTTGGTGTAAGCCTCGTAGCTGTATCCCACGTTGATGCCGTGGAAACTGCCGCCTACCATTACCGTCACCGAATTGGTGGGACTGTAGCCCACACCGGCCATCAGCGTTCTCCTTTCGGTGGTGTACACCAGGCGGGCAGTCACGTCGCCCCTGTACGAGACACCATCGCTCATCCCGAGCACTGAGACGGGTATTGATAAAAACGGATTTCTTAGCTTAATATTGTATCCGCCTGTCAAATAATAAGTTCTGTCTATCTGAAATTCATTCAGTTCGCCAAGTTCCACCAGCGGCGATGTGGCATGTTGCACCGAGGCTCCGGCATACCATCGTCCGTGCTGGTAATACACGCCTGCACCTAAGTCGAGGGCGTTGCCATTGGTGTCCGACGATGAGAAGGCCGGGTCGTTTTTGTCGGCCAAATCCAAATCCGACGCTTTCAGGCTTTCGTTCAGGAAACCCGCCTGCAGACCGATGCCCAAGGTGCCTCCTGCCAGTTTCATCTTATACGAATACTGGAGGCTTACCCGCTGATGGGTGAAGATACCAATCTGGTCGTTCATCAGGTTGATGCCCGCGCCGTGGTAGCTGTTCAGCGCATAGAACGGCATGTCGCCGCCTACATAGAACGTTCGGGGATTGTTCTCGAAGCCCGCCAGGTTCATGGCATAGGCGCCCACCACGTTCAGTTTCGACTCTTTTCCCACGGCCGCAGGGTTATATGCCGCCTCCATGCCATAGTAATGGCTGAAGTGCGGATCGTATTGTGCCTTCGCCCCCAGAGAGGTGATGGCACACAGAATCAGCAGCCAGTAAAATCGTCTAAACACAACGAAATAACGCAATCTTTCCTTATTTATTGTATAGTGAGCCTCATCTGAAAAGCGCGTTAGCACTCGATTCCTTGTCCGGTTGTTAATATTCTATAATTAAAAAGAGGTGAATTCAACAGCTCGGCAGAATCTACGTCATAACTATAAGTTATGCCCTTCCTTTGGGGACAGAACGAGGGCACCATTGCCGGCAATACGCAATACGTCATCTTCGGATCTTCGCTGAAAGAGATTGTCAACAAATAGGAGTGGCGCGGCGTTTCCCCAATGGCAGGACACGTCTAAAATAGTAGCGGGGCAAACGAGATCACTCGTTTGCCCCGCTGGTGTTCAACAATACAACTTCCTCTGCGCATATTTCAGGTTTCAATTTTGTACTTACTCTCGCGCGCGCATACAAGAGATTTTTCGTTTTAAGGGTGTAAGGGTGTCATAATGCCGATAAACACTGGGCTCGCACCCTGTTCAGAAGGGTGTCAAGGGTGTCATAAGGGTGTAATACTTTTGATAAATTCTCTAGAGAATTTATCTCCAAACTGCCATCAGATGGTGCACAAATAATAATCGGATGAATCAAATTCTCTAGAGAATTTGTAAAAAAGCTGACACCCTTATGACACCCTTGACACCCTTCTGAACAGGGTGCGAGCCCAGTGTTTATCGGCATTTTAGCACCCTTACACCCTTAAAACGAAAAAATCCTATACAGAAAACATGATCCGCGGACACCTGTTCGTTTGAATTTGCAATTCAAACGCATAGAGTATTAGGATTTGCAATCCGAAAGATGCCTTTTTCGGCAATGGGCATTACAAATGCCCGGCTCAATGCTGCCGAATTGCAAATTCGGCAGAACGGGGAATGGGCAGTACGCAGAGACGCAGAGTCTTGTTTTCTCTATAACAATAAACTCTGTGTCTCTGCGTCTCTGCGTACTAAAATTTGTATCTATAGGTGAATTTATTCTTCGCGCTCGCGATACCAGTCCATATAGGCAACGTAGTGAGCGGCGTTGTCGGTCTGTCCGGGGCGTACCTTCTTGATAAACTTGGCGGGCACGCCTCCCCAGATTTCACCGGCACCCACCTTGGTGCCTCCTACGACCAAAGCTCCGGCAGCAACGATGGCGCCTTCGCCAATCTCGCAGTTGTCGAGCAGCGTGGCACCCATGCCTATCAGGGCGTGGTCGTGGATGGTGCAGGCATGAATGGTGGCATTGTGGCCGATGGTTACATCGGAACCGATGTTCAGCGGACCAATCTTATAGGTGGTATGCAGGCAGGCGCCATCCTGTACGTTCGTCCGGTCACCTATTTTAATATAGGCCACATCACCGCGAACGACGGCATTGAACCACACGGAACATTCGTCGCCCATGGTCACTTCGCCCACTATCGTGGCATTCTCGCTGAAATAGCAGTTCTTACCCCATTGGGGTTTCAGTCCGTTTACTTCTTTAATTAAAGCCATTTTTTCTGAAATTGAGAAATTAAGAAAATGAGAAAATGAGAAATGATGGCTTTTGCACAGCCAATTTCTCATTTTCTCATTATTTCATTATTTCAATTTTGTCAAAACCTTAGAGGTTCGGGTTGATTTTGCTCCACTCGCTGATGGGAGGAACAATGTTCAGCGTAACCAGCTCGTCGCGCATCTTGCAGAGGTGCTCGTAGCTCTGGTCGAGCTTGGCATTCTCCTCGGGAGTTCCCTGGGGAACCTCATACTTGGCACCCTCGGCGGTCATGGTGGTCTTCATGGCCATCATGATGTGGTCGTACTTGTCGGTCGATACGTATGTTCCAACGGGGAAGCGGAAGGGCTCACCGCCCATGGCGGCACGAATCATCTCAACAGAGAGGTAAGAGGGGCTCTGGAAAGAAGAGCGTCCGCGGAGCTCGATAATCTTGGCACCGCCCTTGGTGACGTCGGTCTTCATCTGCTCCCATTCAGCCTCGGGGAATTCAGCAGTTCCGATGATGTCGGTCAGCTTGCGGCCGGCAATCTCTACATGGCTTCCGAATACGGCCATCTGCTCTCCGTGGCCACCATAGGTAGCGCAACCGGTGATATCGTCCTGCATCACATTGAACTTCTTAGCCAGTGCACTCTGCAGACGAGTGGTGTCAAGGCCAGCGAGGGTTGTTACCTGACCGGGTTTCAGTCCGGAATAGAGTAATGTTACGAGACCGGTAAGGTCGGCGGGGTTGAAGATGATAACCACATGCTTCACATCGGGGCAGTACTGCTTGATGTTCTGGCCCAGTTCCTCAGCAATCTTACAGTTGCCGGCGAGCAGGTCTTCACGGGTCATGCCAGCCTTACGGGGAGCACCACCGGAAGAAATGATATACTTCGCGTTAGTGAAAGCCTCCTTGGCGTCGGTGGTAGCGGTAATCTTCACGTTGCCGAAGCCACTCTGGCGCATTTCCTCTGCCACACCCTCGGGAGAGAATACGTCATAGAGACAGATGTCGCTTGTCAGGCCCATCATCAGGGCTGTCTGAACCATGTTAGAACCAATCATACCGGCTGCGCCGACGATGGTCAACTTGTCGTTTGTTAAAAATGCCATAGCGTTGAATTAATTTTTTGTTAAAACGTTCTTGTGGGGCAAAGATACGAAAAAAAAGTGGAAAGTGGAATGTAGCAGGCTTTTTTTATGTTATATTTTCTGAAAATGAGCAGGTTTGTCAATTGGAGTTGGCAAATTATTTGCTAATTACGGGAATAATTCTTGCATATTCCGTTATTTTGTCGTAACTTCGCCACCTGACAACTGAGGTTAAAAGTTGGAGGCGTATGGACATACGGACAAGATATAGGTGGCATTTGGTGGGAATCGGCGCACTGCTGCATTTCCTGGTCGACGGACTGTGCCTGTGCTGTCTCTATCTGATAGCTTTCCCGTTCAGTTTCTCCCGTCTGACCGGCATCTTCGTTGTCTATAATGTCCTGGCATTCCTGACACAGCCGTTGACGGGACTGCTGGCCGACCGTATGCGCGACAGGCATTGGATGCTGCTGGCGGCAGTGGTTTTGCTGCTGACTGCGGTGATGATGGTGACTTTTGGCTTTCCTTTTGCCGGATATCTGGCGCCGGTATTGCTGGGCTTAGGCAATTCGCTGTTTCATGTGTGGGGAGGCAAACAGGTGGTGCTGAAGACCGGCAACGATATGCGTGCCCTGGGACTCTTCGTTTCCACGGGAGCCTTCGGCCTCGCTGTTGCCATGGTGTTCTTCTCGCTGTCGCTGCTGTATCTCTTCCTGTTGGCCTTATGCCTGTTGGCGGTGGCTTATCTGAAGTTGGAACAGAACGACGAGAGGGTGGGGGACGCCCTGCGGGATACGCCCTGGAGCAGTAGGGTTCGGCAAAGCCGCTGGCTGCTACTTCTGGTTGTTGTGGCGTTCGTGATGTTCCGCTCGTTCATGGGCGAATCGTTCTCGTCGGCCATCGTGAAAGACAATATGGTGGTGCTACTCATCGGTCTGACGGCCATGCTGGGCAAGATGGCTGGCGGATGGATGGCCCGACGGATAGGGATATTGCTGACGCTCGTGGCGGTGCTGGTCGTCGTGTCGGGATGCCTGCTATGCCGTAGTTCTGAAAGGGCGATAATGCTGACGGGACTGTTTGCCGTGAACTGCACCATGCCTGTGACACTCTATTGGGCCAATGGCCTGCTGAAGGGCAGGGAAGGACTTGCTTTCGGACTGTTGGCTGCTGCGCTGATACCTGGTTACCTACTTTCAACACTCACATCATGACGATAGAACTGGCCGTGATATTGCTGATAGCCCTTCTGCTGACGATTCTCATAGAGTTGGGCGTGCTGCTCCTGATGGGAGAGCGGCAGAAACGGGTGTTGTGGCTGTCGGCGTTCGTCAATGTGCTCACCAATGTGCCGCTGAATCTCTCCTTGT